>NZ_JAKRMS010000150.1 GCF_022346185.1 Cellulomonas sp. ACRRI | reverse complement strand
CGCCCGCACCCCGCGCCGAGGTAGGACCCCCGCCCCGAGATAGGACCCCGCGCGGCCCTATCTCGGCGCGCAGGCCCTATCTCGGCGGGAAGAAGACGAAGGAGCACCCCGCCATGCCCGTCGAGTTCCTCGGCATCGCCACCACCAACGACGCGTCCGAGACGCGCGCCGCCACGACCCGGCCCTTCGACCCCGGCTACCTGGAGCGCATCGTCCGGGCGCACGAGGACAACGGCTGGACCCGCGTCCTGTTCGCCTACGGGTCGTCCGGCCCGGAGCCGGCGGCGCTCGCGGCCTACGTCGCCTCCCGGGTCGACTCGATCGAGCTGCTGCTCGCGCACCGGCCGAACGTCTCGTACCCGACCTACGCCGCGAAGACGTTCGCGACCCTGGACCAGCTGTCCGGCGGTCGCCTCTCGGTGCACTTCATCACCGGCGGCAACGACCACGAGCAGGGCCGCGAGGGCGACACCCTGACCAAGGACGAGCGGTACGCCCGCACCCAGGAGTACATCCAGATCGTCAGGCGGGCGTGGACCTCCGCCGAGCCGTTCGACCACCACGGCCGGTTCTACGACTTCGCCGACTTCCACCTGGACACCAGGCCCGTCGACGGCCACGTGCCGACCATCTCGTTCGGCGGGTCCTCGGACGCGGCGTTCCGGGTCGGCGCCGCGGAGGCGGACATCTACGCCGTCTGGGGCGAGCCGCTGGACCGCACCCAGGAGCAGATCGACCGGGTGCACGCCGAGGCCGCCGCCGCGGGCCGCGCGACGCCGCCGCGGATCCACGCGGCGTTCCGGCCGATCATCGCGCCGACCGAGGAGCTGGCCTGGGAGAAGGCGCACCGGGTCCTCGACGCGATCGAGGCGCGCAAGGCCGCGCTCGGCGGTGTGCTGAGCACGCGGCACCCGGTCGACGCCCCGGAGAACGCCGGCTCGCAGCGGCTGCTGGAGATCGCGGCGCAGGGCGACCGGTTCGACTCCGTGCTGTGGACCGCGACCGCGAAGGCCACCGGCGGCGCGGGCAACTCCAACGCGCTGGTCGGCACGCCCGAGCAGGTCGCGGAGGCGCTGCTCGCGTACTACGACCGGGGCGTCCGGGTCATCTCGGCCCGTGGCTACGACCTGCTGGACGACGCGGTCGACTTCGGCCGGTACGTCATCCCGCTGGTCCGCGAGGGCGTCGCCGCGCGCGACCGCGAGGCCGCCGCGTCGGCCGCGGCCTGAGCGGGGGGCCGGCCGTGCGCTTCCAGCTGCTCGACATCGTCTTCAACCCGCCGCACCCCGTCACGGGCGAGGCGGTGCCGCCGGCCGACCGGCTCGCCCGGACCGTCCGGCACGCCGTCCTGGCCGAGGAGCTCGGCTTCGACTCGTTCGCCGTGGGGGAGCGGCACGCCGGCGACGTGCTGTCGTCGGCACCCACGGTGATCCTCGGCGCGATCGCCGCGTCGACCAGCCGGATCCTGCTGTCGACGGGCGTCACCGTGCTGTCGCTGCTCGACCCCGTGCGCGTGGCCGAGGACCTGGCGACCGTCGACCAGCTGTCCCGCGGCCGGCTCGAGATCGTCATCGGCAAGGGCAACGAGGTGCTGCAGTACCCGCTGCTCGGACTCGACATCGACCGGCAGTACGAGTACCTGACGGAGAACTACGAGCTGCTCCGGCTGCTGCTGTCCTCCGAGGACGTGACCTGGGAGGGGCGGCACCGGCACCGCCTGGAGCACGCCACCACGCTGCCGCGGCCGTACGCCGGGCCGTTCCGGATCTGGCACGGCTCGGCGACCTCGCGGTTCGCCGTCGAGCTCGCGGCGCGGTGGGGCGACCCGATCGTCACCGCGAACGCCCTGCAGCCGCGGGAGAACTACGCCGCGCTCATCGACCACTACCGGGAGCGGTACGCCGCGCACGGCCACGACCCGGCCCGCGCGTACGTCGGCTCCGGCTCCGGCGGGCTGTTCCTCGCGGACACCACGGAGGCGGCCGTCGCGCAGTACCGGCCGCTCTACCAGGGCCAGGTCGAGGCGGCGGCCCGCCGGGGCTACGGCGCCGACGCCGTGGGGAAGGCGCCGTCCTTCCGCACGCTGGAGGAGGCCGTCGAGCGCGGCCCCGCCCTGGTCGGCTCCCCGGAGCGGGTGGCCGAGAAGATCCTCGACTACCACGCGACCTACGGGCACGTCCTGCAGTCCGTCTCCGTGAACCACCTGCTCGACCCGGCCGAGCAGGAGGACGTCCTGCGCCGGTTCGCCGAGGAGGTCGCTCCGCTGGTCCGCGCCGAGGTGCGCACCGACCTGTGGAGCGCCGCCGACCCCCGCCGCGCCGCCGGCTTCACCGCGGTCGACCACGCGGCTCCGGCCGTTCCCGTCGCCGGCTGACCCGCCACCCCCGACCACCACCCCACCCCATCCCAGGAGCACCGATGACCACGCCCACCCGACGCCGGGGCGCCCGCCCCGCCGCCGCGGCCACGCTCGCCACCACCGCCCTGCTGCTCGCCGCCTGCTCCTCCGGCGGGAGCGGCGGGGGGTCCGGCGACGCCTCGACCGGCGCCGACGCCGAGCCCGTGGCCGGCGGCGACCTCCGGTTCGCGATCACGGTCGACTCGCGGTGCATCGACCCGCAGCAGGTCGGCAACAACGACGCCATCGCCGTCGCCCGGCAGACCGTCGCCTCGCTCACCGCGCAGGACCCGGACACCGGCGAGATCGTGCCGTGGCTCGCCGAGAGCTGGGAGGTGAGCGACGACGCGTCGAGCTACACGTTCCACCTGCGCGAGGGCGCCACCTACGCGGACGGCACCCCGATCGACGCGGAGTCGGTCAAGACGAACTTCGACGCGATCGTCGCGCTCGGCGCCACGGCGTCGCTGGGCTCGCAGTACCTGGTCGGCTACGAGGGCACGACGGTCGCCGACGCGCAGACGCTCACCGTCGACTTCGCCCAGCCGAGCGCCCAGTTCCTCCAGGCCACCTCGACGTTCTCCCTCGGCCTGCTGTCGCCCGCCTCGGCGGACCTCACGCCCGAGGAGCGCTGCGCCGGCGACTACGTGGGCTCCGGCCCGTTCCAGGTCGAGTCGTACACCCAGGACCAGGAGATCGTCCTGACAAGAGTGCCCGGCTACGACTGGTCGTCGGAGGCCGACGAGCACACCGGCGAGGCCTACCTCGACACCGTGACGTTCCAGGTCATCCCGGAGTCGTCGGTGCGCGCCGGCAGCCTGGCCTCGGGCCAGATCGACGCGACCGCGGCGATCGCGGCCGTCGACCAGCCGCAGTTCGACGGCAACGGCTTCTGGCTGCAGCAGCGCGCCAACCCCGGCGTCGCGTACCAGCTGTTCCCGAAGGAGTCGAGCCCGCTCGCGTCCGACGAGGCCGTGCGGGTCGCCATCTCGAAGGGCATCGACCGGCAGCAGATCGTCGACACCGTGCTCACCGAGCGCGACCAGGCGGCGACCGGCGTGCTCTCGCACTCCACCCCGCTCGCCGCGGACCTGGGCGACCTGCTCGCCTACGACCCCGACGGCGCCGAGGAGCTGCTGGACGACGCGGGCTGGGTGGTCGGCGACGACGGCATCCGGGAGAAGGACGGCCAGAAGCTGTCCACCACGGTGACGTTCTGGCAGGACCCGGCGCCGCTGGAGCTCGTGCAGCAGCAGCTGCGCCAGATCGGCGTGGACCTGCAGCTGCAGCACGTCGAGATCGCCGAGTCGACCGCCATCAAGGAGAGCGGCGACTTCGACTTCGACTACTACAACCTCACCCGGTCGGACCCGGACGTGCTGCGGCTGATCTTCTCGGCGAACGCGCGCAACATCAACGACCGCCCGGCCGAGGAGGTCGACGACCTGCTCGACCGGTCCGCCGCGGCCACCGACCCCGACGAGCGCGGGCAGCTGATCGAGGAGGCCTCCCGCCTGCTGGTCGAGCACGGCCACGCCATCCCGGTCTACGAGCTGTCGACCACGATCGCCGCCGCCGACCGCGTGCACGGGCTCACCTTCGAGGGCTCCAGCCGGCTCGACTTCTACGGCGCGTGGGTGGACCCGTCCTGATGGCCCGGTACGTCGCGCGCCGCGCCGCCCAGGGGTTGTTCGTGCTCTGGGCCGCGTTCACCATCGCGTTCTTCGTGCTCTACCTGCTCCCGAGCGACCCGGCGGCCCTGGCCGCCGGGTCGGGCGGGGAGGTGGCGTCGGTCGACCCGGCCCTGCTGGACGACCTGCGCGCCCGGTACGGGCTGGACCGGCCGGTGCTGGTCCAGTACGCCGACGCCCTGGGGGGCGCGGTCCGGCTCGACTTCGGGCCGTCGTACCAGTCGGGGGCGCCGGCCGGCTCGCTGGTGGCGCAGGCGCTGCCGCAGACCCTGCTGCTGACGGGCGTCGCCCTGGCCCTCGCGGTGCTCGGCGGCACGGCGCTCGCGGTGGCGAGCGTGCTGCCCCGCAGCCGGTGGCTGCGCCAGGTGCTGTCGGCGCTGCCGCCGGTCGGGGTCGCGCTGCCGACGTTCTTCATCGGGCTCGTCCTGCTGCAGTGGCTGTCGTTCCGCGCCGGCCTGCTGCCGGCGATCGGCAACGCCGGCTGGCAGAGCCTGGTGCTGCCCGCCGTGACCCTCGCGATCCCGCCCGGCGCGCAGCTCGCGCAGGTGCTGTCCCGCAGCCTGCGGGGCACGCTCGGCGAGCCGTACGTCGAGACCGCCCGCGCCAAGGGGGCCGGGCGGCTCCGGGTGCAGCTCGGGCACGCGCTGCGCAACGCGGCGATCCCGGCGTTCACGATGCTCGGCGTCCTGGTCGGCGGACTGCTCGGCGGGGCCGTCGTCACCGAGACCGTGTTCTCCCGGGTCGGGCTCGGTCGCCTCACCGTGCAGTCGGTCAACACCCAGGACGTGCCGGTGGTGCTCGCGGTCGTCGCGCTCTCGGCGCTGGTGTTCGTCGTCACGACGCTCGTCGTCGACCTGCTCTACCCGCTGCTGGACCCGCGCATCGAGCGGGCCCCGACCCGGAAGGCGGTGGCCGCGTGACCGCCACGACCACCCGCACCCCCGACGGGATCGAGATCGCGGACCGCGAGGACGCCCGGTCGATCCTGCGGCACGGGCGGGCGCGGGGCGCCGGGTCCGCCGGTCCGTGGGCCGCGCGGGCGGGGCGGTACCTGCTCCGCCGCCCGGGGCTCGTGGTGGCGGGGCTGGTCCTGCTGCTGGTCGCCGCGTGGGCCGCCGCGCCCGCGGTGTTCGCGTCCGGCGACCCGATCACCGGCGTCCCGGCCGACCGGCTGCTGCCGCCGTCCGCCGAGCACCTGTTCGGCACCGACCACCTGGGCCGCGACGTGTGGACCCGGGTCGTGCACGGCGCCTCGCTGTCCCTGCGGACCACGGCGCTCGCGGTGGTCGTCGGTCTGGTGGTCGGGTCGGCCCTCGGGCTGCTGGCCGGGTTCCTGCGCGGCTGGGTGGACGACGTCGTGGGCCGCGCGGTCGACGTGCTGCTCGCGGTGCCCAGCATCCTGCTCTCGCTGGCGATCATCACCGCGCTCGGCACCGGGCCGACCAAGATCGCCGTGGCGGTCGGCGTCGGGGCGGTGGCGACGTTCGCCCGCGTCATGCGCGCCGAGGTGCTGCGCACGTCGACCTCGGTCTACGTCGAGGCCGCCCGCGCGTCGGGCGCCCGCTGGTGGTCGGTGCTGGGCCGGCACGTGCTGCCGAACTCCGCCGGGCCGGTCCTCGCGCTCGTCGCGCTGGAGTTCGGCGGCGCGGTGCTGGCGGTGTCCGCGCTGAGCTTCCTCGGCTACGGCACGCCGCCGCCCACCCCCGAGTGGGGGTCGCTGATCTCCGGCGGCCGCGACTACCTCGCCACCGCCTGGTGGCTCACCACCCTGCCCGGGCTCGTGATCGTGGCGGTCGTGCTGTCCGCCAACCGGGTCGCGCGGGCGCTCGAGACGACGGGAGAGGACCAGTGACGCAGGTGCAGGAGGACCGGGCCCCGGCGCGGGTCGACGCCGACGCGACGCCCGTGCTCGAGGTCGAGGGCCTCGAGGTCGGGTACCGGACCCGGGACGGCCAGGTGTACCGGGCGGTGCGCGGGGTGGACCTGCGGGTCCGGCCGGGCGAGGTCGTCGCGCTGGTCGGCGAGTCCGGGTCCGGCAAGAGCACGACCGCGCACGCGGCCCTGCACCTGCTGGCCCGCGGCGGGTCGGTCACCGGCGGCCGGATCCGGCTCGGCGGGCGGGACGTGTCCGACCTGACCGAGCGTGAGTGGCAGGCGGTCCGCGGCCGGGAGGTCGGGCTGGTCCCGCAGGACCCGACGGT
This sequence comes from Cellulomonas sp. ACRRI, assembly GCF_022346185.1. GTDB lineage: Bacteria > Actinomycetota > Actinomycetes > Actinomycetales > Cellulomonadaceae > Cellulomonas. Next base: position 2,937 of record NZ_JAKRMS010000150.1, on the reverse strand, counting down.
GTCGCTCAACCCGGTGCAGCGCGTCGGCGACCAGGTGGCCGAGGTGCTGGTCATCCACGGGCTCGCCCGGCGCAGGGAGGCGCGCCGCCGCGCGGTCACCCTGCTGGAGCAGGCCGGGGTCCCCGATCCCGCCGCGCGGGCCCGGCAGTACCCCCACCAGCTGTCCGGCGGCCTCCGGCAGCGGGTGCTCATCGCCGTCGCGATCGCGGCGGGGCCCCGGCTGGTCGTCGCGGACGAGCCCACCAGCGCCCTCGACGTCACCGTCCAGCGGCGCATCCTCGACCACCTGGAGACGCTGGTCCGCGACCGCGGGACGGCGCTGCTGCTCATCACGCACGACCTCGGGGTCGCCGCGGACCGGGCCGACCGGATCGTCGTGCTGGAGCACGGGGTGGTGGTCGAGGAGGGCACCGCCGACGAGGTGCTCGGGGCCCCGCGGCACCCGTACACGCGGCAGCTGATCGCGGCGGCGCCGAGCCTCGCGGACGGGCGGCTGGTGGCGTCCGGGCCCACGGCGACCGCGACCGGGGCCCCCGCGGCGCCCGCCGCCGAGGTGGCGCCGGTGCTGGAGCTGGTCGACGTCCGCAAGGAGTTCCCGCGGCCGCGCGGCGCCGCGGGCGCGCGCTCGCTGGTCGCCGTCGACGGCGTGAGCCTGCGGGTCGACCGCGGGACGACGTACGCCCTGGTCGGCGAGTCCGGCTCCGGCAAGAGCACGACGGCCCGCCTGGCCCTGCACCTGGAGCAGCCCACCGCGGGCCGGGTGCGGTTCCGCGGCGAGGACGTCACTGGCGCGCGCGGCGAGACCCTGCGCCGGCTGCGCCGCGGGTTCCAGGTCGTCTACCAGAGCCCGTACGCGTCGCTCGACCCGCGGTTCACCGTCGCCGAGGTGATCGCGGAGCCGCTGCGCGCCTACGGCGTCGGCACCCGGGTCGAGCGCGCCGAGCGGGTGCGCGAGCTGCTCGCCGACGTCGCCCTGCCCGCCGACGCCGCCCGGCGGAGCCCGCGCGAGCTCTCGGGCGGGCAGCGGCAGCGGGTCGCGATCGCCCGCGCGCTCGCCCTGCGCCCGGACCTGGTGGTCCTCGACGAGCCGGTGTCGGCGCTCGACGTGTCCGTGCAGGCGCAGATCCTCGACCTGCTGGTCCGGCTCCAGGCCGAGCACGGCCTGACCTACCTGTTCATCTCGCACGACCTGGCGGTGGTCCGGCGGGTCGCCGACCACGTCGGTGTGCTGCACGACGGGCGGCTCGTGGAGCAGGGCACCGCCGAGGCGATCCTGCTCGACCCGCGCGAGGACTACACCCGCGAGCTCGTCGCGGCGATCCCGGGCCGCCGCCCCCGCCCCCGCACCGCACCGGCGGCGGCCCGATGACCGCCCTCCCCGACGCCGCCCGCCTGGCCGGCGAGACCACCGAGCTGCTGCAGGCGCTGATCCGGAACGCCTGCGTGAACGAGGGCACCGTCGACTCCGGCCAGGAGATCCGCAACGCCCGGACGATCGCCGACTACCTGGACGGCACCGGCCTGGACCTGGAGATCGTCGAGCCGCAGCCCGGCCGGGCGTCCCTGGTGACCCGCATCGCGGGCCGCGTCCCGGGCGCCCCGTCGCTCGGCCTGGTCGGGCACACCGACGTCGTCCCCGTCGAGCCGGACGGCTGGACCCGCGACCCGTTCGGCGGCGAGCTCGTCGACGGCTGGGTGTGGGGGCGGGGCGCGATCGACATGCTCGGGCTGACGGCCGCGTACGCCGTGGTGACCCGGGCGGTCGCGGCGTCGGGCGCGCGGCTGTCCGGGGACCTGCTGCTGGCCGCGGTCGCGGACGAGGAGCACGGCAGCGTGTGGGGCGTCGACTGGCTGACCACGCACCGCTGGGACCTGGTGCGGGCCGACCACGTGCTCACCGAGTCGGGCGGCGTCCCGGTCGGCGCGCACCGCACGCTCGCCGTGGGGGAGAAGGGCGGCGCCGGCCGGCAGCTGCGGGTCGTCGGCACGCCCGGCCACGGCTCGGGGCCGTGGGGGAGCCGGAACGCGATCGTGATCGCGGCCGAGGCGGTGCGGCGGATCGCGGCGCTGCGCGGGCCGGTCGTCATCGGCGACCTGTGGCGGCGGTACGTCGACGCGCTCGACCTGCCGGCGGACGTCCGGGCGGCCGCCCTGGACCCGGACCGCCTCGACGAGGTGCTCCCGCTGCTCGGCGCCATCGCCCCCGTGGCGCACGCGACCACGCACACCACGGTCGCCCCGACCGTGCTGCACGCCGGCGGCAAGCCGAACGTCATCCCCGGGCACGCGGAGATCACGCTCGACATCCGGGTGCTCCCCGGGGCGCGGCCGGCGGACGTGGACGCGCTGCTGGCGGAGGCCGTCGGCGACCTCGCGCCGCACGTCGTCGTGGAGGGCGACCGGTGGGGCGAGCCGTCCCTGTCGCCGACGGACACCGAGCTCTACCGGGTGATCGAGAAGGCCGTCGGCGACCGCACCGGCGGGGCGCCCGTGCTGCCCACGCTCGGCACCGGCGGCACGGACGGCCGGTTCTACCGGCGGCGCGGGGTGCCGGCGTACGGCTTCGGCCTGCTCTCGCCCCACTGGGACGCGGGGACGTGGCGGGGCCTGTTCCACGGCCACGACGAGCGCGTGGACGTGGCGAGCCTCGCGCTCACCACGGCGGCGCTGCACGACGTCGTCACGGGGTTCCTGCGCTAGTCCCGGCGGGGGCGCGCGGAGCGTCCCGGGCGCCGCGGCGCACGGGGACGGACCGGCGGACTTCCTGAGCCCCCGGTGCATCCGCCCGGGGCGAGCGGGCCGTAGAGAGGGTGTCAGCACGTCGCGCCCCCCTCCGGCCCGGGGGCGTGCCGCGGAGCCACCCCTGAGACGACCGGGGCGCGGGTGCGTCGTCCCCGCCGCCCGCGCCCCGGTCGCCGGGTTCGTCGCCGTGCTCAC
>NZ_JAKRMS010000014.1 GCF_022346185.1 Cellulomonas sp. ACRRI | reverse complement strand
CCACAGGCCCGCGCCCGGCTGGACGGCGCCCGCGCGACGCGGAGCCGCCGGCCCGGGCGGTCAGGAGCCCGCGTCGTCCCCGGCGCCGTCGGCCGCGCGGGCGGCGTCCAGCCGGGCGCGAGCGCCGTCCAGCCACTGCTGGCAGCGCGCGGCCAGGGCCTCGCCGCGCTCCCAGAGCGCGAGCGACTCCTCGAGCGTCGCGCCGCCGGCCTCCAGCCGGGAGACGACGGCGACGAGCTCGTCGCGCGCCTCCTCGTAGGACAGGTCGGCGACGCCGGGGGCGCCGGGGGAGTCGGAGGCGGGGGAGGTGTCGCTCACGGCACCATCTAACCAACGACCGCCGACCTCGCGCCCACCCGGGGGTCGCTCAGCCCTCCCGCGCCGCGAACTCCTGGGTGCCGAGCACGGAAAGCAGCCGCAGCCGCCCCTCGGCCTCGCTGCGGGGCGCCGCCGTGAGCACCAGCAGCGTCTGCGACCCGTCCTCCGTGAACAGCGCCTGGCAGTCGACCTCGACAGGCCCCACCCGCGGGTGCACCAGCGTCTTGTGGTCCTCGAACCGCCGGGACACCTCGTGGGCCTCCCAGATCGCGACGAACTCCGGGCTCCGGGCGGACAGCGCGCGCACCAGCTCGGCGGCCCGGGAACGCGGTCCCTCCGCGCCGAGCGTCGCGCGCAGCGAGGCGACCTGCGCCCTGCTCTGCCGGTCGCGGTCCTCGGCGGGGTACATCAGGCGCTCGGTCTCCGGGTGCGCGAACCAGCGGTAGATCGCGCTGCGTTCCCAGCCGGTCAGCTGCTCGACGGGGCCGAACAGCGCGCGCGCCAGGTCGTTCTGCACCAGCGTGCGGCCGAGCCCGTCCAGGATCAGCGCCGGGCTGTCGGTGATCCGGTCGAGCACCCGCAGCAGCCCGGGGGCGACGTAGTCCTCGCGCGCCGCGCGGTCGGGGGCGCTGTGCCCGGCGACGCGGTACAGGTAGTCGCGCTCGTCCGGCGTCAGCCGCAGAGCGCGGGCGAGCGAGCCGAGCATCTGGGTGCTGGGCTGCGGGCCGCGGCGCTGCTCGAGCCGGGTGTAGTAGTCCGTCGACATCACCGCGAGCTGCGCGACCTCCTCGCGGCGCAGGCCGGGAGCCCGGCGCCGCGCGCCCGGGGGCAGCCCCACGTCGTCCGGGCGCAGCGCCTCCCGGTGCCGGAGCAGGAAGTCGGCCAGCGCGTCGCGATCCACCCGAGCAGTATCGGCGGGGCGCCGGTGCGCAACCAGGGATCGGCGGTCCCCCGACAACCGCTCTCTGGCGGGGCCGTGCGGGGCGCCGAAGACTCGAGGCATGCGAATCACAGGGAACACCGTCTTCATCCCCGGCGCCACGAGCGGCATCGGCCTGGCCCTCGCCGTCGCCCTGCACGAGCGGGGCAACGAGGTGATCGTCGGCGGCCGGCGCACCGAGCTGCTCGACCGCGTCACCGCGGAGCACCCCGGCATCCACGCGTACCGGATCGACACCGCCGACGCCGACGACGTCGCCGAGGTCGCGAAGCGGGTCATCGCCGAGCACCCCGACGTGAACGTGCTGGTCCCGATGGCCGGCATCATGCGGGTCGAGGACTGGACCGACCCGGCCGGGTTCCTCGCCACCGCCGAGCAGACCGTCACCACCAACGTGCTCGGGCCGATCCGGCTGATCGCCGCGTTCGTCGAGCACCTGCAGAGCCGCCCGGACGCCACGATCCTCACGGTCTCCTCGGGGCTGGCGTTCGCCCCTCTGCAGGTCACGCCCACCTACAACGCCAGCAAGGCGTTCATCCACATGCTCAGCGAGTCGATCCGGCTGCAGCTGGCCGGCACGAGCGTGCGGGTCGTCGAGCTCGAGCCGCCGTCGGTGCAGACAGACCTCATGCCGGGGCACCGGGAGAACGCGGACGCGATGCCGCTCGGCGACTTCGTCGCCGAGGTGATGGCGCTGCTCGAGGCGCAGCCCGACGCCACGGAGATCCAGGTCGAGCGCGTGAAGTTCCTCCGGTACGGCGAGGCCCGCGGGGACTACCCGCAGGTCGTCGCGGCGCTGAACCAGCGGGACCCGCACGGGAAGTGAGGCGCGGGCCGGCCGGTCCGTGACGACGCCCCGGTCGCCCGGGCGGCCCGCCCCCGGCGCTCCCCGGCCGTCAGGCCTCGGCGTCGTCCGCGGCGGCCGGGCGCCTGCGACCCGGGGCGACCGCCAGCACGGTGGCCATGAGCTCCCCGCGGGACACCCGGATGCGCAGCGAGTCCTTCGCCGCGACCTCGGTCGCCTCGCGGACCACCCGGCCGTCGGAGGTCTGCACCACGGCGTACCCGCGGTCGAGCGTCGCCGCCGGGGACAGCGCCCGCACCTGCGCCGCCAGCGCCCGGGTGGAGGTGACGGCGCCCGCCAGCGCGTGCTCCAGGCTGCGGCGGGCGTGGTCCCGGGCGCGCAGCACCTCGGCCTCCCGGGTGTCGACGATCGTGTGCGGCCGGGCGAGCACCGGGCGGCTGCGCACCTGCTCCAGCCCGGCGGCCTCGCGCGCGACCCGGTGCTCGACGGCCGACCGGATGCGCGCGCGGGCCTGGGCGACCCGGGCCCGCTCCTCGCCGACGTCCGGCACGATCCGCTTCGCGGCGTCGGTGGGGGTGGACGCGCGGTAGTCGGCGACCAGGTCGAGCAACGGGGTGTCGGTCTCGTGGCCGATCGCGGACACCAGCGGGGTGCGGCACGCCGCGGCGGCGCGCACCATCGCCTCGTTGCTGAACGGCAGCAGGTCCTCGACCGAGCCGCCGCCGCGCGCGACCACGATCACCTCGACCCGGGGGTCCGCGTCCAGGTCGGCGATCGCGCGGCTCACCTGCGGCACCGCGCCGACACCCTGCACGGCGACCTCGCGGATGACGAACTCCACCTGGGGCCAGCGGGCGCGGGCGTTCACCACCACGTCGTGCTCCGCCTTCGACTCCCGCCCGCACACCAGGCCGACCACCGCGGGCAGGAACGGCAGCGGCACCCGGCGCTCCGGGTCGAACAGGCCCTCGGCGGCGAGCACCCGCTTGAGGTGCTCGATCCGGGCGAGCAGCTCGCCGACGCCGACCGCGCGGACCTCGTCCGCGTTCAGCTGCAGGGTGCCGCGCTTCGTCCAGAACGTCGGGCGGGCGTGCACCACGACGTGCGCGCCCTCGGCGAGCGGGGTCGCGGCGCCGGACAGCACGCCCGCGGGCATCGACACGGGCAGCGACATGTCGGTGTCCGTGTCGCGCAGGGTGAGGAACGCGATGTTCGCGCCGGGGCGCCGGTTGAGCTGGACGACCTGGCCCTCGACCCACAGCGGCGACATCTTCGCGACGTAGTCGGCGATCTTCACCGACAGCAGCCGCACGGGCCAGGGGCGCTCGGCGGTCGTCTCGTTCGCGCGGGCGGGCAGCTCGGCGGGCGCGCCGGGTGCCGGGGCACCGGCGGCGTCCGCGCGGGGCGTCGTGGGGGAGGACTGCTGCTGCACGGGCCCCACCCTGCCACGCGCTCCCGACACCGCGCGGCGCGGCCCACGCCGACCCTCCGACCGTCGCGCCGAGATAGGACCGTCGCGCCGAGAAAGGACCGTCGCGCCGAGATAGGACCGTCGCGCCGAGATAGGACCCCCGACGGTCCTACGTCGGCGCGCGGGTCCTACCTCGTCGAGCGGGTCCTGCCTCGACGAGTGGGTCCTGCCTCGGCGCAGCGCGGCGGCTCGCCCGACCGCCGCCCGCCGGGCGACCTACGATGGGCGCGTGACCCTCGGCACCGAGCCCGGCCCCGCGACCGCGGGCCGTCGCGTGCTGCTGGCCGCTCCGCGCGGCTACTGCGCCGGGGTCGACCGCGCGGTCGTCGCCGTCGAGCAGGCCCTCGAGCACTACGGCGCCCCGGTGTACGTCCGCAAGGAGATCGTGCACAACCGGCACGTCGTGGACACCCTCGCGGCCCGCGGCGCCGTGTTCGTCGACGAGACCGACGAGGTGCCCGAGGGGGCCCGCGTCGTGTTCTCCGCGCACGGGGTGTCCCCGGCGGTGCGCGCGGCCGCGGCGGCCCGCTCGCTGCGCACGATCGACGCGACCTGCCCCCTGGTGACCAAGGTGCACCGGGAGGCGGTGCGGTTCGCAGCGGCGGACCTCGACATCCTGCTGATCGGGCACACCGGTCACGAGGAGGTCGAGGGCACCCAGGGCGAGGCGCCCGCGCACGTCCAGGTGGTCGACTCGCCGGACGCCGTGGCCGACGTGGTGGTGCGGGACGAGAGCCGGGTGGTGTGGATCTCGCAGACCACGCTGTCCGTGGACGAGACGATGGAGACGGTCCGCCGGCTGCGCGAGCGGTTCCCGCTGCTCCAGGACCCGCCGAGCGACGACATCTGCTACGCCACCCAGAACCGGCAGGTGGCGGTCAAGAAGCTCGCGCCCGAGTGCGACGTGGTGATCACCGTCGGGTCCGCGAACTCGTCGAACTCGGTGCGGCTGGTCGAGGTCGCCCGGGAGGCCGGGGCCCGGGCGTCGTACCGGGTGGATACCGCCGCGCAGGTCGACCCGGCGTGGCTCGAGGGCGCGCGCACGGTGGGCGTGACCTCGGGGGCATCCGTGCCGGAGATCCTGGTCCGGGACGTGCTGGACCTGCTGGCGGCGCACGGGTTCGGCGACGTCGAGGAGGTGCGGACCGCGACGGAGGACCTGATGTTCTCGCTGCCGCGCGAGCTCCGTGCGGACCTGCGCGCGGCCGGCGGCGACGACCCGCGCCCGCGGCGCGGCGACCGCCCGGACCTGGCGGTCCGACCCGTCTGACCCGCGGCCCGCCCCGTCTGACCCGCCCGGTCGGACCCGCGGCCCGCCCGGGCGCGCCTCAGACCCCGCCCGGCCCCGCCTCGGGCGGCCGCACGTCCCCGAGCACCGCGTCGTCCAGCGCCCCGAGCGCGTCGGCCGCCCGCCGCCCGGTTCCCGGAGCGGCCGGCCCGTCGGGCCCCAGCCCCACGACCTGCTGCGTCTCCCACGCCACGAGCTCCGGTGCCGTCACGACGGACAGCCGCCGCTCGACGGACGGCGGCGTCTCCAGGCCGGCGTCCACCACCCGCAGGTCCGCGAACTTCCGCGCGCTCACCAGCACCCGCGACTCGAGCGAGGCGACCGACTGGTTGTAGGCCGTCGCCGCCGAGTCGATCGCCCGGCCGACCTTGGACAGGTGCCCGCCGAGCGTCGCGATCCGGCCGTGCAGCTCCTTGCCCAGGTCGAGCACCGCCTGGGCGTTGCTCGCCAGCGCGTCCTGCCGCCAGGCGTACGCCACGGTGCGCAGCAGCGCGAGCAGCGTCATCGGTGTCGCGATGACGACGTCCTTCTCGAAGGCCCGCTCCACGATCGCCGGGTCCACGTCGATCGCCGCGTGCAGGAACGCCTCCGCCGGGACGAACATCACGACGAACTCGGGCGACGGGCTGAACTGGTCCCAGTACCGCTTGGCGGCGAGCTGGTCGACGTGCGCGCGCAGGTGCCGGGCGTGTGCGGCGAGCCGGCGCTCGCGCTCCGCCGGGTCCGTCGCCTCGGCCGCCTCCAGGAAGCCGAGGAACGGCACCTTCGCGTCGACCACCACCCGCTTGCCGCCCGCGAGGTGCACCACCATGTCCGGCCGCAGCAGCCCGTCGTCGGTGCGGACCTGGTCCTGCTCGGCGAAGTCGACGTGCGGCAGCATCCCGGCGGCCTCGACGACCCGGCGCAGCTGCACCTCGCCCCACCGCCCGCGGACCTGCGACGCGCGCAGCGACGTCACGAGCTGCGCGGTCTGCTCCCGCAGCCGCCCGGCCTCCTCGCGCATCTGCCGCACCTGCTCGCCGAGCGCGGCGTCGTGCTGCGCGCGGGTCTGCTCGGCCGTGCGCAGCTCGGCCCGCACCGCGTCGAGCGTGCGGGCCAGCGGGTCGACCATCGAGCGGACCGCCTGCTCGCGCTGCGCGAGGTCGCCGGTCTGCTCCTGGTGCCGCGCCGCGAGGCTCTGGTGCGCGAGGGCGAGGAACTGCTCGCTGCTCTGCGCCAGCGCGTCGGCGGCGAGCGCGCGGAACCGCTCCGCCTGCCGGTCGGCGTCGACGGTCCCGCCGCCGAGCTCGGCGGCGGTGCGCCAGCGGGCGGCCTCCACCTCGGCCCGGCGCAGCCGCGCCCCCGAGCGGCCGGCCGCCAGGAGCCAGCCGAGGGCGAGCCCCGCGAGGAGGGCTCCGGCGAGGGCGAGCACGAGTCCGGTGTCCATGCCTGCAGATTGCCAGGCGCCACCGACACGCCCGCCCCTATGCTGGATCGATGGAGCCGATGTCCGCTTTGTCCATCCAAGGGGTGTGGAAGAGGTTCGGCACGAAGATCGCCGTGGCGGGCGTCGACCTCGAGGTCCCGACGGGCTCGTTCTACGGCCTGGTCGGCCCGAACGGCGCCGGCAAGACGACGACGCTGTCGATGGCGACCGGCCTGCTCCGACCGGACTTCGGGCGGGTGCTGGTGCGCGGGGAGGACCTGTGGGCGGACCCGCCGGCGGTCAAGGCCGGCCTCGGCGTGCTCCCCGACGGCATGCGGCTGTTCGACCGGCTCACCGGGGCCCAGCTGGTCACCTACGCGGGTCTGCTGCGCGGTCTGGACCGGGACACCGTCCGGGACCGCACCGCGGACCTGCTGCGCACCTTCGACCTCACCGCCGACGCCGACACCCTGGTGGTCGACTACTCGGCGGGCATGACCAAGAAGATCGGCCTGGCCTGCGCCCTCGTGCACGCGCCGCGGGTCCTGGTCCTGGACGAGCCGTTCGAGGCGGTCGACCCGGTGTCCGCGGCGAACATCCGGGACATCCTCGCGGCCTACGCCGCCGGAGGCGGGACGGTCGTGGTGTCCTCGCACGTGATGGACCTGGTGCAGCGGATGTGCGACCACGTCGCCGTGATCTCCGGGGGCCACGTCCTCGCGCAGGGCACGGTCGACGAGGTGCGCGGGGACGACTCGCTGGAGGACCGGTTCGTCGAGCTGGTCGGTGGCCGCCGGACGGAGGGGGCGCTCGCGTGGTTGCGCACCTCGTCCGACTGAAGCTGACCCTGCTGCGCAACGGGCTGCGGCGCAGCGTGTGGAAGGTCGTCGCCCTGGTGCTGTCCGTCCTGTACGCGCTGTTCCTGCTGGGGCTCGCGGTGGTCGGCCTGGTGGCGCTCGGCGCGCGCGACGACCCGGAGCTCACCCGCACCGTCGTCGTCCTGGGCGGCGCGCTGCTCGTCGCCGGCTGGTGGCTGCTGCCGCTCGTCGCGTTCGGCGTGGACAGCACCCTGGACCCCGAGCGGTTCCAGCTGTTCGCGATCCGCCGCCGGCACCTGCTGACCGGCCTCACCCTCGCGGGACTGGTCGGCGTGCCCGGCGCCGCGACCCTGGTCCTCGGCGGCGCCTCGGCCCTGGCGTGGTGGCGGGAGCCGGGCGCGCTCGCGGCCGGGCTCCTCGGCGGGGCGCTCGGCGTCGCCGTCTGCGTCGTCGGCTCCCGGGCGATCACCACGATGCTCGCGCCGCTCGTCGGCGGCCGGCGGTTCCGCGAGGTCGCCGCCGTGCTCGCGATCGTCCCGCTCATGCTGATCGGCCCGATCCTGCTCGGCGCGACCGCCGGCCTGCAGGCGGTCGCCGACGCGCTGCCCGAGGTCGGCGTGGTCGTCGGCTGGACCCCGCTCGGGGCCCCGTGGGCGCTCGCGGGGGACGTCCAGGCCGGCGCCTGGCTCGCGGCGCTCGGCAAGCTCGCGGTGACCGGGGCGACCCTCGCGGTCCTGGTCGGCGTCTGGGACCGCGCGCTGTCCGCGGCCCTGGTGCGCTCGCCCGGCGGAGCGGGCCACGTCGCCCGGAGCGAGGGCCTGGGCTTCTTCGCCCGGTTCCCGGCGACCCCGATCGGCGCCGTCGCGGCGCGCAGCCTCACCTACTGGCTCCGCGACCCCCGGTACGCGGCGGCCGTCGCCGTCGTCCCCGTCATGGTGCTGCTGCTGTGGTTCATGGGGCGAGGCGGGGGCATCGTGCTCGGCGCGGGCGTGGTCGTGGCCTTCGTCATGGGCTGGTCGCTGTCCGCGGACATCTCGTACGACGACACCGCGTTCTGGACGCACGTCGCCGCACCCGTGGACGGCCGGGTCGACCGGGCCGGCCGCGCGATCGCGGGCATGGTCGTCGGCGGCGTGGTGGTGCTGGCGACCGACGTCCTCGTGCTCGGCGTCTCGGGCCGGTGGGACGCCACCGTCCCGGTGCTCGGCATGTCGCTCGGGGTGCTGGCCGTGGGCGTCGGGGCGTCCTCGATCTACTCGGCCCGCGTCGTCTACCCGGTGCCGAAGCCGGGGGACAACCCGTTCTCCACGCCGCAGGGCTCCTCGCTCGCCGTGATGCTCACCCAGTCGCTCGGCATGCTCCTGCTGCTCGCGGTCTGCGCGCCGACGGTCGGGCTCGGCATCGCCGCCGTCGTCACCGGGCACCCGCTGCTCCAGGTGCTCACCGCGGTCGTGGGGCTCGGCGTCGGGGCGGCCGCGCTGGTCGTGGGCGTGCGGGTCGGTGGCGGGCTGTACGACCGGCGGGCGCCGGAGCTGCTGCAGACCATCCGCTCCTTCGCCTGAGGGCCCGCCCGGGGCGCCCGACCCCTAGGATGGTCGCCCGTGGCACTCACCATCGGCATCGTCGGCCTGCCCAACGTCGGCAAGAGCACCCTGTTCAACGCGCTCACCCGCGCGCAGGTCCTCGCGGCGAACTACCCGTTCGCCACGATCGAGCCCAACGTCGGCATCGTGCCGCTGCCCGACCCGCGCCTGGACACCCTCGCGGAGATCTTCGGCAGCGAGCGGATCCTCCCGGCCACCGTGTCGTTCGTCGACATCGCCGGCATCGTCAAGGGCGCGAGCGAGGGCGAGGGCCTGGGCAACAAGTTCCTCGCCAACATCCGCGAGGCCGACGCCATCTGCCAGGTGACCCGGGCGTTCGCCGACCCCGACGTCGTGCACGTCGACGGCCGCGTCTCGCCGAAGGACGACATCGAGACCATCAACACCGAGCTGGTCCTCGCTGACCTGCAGACGCTCGAGAAGGTCGTTCCGCGCCTGGAGAAGGAGGTCCGGATCAAGAAGGCGGACCCCGCCGAGCTCGCCGCCGCGCAGGCCGCCCAGGCCGTGCTGGAGTCCGGGCAGACGCTGTTCCAGGGCGCGAAGGCCGCCGGGCTCGACCTGGCCGACCTCGCCTCGCTGCAGCTCATGACGGCCAAGCCGTTCATCTACGTGTTCAACACCGACGACGCCGGCCTGGCCGACACCGCGATGCAGGACGAGCTGCGCGCGTACGTCGCCCCGGCCGACGCGATCTTCCTCGACGCGAAGTTCGAGTCCGACCTGGTCGAGCTCGAGCCCGACGAGGCCAAGGAGATGCTCGCCGAGAACGGCCAGGAGGAGGCGGGCCTGGACCAGCTCGCCCGCGTCGGGTTCCACACGCTCGGCCTGCAGACGTACCTGACGGCCGGCCCGAAGGAGTCCCGCGCCTGGACGATCCGGCAGGGCTGGACCGCCCCGCAGGCGGCCGGCGTGATCCACACGGACTTCCAGAAGGGCTTCATCAAGGCCGAGGTCATCTCGTTCGACGACCTGGTCGAGGCCGGCTCCGTCGCCGCCGCGCGCGCCGCGGGCAAGGCGCGCATCGAGGGCAAGGACTACGTGATGGCCGACGGCGACGTGGTGGAGTTCCGCTTCAACGTCTGACCGGCCGGCACCCCGCCCGCGCACCCGACTGCTAGCATCAGGGCTAGCACTCGCCGCGGGAGGGGTCGCCGCCATGTCCACCATCGTCGTCCGCGGGCTCGACGAGTCCGTCAAGCAGCAGCTCGCCGCCCAGGCGAAGGAGCACGGCCGCTCCATGGAGGCCGAGGCGCGGGACATCCTCACGCAGGCCACCCGCCGGCCGCACATCGGCGTGGCCCTGCTCCGTGCGGCGCGTCAGGCTGGCGGCGTCGACGACCTCGTCGTGCCGGAGCGCACCGACGACGCCCGGGCGGTGGACTTCGGGTGATCGTGCTCGACACCAACGTCATCTCGGAGATCTTCCGGCCGGAGCCCGAGCCGCGCGTGGTGACGTGGCTCGAGGCCCTGACCGGCGAAGTCGCGATCACGGCTGTGACGCTCGCGGAGCTCCTGGCGGGCGTGCGCCGGCTGCCCGACGGGCAGCGCCGGTCCGCCCTCGCCGAGAGGATCCACCTGGCAGTGGAGCCCTACCGGGCGACCCGGGCGATCCTCCCGTTCGACGTCGGGGCGGCCGAGCAGTACGCGGACGTGCTCGCGGCGCGCGAGCGGGCGGGGCGGCCGATCCGCTCCGCGGACGCCCAGATCGCGGCGATCTGCCGCGTGCACGGCGCCACGTGCGCGACGCGGAACGTCAAGGACTTCGACGGGACCGGGGTCGACGTCGTCGACCCGTGGGCCGCGTGACTGAGGACCTGCTCGCCGCGCTGCGCTGCGACCCCGAGATCGCGACGCCGGACCTGGTCGCGGTCGACGCCGCCGACCGGCTGGTCCTGGACGAGGCCGCGCCGCTGCTCGACGGCGCCGCGCCCGGCACGGTCGTCGTGCTCGGCGACCGGTACGGCGCGGTGACCCTCGGCGCGGTCCACCGGTTCGGCCTGACCGGGGTCCGCGCGCACACCGACCGGCTCACCGGCGAGCTCGCACTGGCGGAGAACGCGGCCCGGCTGGGCGGCGCCGACGCGTTCCGGTCGCTCGACGTCCTCGGCCGGGAGCTGGTGGCGGGCGCCCGGGTGGTGCTGCTCCTGCTGCCGCGGTCGCTCGACGCCCTGGACGAGGTCGCCGGGCTCGTCGCCCGGCACGCGGACCCCTCGGTGACCCTGGTCGCGGGCGGCCGGGAGAAGCACATGTCGCGGACGATGAACGAGGTGCTGGCGCAGCACTTCGCGGAGGTGCGCGCCAGCCGCGGGCGGCAGAAGGCCCGGGTGCTGCACGCGACCGCGCCCCGCCGCACCGAGGACGCGCCCGCCTGGCCCGCCACCGCGCGCCACGACGACCTCGGCCTGACCGTCCGCGCGCACGGGGCGGCGTTCGCCGGCGCGCGCGTCGACATCGGCACCCGGTTCCTGGTCGCGCACCTGGCCGACGCGGTCCCCGGCGCGCGCACCGCGGTGGACCTCGGCTGCGGCACCGGGGTGCTGGCGTCCGCGCTGGCCGCCGCCCGTCCGGGCGTCGAGGTGGTCGCGACCGACGAGTCCGCGGCCGCGGTCGCCTCGGCCCGGGGGACCGTCGAGGCGAACGGGCTCGGGGACCGGGTGCGCGTGCAGCGGGCCCGGGGGACGGCCGGGATCCCCGACGCGAGCGCCGACCTCGTCCTGCTCAACCCGCCGTTCCACGTCGGCGCCGCGGTGCACGACGGCGTCGCGCGCGGGCTGTTCGCCGAGGCGGCGCGGGTGCTCCGCCCGGGCGGCGAGCTGTGGTGCGTGTGGAACTCCGGGCTCGGCTACCGGCCCGCCCTCCAGGCCGCGGTCGGCCCGACCCGGCAGGTGGCGCGGAACCCGAAGTTCACGATCACGGCGTCCCGCCGGGCCTGAGGCGACGGCCTCACAGCAGCGTCGTCAGCACGCCCCCGTCGGCCCGCACCGCGGCGCCGTTCGTGGCCGACGACAGCGGGCTCGCCAGGTACACCGCCAGCCGCGCGATCTCCTCGGGCTCGAGGAACCGCTGCAGCAGCGACGTCGTCCGGGCGGCGGCGAGTGCGTCCTTGAGGTCGCCGGCGGGCACGCCCTGGGCCTGCGCGATCTGCTCGACCGTGCGTGCGACGCCGTCGGAGTAGGTCGGCCCGCCGAGGATCGTGTTGACCGTGACGCCGGTGCCGCGCGTGGTCTTGGCGAGGCCGTTGGCCAGCGCCAGAGCCCCCGCCTTGGTGACCCCGTAGGGGATCATGTCGGCCGGGACGTCCACGCCCGACTCGCTGCTGACGAACAGCACCCGGCCCCGGCCGCGGGCGAGCATCGGCGGGAGCAGCCGGCGGGTGAGGCGCACGCCGCTCAGCAGGTTGACGTCGAGGTAGCGCTGCCAGTCGGCGTCGGTGGCCCGGTCGAACGGCGCGACGTCGAAGACGCCCGCGTTGTTCACCAGCACGTCGACGTCGCCGAGCCGGTCGAGCAGCCGCTCCACCTGGTCGGCGTCCGCGAGGTCGGCGGCGATCCCGGACACCGCGGCCCCCGGGACGGCGGCGCGCAGCCGGTCGACCGCGTCCCGCACCCGGCGGTCGTCGCGCCCGTTGACGACGACCTCGGCCCCCTCGCGCAGCATCGCCTCGGCGATCGCGTGGCCGATGCCCTGCGTCGACCCGCTGACGAACGCCCGGGTCCCGGTCAGCTGCAGATCCATGGTGGTCCTCCCCGTGCCGCCGCACCGCGCGGCGATCACTTGCTCAGGAAAGTCACCGTAGGCGTCGATGACTTTCCTGGGCAAGTCAGCCCAGGCTAGGCTGCCCCGCATGACGGACGCCGCGCAGCCCCCTGCCGACCTCGAGGGCGACGACCTCGCAACCTGGTCGTCGCTCGCCACCGTGCTGGAGTGGCTGCCGCCCGCGCTCGACGCGCAGCTGCAGCGGGACGCCGGGATCACGCACTTCGAGTACGGGGTGCTCTACGCGCTGAGCCGGGCGGACGACGGCGCGCTGCGGATGAGCGTGCTCGCCGACTACGCGAACAGCACCCTGTCCCGGCTGTCCCGCGCGGCGGCCCGGCTGGAGGGGCGGGGGTGGCTGCACCGGGAGCCGGACCCCGCGGACGGGCGCTACACGCTCGCCGTGCTGACCGACGCCGGGCGGGCGGCGGTCGTGGCGGCGACGCCCGGGCACGTCGCGACGGTGCACCGGTTGGTGCTCGACCGGCTGACCGCGGCGCAGGCACGGCAGCTGCGGGAGATCAGCCTCCGGATCGCGCGGGCGGTGCGGGAGGAGGGTGGCTGGCGGCCGCCCGTGCCGGGGGAGCGGTGACCGGCCGGCCGATCGCCCTCGACGGCCCCAAGGGAGTGGGAAAGACCGCCACCGCGCTCCGGCGCGCGACGACCGCGGCCCTCCTCGGGGCGTGACCGGCTCGACCGACCGCCCTCACCCCTCCCCGGCCGCCCGCCGCACCAGGTCCCGGATCGCCGCCTCCTCGGCGTCGCCGACCCGGGTCAGCGCGTACGCCGTCGGCCACATCCCGCCGTCGTCCAGCCGCGCGTCGTCGTTGAACCCGAGCGTCGCGTACCGGGCCTTGAACTTGGACGCCGGCTGGAAGAACAGCACGGCCTTCGTGGCGCCGTAGGCCGGCATCCCGTACCAGGTGCGGGGGGTGAGCCCGGGCGCGACCTCGCGGACGATCGCGTGGATCCGCTCGGCCATCGCCCGGTCCTCCTCGGGCAGCTCGGCGATCTTCGCGAGCAGCTCGGCCTCCGGGTCGCCGGCGGCCTTGCCGCGCTTGCGGGCGGTGCGGACCTCGGCGGCGCGCTCCTGCATCGCGGCGCGCTCCTCGGCGGTGAAGTTCGCGGTGGACTCGCGGGTCTCGGTCATGCTCGGTGCCTCCTGCTCGGCCGGGTGCGGTGCGTGAGCCCACGGTAGGAGGCCGGGCCGGGCCGGTGCTTCTCCGATCCTGACGGGTCCGGCGCCCGCGGCCTCAGGACCCGGTGTCCGAGAGCCGCAGGTCGTCGACCACCGCCTGCAGGTCCGCCAGGTGCTCGGGGCAGTAGACCTCGACGATGAGCAGCTCGGCGCGCACGGCGCGCTCCGCGGCGACCGTCGGCCGGCTCCCCGGGCCCGTGGCCCCGTTCGCCAGGCCGCGGAACAGCGCCGCCTTGCCGAGGGCGGACGCCGGGTCGGCGCAGACGACGCCGCCGTCGGTGCCGAGCACCGCGGCGACCCGGTCGGCCGACGGCAGCCGGTCGGCGCCGGACGCGGCCATCGCGTCGACCAGCTCCTGGGCCTTGTCCTGCGCCTCGGCGTCCTGCCGCGCGGAGCGGAACGACAGCAGGGCGATGAGCACCAGCACCGCGAGGACCGCGATGCTCACCCCGTAGACCCAGCCGCGCTCGCGGCGGGTCGAGGTCTCGACGGGCACGGTCATGACGCGCTCACCTCCGGCTGCTGCGCCTCCGCGAGCCGCCACGTGGGCTTGCGGAACCGGTAGAACAGGAACGGCACGAGCAGGCCGAGGCCGAGGGCGCCGCCGCCGACGACCACGACGTAGAGCAACGGGCTGCCGGTGCCGAGCTGCGACGGCGGGACGAACCCGACGAGCAGGGCTGCCGCCGAGGCCACGAAGCCGACGCCGCACAGCGTGCGGATGATCGGGGCGCGGTAGCCGCGCGGGTGGTCGGCGTGCAGCCGCCGCAGCCGCACCGCGGCGACGAACATGAGCAGGTACATGATCAGGTAGACCTGCGTGGTGATCACCGAGAACACCCAGTACGCGCTCGACACCGAGGGGATCAGCGCGTAGCCGAGGGCGATGACGGTGGTGACGGCGCCCTGGGCGACCAGGATGTTCTGCTGCACGCCGTTCTTGTTGAGCCGCTGCAGGAACGGCGGCAGGTAGCCCTCCTGCCGGGAGATCAGCAGCAGGCCCTTCGAGGGTCCGGCGAGCCAGGTCAGCATCCCGCCGACGGAGGCGGCGACGAGCATGATCCCGATGATCGGGGTCAGCCACTGCCAGCCGAACTGCGCGAACACCGCGTCGAACGCCTGCATGATCCCGGCGGTGAGCGACAGCTCCTCGGCCGGCACGAACCAGGAGATGGCGAGCGCCGGCAGGATGAAGATCAGCAGCACCATCCCCATCGCCAGGAACATCGACCGCGGGAACTCCCGCGAGGGGTTGCGCAGCGACGACACGTGCACCGCGTTCATCTCCATGCCCGAGTAGGACAGGAAGTTGTTCACGATCAGCACGAGGCTGGACAGGCCGGCCCACGCGGGCAGCAGGTGCTCGGCGTCCATGGGCGCGGCGGACGGGTTGCCCTGCCCGAGGAACACGACGCCGAGGGTCACGAGCAGCACCCCGGGGATCAGCGTCCCGATGATCAGGCCGCCGGAGGCGAGACCCGCGATCGCCTTGGTGCCGCGGGACGACACCCAGACGCCGCTCCAGTAGACGACCACGATGACGGCGGCCGTCCACACGCCGCTGGTCGCGAGGTCCGGGTTGATGACGTACGCGAGCGTGCTGGCCACGAACCCGAGCAGCGTCGGGTAGTAGAAGATCGTCATCGCGAACTGGCACCAGACCGCGAGGAACCCGGCGGGCTTCGAGATGCCCTCGGACACCCAGTTGTAGACGCCGCCCTTCCAGCCGGAGGCGAGCTCCGCGGAGACCAGCGAGGTCGGCAGCAGGAACACGATGGCCGGGACGACGTACAGGAACACGGCGGCGAGGCCGTAGATCGCCATGGTCGGCGCCGCGCGCAGGCTGGCCACCGAGCTGGTGGTCATCATCGCGAGGGCGACCCAGGAGATCCACTGGGCGGCCGGCACCGGGGTGCGCGCCGCCGGCGCGTCCGCGGCCGGCGGCTCGGGGGCGTCGCCCGCGCGGTGGCGCCCCGCGGGCTCGCCGGTGGTGGGTGCGGTCTCCGCGGACATGGTGGCCCCCTCTCCGCGCCGTGGCCGGCGACGAGGTCCACGCTAGGAAGGGGCGGGTGGGTCGGCCTCACCCGGCCGGGGTTACCTCCCGACGGCCCGCGGGTCACCCCACGCCGTAGACCCGCGCGCGGTGCGCGGCGAACCGCCGCCGCCCGACGGTGTGCCAGAGCAGGCGCGCGGGAGCCGGGAGGTTGGTGCGCAGCCACCCGGCACGCTCGGCGGGCGGCACCGCGTCCAGGATCCAGCCCAGCTGGATCAGCAGCCGGCTGCGTGGCACCGAGGCCATCCCGTGCTCGTGCAGCTGGTCCCACTCGCGCTGGCTGAGCACGCTCGACGCGGTCGGGAGGATGCGGTCCTCCTCCTGGCCGAGGTGCAGCTCGAGCAGGGCGTGCACGTCGTCGAGCACCCGGGCGACCGCGTCGCGGGCGGCGGCGGGCGCTCCGTCCTCCCAGGCGGGCAGCGCGGCGTCCAGGTCCCGCAGCAGCTCGGCGACGGTCGCGTGCTGCGCGCGCATCAGGCCGACGTGCAGGGCGCAGGCGGGGGAGCGCTGCTCGAGGCGGTCCCAGAGCAGCTGGTCCTCGCCCTCGTGGTGGTGGTGCAGGCCGGTCGCGACCTCCCGCACGTGCGCGGCGACGACCCGCATCCGGCCGACGTCGCCGTCCCGCACGCCGCGGACGAGTCCGGGCGCGTCGGCGAACGCCCGGCGGAAGAGCTGGTGGATGTGCAGCAGGTCGGAGGTGTCGCACCCCGGACGGTCGGTGGTCGTCGTCATCGTCGGCTCGCTCTCGCTCGGTGGGACGTCTCGGAGCGTCCGGCGCCGGTGACGTCGCCCCTGCGGACGTCACCGGCTATCGCCGAACGGTGGTGACGACTATCCTCAGGGCCATGTCCGCCGTCAAGAGCCCCGGGACCGACCCGCTCGACGCCTGGGTGGTCCGCGGCGCCGAGCCCGGCGTCGCGCCCGACGCGACCGAGGGGCTGCGCGCGCTGCTCAACACGGACGACCGCTTCCACGGGGTCGACCGGCTCCGCGGCACCGGCCCGGCGGCGCTCGTCGAGGCGCGGGACGTCCTCCGGGGCTACCTCGGCGGCGGCGACGCGACCGCGGTCGGCGCGCTCGCGGCGCGGTACCCGCTCGTGGTCGCCCCGGCCGACGGCGGCGCGCTCGCGCTGGTCCCGGCACCCGGGGCCGGCCCGGAGGCGGCGCTGGTCGGCGGTGTGCTCGCGGCGCTGCACCGGGCGGTCGCCACGGGGGAGTGGGCACGGCTCAAGGCGTGCGCGAACCCCGACTGCCAGTGGGTGTACCACGACGGGTCCCGCAACCGGTCGGGCCGGTGGTGCTCGATGGACGAGTGCGGCGACGTGATGAAGGCGCGCGCCTACCGCCGCCGCGCCCGGGCCGGGTCCGCGCCGGCCTGACGCGGCGGGCCGGTGCGACGCGGGCGGTGCGACGCGGCCCCGTCGCCGGCCCCGCGACCCCGCTGCGAGCCGTCCGCCGTACGCTGCGGGCGCCGGCCGGCCGACCGTCGGCGGGCCCGCGCTGGAGGCGACGATGCTGTCCGACCACCCCGCGATGCCCTGCCTCGCCGTGCGGGACCTGGGCCGCGCCCGCGAGTTCTACGAGCAGACCCTCGGCTTCCGGCGGATGGAGGTGCCGGGGCTCGACGACGCCGAGGGCATGGGCGTCGTCTACGCGACGAAGCAGGGCGGGATGCTGGTGTACCCGTCCTCCTACGCCGGCACGAACCAGGCGACCGCCGTGACGTTCCAGGTCCCCGGCGACGCCTTCGACGCCGAGGTCGCCGCGCTGCGCTCCGGAGGCGTGGAGTTCCAGACGTTCGAGCTGCCGTCCGGGTCCTGGTCCGACGGCGTGCTGACGGACGGTGCGATGCGGTCGGTGTGGTTCGCCGACCCGGACGGGAACATCCTGAACGTCGAGACCGCGGCTGCTGCGGCCTGACGGAGCGCCCGACGGTGCCGCCCGTCCGCCAGGGGTCGGGCGGCACCGTCGTGCCGCCCTCCGCCCGCGCCGTGCCGCCCCCGTCCCCGCCATGCCGCCTGCCGCCCCGCCGTGCCGCCCGGCGCGCCGCGTGCGATGCTCGTCACACCCGGTGCGCGGACGAGGGCGTCCCGACGCCGGGGGAGCGGGCGACCGGCGGTCGCCCCATAGCACAGGGCTGCGGTTCCGCGCTGAGCCGATGGCCCCGGGCGAGGGCATCCGCCTGCCGCGGATGCCCTGACGGGCATGTTTCCGCCGTGTTTCCGGCAGGTTCCGTCTTGAATGCTGGACACTACTGCTCAGTATCGATCCGGTAACGATCGCCCCCGACGGGGGGATGTGTCCGTTTTGTCCCAAGTGGGGTCACTAGCGTTGCCCCATCCACGGCGGGACCGCACGTCTGCCGCGCTCGGGACGACCCCTGGAGGTCGGCCCGCGCGGCGCGAGGACGGGTGGGCGCCACCTTCACAGGAGGAACATTGAAGATCAGGCGATTCAGCGCCGCGGCGGCCGCGGTGGCGGCGGGGGCCCTCGTGCTCACCGCGTGCTCCAGCCCGGCGCAGCAGAGCGAGATCGAGGAGACGACCTCGGTCAACGTCGGGTGGAACGAGCCCTTCCGCTCGACCAACAACCTGACGGCCAACGGCAACGCCACGACGAACGCGAACATCGTCTACCTGACGACCTCGTTCTTCAACTACTACGACGGCGACCTGAACCTCGCGAAGAACGAGGACTTCGGCACGTACGAGGTCGTCTCCGAGGACCCGCTGACCGTCAAGTACACGGTCAACGAGGGCGTCACCTGGTCGGACGGCACCGCGGTCGACGCGGCGGACATGATCCTGTTCTGGGGCGCCCAGAACGACAAGTTCGACACGGTCGCGGCCTCCGACGTGGAGACGGACGACGAGGGCAACGCGATCGTCGGCGAGGGCCAGGTCTACTTCGACTCCTCCTCGCCGGCCATGACCGCCATCTCCGAGTTCCCGGAGATCGGCGACGACGGCCGCTCGGTCACGTACGTCTACGACACCCCGCGCTCCGACTGGGAGGTGTCGATGAACCAGCCCAGCCCGGTCGCCGCCCACGTGGTCGGCAAGCTGGCGCTCGGCATCGACGACCCGGCCGAGGCCAAGCAGGCCGTCGAGGACGCGTTCGAGAACAACGACGCCGCGGCGCTCGCGAAGATCGCGGACACCTGGACGAACGCGTTCAACTTCACCTCGCTGCCGGACGACCCGGACCTGTACCTCTCGTACGGCCCGTACGTCATCTCGGACTACGTCGAGAACCAGTACCTCACGCTGACCCGCAACGAGGACTACAACTGGGGCCCGGAGCCGAAGGTCGACTCCATCACGGTCCGCTACACCGAGGACCCGCTGGCGTCGGTGACCGCGCTGCAGAACGGTGAGGTCGACCTCATCGCCCCGCAGTCGTCCGTGGACGTCCTCGCGACGCTCGACGGCATCGACGGCGTCTCCTACACCTCGGCCCCCGAGGGCACCTACGAGCACGTCGACCTGACCTTCGACAACGGCGGCCCGTTCGACCCGGCGACCTACGGCGGCGACGCCGAGAAGGCCCGCAAGGTCCGCGAGGCGTTCCTCAAGACGATCCCGCGCCAGGAGATCATCGAGAAGCTCATCCAGCCGCTGCAGGAGGACGCCACCACCCGTGACTCCTTCCTGATCGTGCCGGGTGCGCCCAGCTACGACGAGGTCGTCGCGAACAACGGCTCCGACGCCTGGGCCGAGGTCGACATCGAGGGCGCCAAGGCGCTGCTCGCCGAGGCCGGCGTGACCACCCCGGTCGACGTCCGCTTCCTGTACGGCAAGTCGAACGTGCGCCGCGCCAACGAGTTCCAGCTCATCTCGGCGTCCGCCTCGCAGGCCGGCTTCAACGTCATCGACAACGGTGACGACAACTGGGGCACGATCCTGGGCACCGGCACGTACGACGCGTCGCTGTTCGGCTGGCAGTCCACCAACACGTTCATCCTGAACGCCGAGGCGAACTACGTGACCGGCGGCCAGAACAACTACGGCGGCTACTCGAACCCCGAGGTCGACGCCCTGTGGGCCGAGGTCGCGACGAACACGGACTCCGACAAGGAGATCGAGCTCGCCACGCAGATCGAGCAGAAGCTCAACGAGGACGCCTTCGGCGTCAACATCTTCCAGTTCCCCGGCGTGGTCGCGCACCGCGACGTCCTCGAGGGCGTCTCGACCATCGCGCTCTCGCCGACGATCTTCTGGAACTACTGGGACTGGGAGATCAGCGCGGACGACTCCATCGAGGCGCCGACGGCGACCGAGACCGAGTGACGCACTGACCTGACGCTCCTCCGGCGAGGAGCGACACCGGCACGGGGGTACCGCGGCCACCGCGGTACCCCCGTTGCCGTGCCCCTTCCAGTACCACAGCCGTACGGGTACCCACGGCCGACCCCGGCCCGGGCGCAGCACCCCTATCCGGAGTGCCTACACTTGCGCTTTGCGAGTACCCCCCTTCCCGTGAGGCAAGGACCCCATGGCCACCTCTGTGACGACCCGTGCCTCCGGCGCGCGCTCCGCGCCCGACGCACCGGTCACGGCGCGCCGTTCCTGGTTCCGGAACGCAGCGCCCACCCTGACCTTCCTCGGTCGACGCCTCGTGTCGTCGGCGATCGTGCTGCTCGGAGCGACGTTCATCGTCTACATGCTCCTGGCGTACTCCCTGGATCCCCTCGAGGACCTGCGGACGAGCACGGCGCCGAACAAGGAGGCGCTGATCGCGGCCCGCACCCTGGCGCTCGACCTGGACACCCCGCCCGTCATCCGCTACTTCAAGTGGCTGGGCGCGCTGTTCACCGGTGACCTCGGCACCAGCTGGGTCTCCGGCCAGCCGGTCACGGCGCTGCTGGGCTCCGCGATCCCGAGCACCGTGCAGCTCGTCGCCGCGTCGACGCTGCTCGCCATCGGCCTGGGCGTCCTGGTCGGCATCGTGTCGGCCCTGCGCCAGTACACGCGGTTCGACTACAGCGTCACGTTCCTGTCGTTCGTCCTGTACTCGCTGCCGTCGTTCTGGGTCGCGGTGCTCCTCAAGCTCTGGGGCGCCATCGGCTTCAACGACTTCCTCGCGGACCCGGCGGTCCCGCCGCTGTGGATCGCCCTGCTGTCCGTGATCTCGGGCGTGCTCTGGTCGTCGATCATCGGTGGCAGCACCCGGACCCGCTGGGTGTCGTTCGGGGCGGCGCTCGTCGCCACCGCCGCCGCGCTGCTGTTCATCTCGAACTCCGACTGGCTGCTGAATCCGAGCCTCGGCCTGGTGGGCGTGCTCGTCCTCGGCGTCGGCATCGCGTTCGGCGTCGTCGCGCTCAGCGCGGGCCTGGACAACCGGCGCGCGCTGTACGCCTCGCTGACCACGGTCGCGATCGGCGCCGCGCTCTACTACCCGCTGCAGTTCGCGTTCGTGAACGCGACCTGGCTGCTGATCGTCGGGCTGGCGATCGCGTCGATCGTCGTCGGCCTGGTCGTCGGCTACCTGTTCGGCGGGTACGACCGCGCCGTCTCGATGCGCGCCGCGGCCGTCACCGCCGTGGGCGTGGGCGTGCTGATCTTCGTCGACCGCGTCATGGCGGTCTGGTACACGTACTCGAACGCGTCGGTGATCAACGGCCGGCCGATCGCGACGATCGGCTCGCAGACGCCCGGCCTGTCCGGCGACTTCTGGGTGGAGTCGCTCGACAAGTTCACGCACCTGGTGCTGCCGACGATCGCGCTGATCCTCATCTCGTTCGCGAGCTACACCCGGTACTCCCGGGCGAGCCTGCTCGAGGTGATGAACCAGGACTACATCCGCACCGCGCGGGCCAAGGGCCTCTCGGAGCGGGTCGTGACCACGCGCCACGCGTTCCGCAACGCGCTCATCCCGCTCGCCACCGTGGTGCCGCTGGACATCGCGGCCCTGTTCGGCGGCGCGATCATCACCGAGCGCATCTTCGCGTGGAGCGGCATGGGCGCGCTGTTCATCAAGTCCCTGGGCGCCAAGGACGCGGACCCGATCATGGGGTACTTCCTCGTGACCGGCACCCTCCTCGTCCTCGCCAACATCGTGGTCGACTTCGTCTACGCGGCGCTCGACCCCCGGATCCGGGTGAACTCATGAGCATCACTCCTCCCCTCGAGCCCAACGAGGGCATCACCGACCCGAAGAGCACGGTCGAGAACACCGAGAACGCCATCGAGCTCAAGGAGGTCGAGGGCCTCTCGCAGGGCCGCATCGTCCTGCGGCGGTTCCTGCGGCACCGCGGCGCGATGATCTCGGCCGTCGTGCTGGTCGCGGTCGTCATCCTGGTGACCACGTCCATCGGCTGGGGCCCGATCCCGGGCTGGTGGAAGTACGGCTACCGCGAGACGAGCGACATCGTGAACGCCGGCGGCGCCCCGACCATGGGGTTCCAGGACGGCGGCTTCACGTTCGGCGAGCACCCGTTCGGCCAGGACAACATCGGGCACGACGGCTTCGCGCTGGTCATGCGCGGCACGCAGCAGTCGCTCACCGTGATGTTCGTGATCGGGCTCCTGTCGACCACGATCGGCGTCCTCGTCGGCGCGCTGGCGGGCTTCTTCCGCGGCCGCCTGGACGACCTGCTGATGCGGTTCACCGACATGATCATCACGATCCCGGTCATCATGATCGGCGCCATCCTCGGCGTGCTGGTCGGCGGCGCGAACCCGTGGTCGCTGGCCATCGCCCTGTCGCTGGTGTCCTGGACGAACATGGCGCGTCTGGTGCGCGGGCAGTTCCTCACCCTGCGCGAGCGGGAGTTCGTGGACGCGGCGCGGGTGGCCGGGGCGTCGAACGCCCGGATCATGTTCAAGCACATCCTGCCGAACGCGGTCGGCGTGATCATCGTCAACGCGACGCTGCTCATGGCCTCCGCGATCCTGCTGGAGACCGCGCTGTCCTACCTCGGATTCGGCATCAGCAGCCCCGAGGTCTCCCTGGGCCAGCTCATCAACGAGTACCAGACCGCGTTCGCCACGCGGCCCTGGCTGTTCTGGTGGCCCGGCCTGTTCATCGTGACGATCGCGCTGTGCGTGAACTTCATCGGTGACGGCCTGCGCGACGCCTTCGACCCGCGGCAGCGGCGCATCCCGACCAAGCGGGCCCTGGCGAAGGCGGACGCCCGCAAGGCCCGCTCCCAGGCCCGGGCCGCGGCGCGAGCCTGACGTGTCAGAGCGCCACGGTCAGCACGCTGGCCGCGATCAGCACGGCGATCGCGGCCAGCGTGCCGGCGTGCCAGCGCACCCGCGGGGTGGCGCGCTCGAGGCGCGGGTCGTCCAGGACGCCCGCGTCGCGCAGCTCCTCCCAGCGGCGGCGCACGATGATGGCCGCCTGGCCGGAGGCGCTCGACGCCAGGTCGCCGGGGCGCACCGTGCCGCCGGGGCCGTACGTCGAGCCGGGCAGGTCCGCGACGTCCCCCTTGCCGGAGGTCGCGACCCGGGCCCGGCTCGGTGCCGGCGCGGCCCACGCGGCGTAGTCGCCGTACGCGGTGTGCAGCGTGAGCGCGTAGCGGGTGTCGACCCGCTGGATCGTCGGCCAGGGCAGCTCGATCGTCCGGGTGACGTTCCTCAGCTCGACGCCCGCGGGGCTGACCAGCACGGCGGGGCGCCAGTAGGCGGCCCACACCCAGAGCACCACCAGCAGCACCGGTGCCACGTAGGGCCACGTCGCCCCCGCGTCGGCCACCAGCCCGGTCACCAGGCCGCCGAGGCCCAGGACCGCCACGACCACCGCCAGCACCCGGCCGAAGGCCGGTCTGTACTCCACCACGTCCGCCGAGACCATGCGGCCATCGTCCCAGACCAGCGGACGTCCGCCCCTCTCGACGTCGCGCGGCCCGCACACATCGGGTCGTCCCACGGAAGGATCTCGTGAACCGTGACCACTGACTACGCCACCAGCCCGGGGGCACCCGCGGCCGACGCCAAGGCGCCGATCCTCGAGGTCCGCGACCTGCGCGTGGAGTTCTTCGTCGACGGCGAGTGGTTCCCGGCGGCCGAGGACGTGTCCTACGACGTCCGGCCGGGCGAGGTCCTCGCGATCGTCGGCGAGTCCGGCTCCGGCAAGACGCAGTCGTCGATGTCGCTGATCGGCCTGCTGCCGCCGAACGGCCGCTCCGAGGGCTCCGCCAAGCTGGCGGGCCGCGAGCTGCTGGGGCTCAACCACAAGCAGCTGAGCAAGGTCCGCGGCAAGGACGTCTCGGTCATCTTCCAGGAGCCGATGACGGCGCTGAACCCGGTGTACACCGTCGGGTTCCAGATCGTCGAGACGCTCCGCGTGCACTTCGACATGACGCCGAAGCAGGCCCGCGCCCGCGCGGTCGAGCTGCTGCGCATGGTCGACCTGCCGAACCCGGAGGAGTCGGTCGACAAGTACCCCCACCAGCTCTCCGGCGGCCAGCGCCAGCGCGCGATGATCGCCCAGGCGCTCGCCTGCGAGCCCAAGCTGCTCATCGCCGACGAGCCGACCACGGCCCTCGACGTGACCGTCCAGGCCGAGATCCTCAAGCTGATGCGCGACCTGCGGCACCGCGTCGACGCCGGCATCATCCTCATCACCCACGACATGGGCGTGGTCGCGGACCTCTCGGACCGCGTCATGGTGATGAAGAACGGCCGCGTGGTCGAGTCGGGCTCCGCGGACGAGGTGTTCAACCGCCCGCAGCACGAGTACACCCGCCAGCTGCTGGACGCCGTGCCGCACCTCGGCTCGGAGACGTTCGCGGCCTCCGGCCTGAACGGCGAGCACCCCGTCGCCGCGGCCGAGGGCACCGCCACGCTGCACGTCTCGGAGCGGCCGCTCGGCCAGCCCCTGCCGCGGCCGGGTCTCCTGGACGACCCGCGGACCGGCTCCGCGCTCGAGGCGAAGGGCCTGGTCATCGAGTACCCGGGCCGCGGGCGCGTGCCGGCGTTCCGGGCGATCAACGGCATCGACCTGACCATCGGCAAGGGCGAGGTCGTCGGCCTGGTCGGCGAGTCCGGCTCCGGCAAGACCACCGTCGGCCGCGCCGCGGTCGGCCTGCTGCCGGTCGCCGGCGGCTCGCTCACTGTCAACGGCGTCGAGCTGGCGGGCATCAAGCCCAAGGACCTGCGCGCCGTGCGCCAGGACGTCTCGATCGTGTTCCAGGACCCGGGCTCCTCGCTGAACCCGCGCCTGCCGATCGGCGAGTCGATCGGCGAGCCGCTCAAGCTGCACAAGATCGCCTCGGGCGCCGACCTCGACCGCCGGGTGGAGTCGCTGCTCGACCGGGTGCACCTGCCCCGCGCGATGCGCAACCGCTACCCGCACGAGCTGTCCGGCGGCCAGCGCCAGCGCGTCGGCATCGCCCGCGCCCTGGCCCTGTCGCCCAAGCTGCTGATCGCCGACGAGCCGACGTCCGCGCTCGACGTGTCCGTGCAGGCGCGGGTGCTGGAGCTGTTCCAGGAGCTGCAGCGCGAATACGGGTTCGCCTGCCTGTTCATCAGCCACGACCTCGCGGTCGTCGAGATCCTGTCCAACCGGATCGCCGTGATGAGCAAGGGCGACCTGGTCGAGGTCGGCCCGCGCGAGCAGATCCTCCGCGCGCCGCAGCAGGACTACACCAAGCGCCTGCTCGCGGCGGTGCCCGTGCCGAACCCCGCGGAGCAGAAGCTGCGCCGCGAGGAGCGGGACCGGCTGCTCGCGGCGGCCGCGCCGGCCGGCACCTCGGCCGCGGAGGCCGCGGTGGCCGACGGGCAGCGCGTCGAGGCGTTCGAGGACGCGGAGCAGGAGACCCTCGGTCGTCGGTACCAGGGTCCCGGGCCCGGCCAGGTCTGACCGCACCCGCAGCCCGTCCCGCGCGCCCCGGCACGACCCCTCCTCGTGCCGGGGCGCGCGTGCGCGTACAATCGATCGGCGCTCGACGTCGTCGCGCCCCTCATCTCCCCACTTCCTCGCGGAAACGAGTCCTGACATGACTGTGCCCACCTCGCCCACGGGCACGCGCGTGCGCGGCGACCTGCGCAACGTCGCGATCGTCGCGCACGTCGACCACGGCAAGACCACGCTGGTCGACGCGATGCTCCACCAGTCCGGCGCCTTCGGTGCGCACGCCCACGTGGACGAGCGCGCGATGGACTCGGGCGACCTCGAGCGCGAGAAGGGCATCACGATCCTCGCGAAGAACACCGCGGTCCGGTACGCCGGTCCCGCGGCGGCGGCGGTGGGCGAGCCCGGCGGCATCACGATCAACGTGATCGACACCCCGGGACACGCCGACTTCGGCGGCGAGGTCGAGCGCGGCCTGTCGATGGTCGACGGCGTCGTGCTGCTCGTCGACGCGTCCGAGGGCCCGCTGCCCCAGACCCGGTTCGTGCTGCGCAAGGCGCTCGCCGCGAAGCTGCCGGTCATCCTGGTCGTCAACAAGGTCGACCGCCCGGACTCCCGGATCACCGAGGTCGTCGCCGAGGCGACCGACCTGCTGCTGGGCCTGGCGTCCGACCTGCACGACGAGGTCGAGGACCTGGACCTCGACGCGATCCTCGACGTCCCCGTCGTGTACGCCGCCGCCAAGGCCGGCCGCGCGTCGCTGACCCAGCCCGCCGACGGCGGCCTGCCGGACTCCGAGGACCTGGAGCCGCTGTTCCGGACCATCCTCGAGAAGATCCCCGCGCCGACCTACACCGAGGGCGCGCCGCTGCAGGCGCACGTCACGAACCTCGACGCGTCGCCGTTCCTCGGCCGCCTCGCGCTGCTGCGCATCTTCAACGGCGAGCTCACCAAGGGCCAGACCGTCGCCTGGGCGCGGCACGACGGCACGATGCAGAACGTCCGCATCACCGAGCTGCTCGAGACCAAGGCGCTCGACCGCGTGCCGACCGAGAAGGCGGGCCCCGGCGACATCGTCGCGGTCGCGGGCATCGCGGACATCACCATCGGCGAGACGCTGACCGACCCCGACGACCCGCGGCCGCTGCCGCTGATCACGGTCGACGACCCGGCGATCTCGATGACCATCGGCATCAACACCTCGCCGCTGGCCGGCAAGGGCGGCAAGAACCACAAGGTCACCGCCCGCCAGGTGAAGGACCGCCTCGACTCGGAGCTGATCGGCAACGTGTCGCTCCGCGTCGTCCCGACCGACCGCCCCGACGCCTGGGAGGTGCAGGGCCGCGGCGAGCTCGCGCTGGCGATCCTGGTCGAGCAGATGCGCCGCGAGGGCTTCGAGCTCACCGTCGGCAAGCCGCAGGTCGTCACCAAGAAGATCGACGGCAAGGTCCACGAGCCCGTCGAGCGCATGACGATCGACGTCCCCGAGGAGTACCTGGGCGCCGTCACGCAGCTGCTCGCGCAGCGCAAGGGCCGCATGGAGACCATGTCGAACCACGGCACCGGCTGGGTCCGCATGGAGTTCCTGGTCCCGTCGCGCGGCCTCATCGGCTTCCGCACCCGGTTCCTCACCGACACCCGCGGCACCGGCATCGCCTCGTCGATCGCCGAGGGCTACGAGCCGTGGGCCGGCCCCATCGAGACCCGGGTCTCCGGCTCGCTGGTCGCCGACCGCGCCGGTGCGGTGACGCCGTTCGCGATGATCAACCTCCAGGAGCGCGGGTCGTTCTTCGTCGACCCCACGCAGGAGGTCTACGAGGGCATGATCGTCGGCGAGAACTCCCGCGCCGAGGACATGGACGTGAACATCACCAAGGAGAAGAAGCTCACCAACATGCGCTCCTCCACGGCCGACAACTTCGAGAACCTGGTGCCGCCGCGGCACCTGACCCTCGAGGAGTCGCTGGAGTTCGCCCGCGAGGACGAGTGCGTCGAGGTGACCCCCGAGGTCGTCCGCATCCGCAAGGTGATCCTGGACCAGACGGAGCGCGCCCGGGCCGTGGCCCGCACCAAGCGCGCCTGACGCCAGCGCGCATGACCGACGCCGCGAGCACGCCGACCCGCACGGGTGGCGTGCTCGCGGTGCACGCGCACCCGGACGACGAGACGCTGTCCACCGGCGCGCTGCTGGCGACCTGGGCGGGGGCCGGCCTGCCCGCGACGGTGGTGACGTGCACCCGCGGCGAGCGCGGCGAGGTGATCGGCGCGCCGCTCGCGGCCCTGGAGGGCGACGGCGAGGCGCTCGCGCGGCACCGCGAGCGGGAGGTCGCCGCCGCGGCGACCGCCCTGGGCGTCACCCAGACCTTCCTGGACACCCTCCCGCTCCCCGGCGACCCGGCTGCCGGGGGAGGCGCGTCCGGTGCGCGTTACCAGGACTCGGGGATGGCCTGGGTCGGGACCGGGCGGGCCGGCGCCGCGGCCGACGTGCCGGCCGGGGCGCTGGTCGCGGTGCCGCTCGACGAGGCCGCCGGGCGGCTGGCCGGGCTGCTGCGGGAGCGGCGGCCGGACCTGGTCGTGACCTACGAGCCGGGCGGCGGGTACGGGCACCCCGACCACGTGCGGGCGCACGCGATCACGATGCGCGCGGTGGAGCTGGCGACCGCGCCGCTGTCCGACGACGGCGCGTCGCCCGACGGCGGCTGGTCGCCCGCCGTCGCGTGGGCCGTCGCCCCCGCGGCCGCCCTGCGCGCGGGGTACGCCGCCCTGGCCGCCGACCGGGCCGCGCGCGCCGTGCTCGCCGCCGCGTCCGACGACCGGCGCGCGACCCGCGAGGCCCCGCTGACGCTGCCGGGCCCGGCGGGCGCGCTGCCCTCCGTCGCGACCGGCGGCCCGGAGGACCTGGTCGTCGACGTGCTGCCGGTGCGCGAGCCGGTGCTGGCCGCCCTGCGCGCGCACGCCACCCAGGTCCAGGTGGTCACGCCGCTCGACCACCCGGACGCGGTGGCCTGCTACGCCCTGTCGAACCTGGTCCTCGCCCCGGTCCTGCCGCGGGAGTCGTACGTCTGGGCCCCGGGCCGCGCCCCGGCCGCGCCCCTGGCGCTGCCCGCGGGCGCCCGCTGACCGACGCGGCGGATCGCGAGGTCGTCACCTCGCGGTGAGGTCGTCACTCCTGTCCGCCGACCTCGCGCCCTTCCGCCGACCTCACGGCCGGGCACCGGTGGCGCCGCGGGGTAGCCTGACGCGCGTGCAGCCCCTGTCGACCCGGATGGTCCTCCGCGCCCTCGGCGCCCTGCTGCTCGGCGTCCTCGTCGGGACCGTCGGCACCGTGATGCACCGCTCCGTGCCGCCCTGGGGGGTCGTCGTCTGCCTGCTGCTGGTGCTGGCCGCCGCCGTGACCGCGCGCGCCTGGGGCGGCTGGGTCGCCTCGGTCGGGCTGCTGGTCGGCCTGTTCGGCAGCGTGCAGGTGCTGTCCGGGTTCGGCCCGGGCGGGGACGTGCTGGTGCCCGGCGGGGACGCCGCCCTCGGCTGGACGTGGGCGCTCGGTGCGCTGGCGGTGGCGCTCGCCGTGGCGCTCGCGCCGCGCCGCTGGTTCGCGGACGTGCCGCTGCGCCGCCGCCCGAGCGTCCCGTGACCGAGGTCGACCCGCTCTACGGGGACGGCGACGCCGGCGCCGCGGGAGCCGAGGCGACGGAGGCGTTCCGCGCGGCGATGGGCCGGCTGCCCGCGGGGGTGGTCGTGGTGTCCGTGCGGTGGAAGGGCACCGACCACGCGATGACCGCCTCCGCGCTGACCTCGGTCTCGCTCGAGCCGCCGATGCTCCTGCTGTGCGTGCACCAGGACGCGCGGCTGCGGGACGCGCTGGACGAGGTCGGCACCTGGGCCGTCAGCGTGCTCGCGGACGACCAGGCACCGGTGGCCGACTGGCTCGCCTCGCCGGGGCGCCCCGCCGTCGGGCAGCTCGACCGCGTGCCGCACGTCGCGGCGCCGCGGTCGGGCGCGGCGTGGGTGTCCGGCGCGGCGGCCTGGTTCGAGTGCCGGACGGCGCAGATCGTGCCGGCGGGGGACCACGACGTCGTCCTCGCCGACGTGCTCGAGTCCCGCGAGGGCGACCCGGGGGCGGGCTCGCTCGTCCACCTGCGCCGGCGGGTGCGCGGGCTGCGCTGAGCCGCGGGCGTCGTTGCGAAGTCGTGACCTGCGAACCGGTCGAAAGCGGGACAGGGACCCGGGGCGGACCCGGGCCGCGGCCGTAGAATCGGCGGTCGCGGCGTCCTGATCCCGGCGCCGCCGCTCGCGAGGGGGGACCTGGATGGCGAAGGGCAGCGCGGAGGGCACCGAGCCCGTCGTGGACGGCGGTGGACCCGAGGAGTCGTGGTCCCCGCTCGACGAGTTCGAGCCCGAGCGCCCGCGGCGCCGGCTGCGCGCGGCGCTGGTCGTCGGCGGCGTGGTCGTGCTCCTGGCGGGTGCGTACGTCGGCGCGTCCTTCGCCCTGGCCGACCGGGTCCCGCGCGGGACGACGGTCGCGGGCGTGCCGATCGGCGGCATGTCCGCCGACCGCGCGGAGCAGGTCCTGACCGACGAGCTGGGCGGCCTCGCCGCCGAGCCCGTGCCGGTGAGCGCGCAGGACATGTCCGGCAGCGTCGACCCGGCGGCCGCGGGGCTGACGTTCGACGCCGCCGCCACCGTCGAGCGGCTGACCGGCGCGGACCTGCGGCCGCAGCGGCTGTGGCGGCACGTGGTCGGCGGCGCCGCGGAGGAGCCGGTGACGGTCGTCGACGACGACGCGCTCGACGCGGCCGTCGCGTCGCTGTCCGGGACGCTCGCCCTCGCGCCCGTCGACGGGTCGATCGCGTTCGCGGACGGGGAGGCGCACGCCGTCGCCGCCGAGGACGGCTGGGCGCTGGACGAGGACGCCGCCCGCGAGGCCCTGGCCGGCACCTGGCTCACCGCGGCGCGCCCGCTCGAGCTCGCCACCGAGGTCGTCGCCCCCGACATCACCCAGGAGGAGACCGACCGCGCGCTGCAGGACGTCGCGTCGCGGGTCGTCGCGGCGCCGGTCGCCGTGCAGGTCGCGGGCCAGACCGTCGAGCTGCCGGTGGACGTGCTGGGCGCCGCCGCGTCGATGGTGCCGCAGGACTCCGACCTGGTGCTGCAGCTGGACGGCGCCGCGCTGGTCGAGGCGGTGCTCGCGCGCTCCACGAACCTGCTCACCACCGCCTCGGACGCGCGCTTCGAGTTCCAGGACGGCGCCCCGGTGATCGTGCCCGGCACCCCCGGCACCACCCTGGACCCCGCCGCGCTCGCCGCCGCCGTCGCGCAGGCCACCCAGTCCGACCAGCGGGACGCGGCCGTGGAGCTCGTGGCCTCGGACCCGGCGCAGACCACCGAGGCGCTGCAGGCCCTCGGCGTCACCCAGGTCGTCGCCGAGTTCTCCACCCCGCTGACCTCCGAGCCGCGCCGCACGCAGAACATCGCCGCCGGCGCCGCCGCGATCTCCGGCACGCTGGTCCGGCCGGGGGAGACGTTCAGCCTGACCGAGGCGCTCGGCCCGATCGACGCCGCGCACGGCTTCACCACCGCGGGCGCGATCGTCAGCGGCGAGCACACGGACGCGTGGGGCGGCGGGCTGTCCCAGCTGTCCACGACCACGTACAACGCGGCCTACTTCGCCGGCATGGAGGACGTGGAGCACAAGCCGCACTCCGAGTGGTTCACCCGGTACCCCGCGGGCCGCGAGGCGACGCTGTTCACCGGCACGCTCGACATGAGGTGGAAGAACACCACGCCCTACGGCGCGCTCGTCCAGGCGTACGTGGCGGACGGCAAGACGTGGGTGAAGATCTGGAGCACCCCGTACTTCGAGGTGACCACCGAGGCCGGTCCGAAGACCAACGTCGTGCAGCCGACCACCGTGTACTCGCAGTCGCCGACCTGCTCGCCGCAGTCCGCGGGCAACCCGGGCTTCCGGATCACGAACACCCGGACCATCAAGCTGAACGGCGAGGTCGTCGCGGTCGAGCCGTCGACCTGGACCTACAAGGCGCAGAACAAGGTGGTCTGCGGGCCCGACCCGGCGTCGGCGGCGCCGGCGGGCTGAGGTCCGCCGCCCCCGGCGCGCCGGGGGCGGCTCGGCGCCGCGGCGGCTCAGCGCCGCGGGCGGCGCTCCGGGGCCGGCGGCACGACCTTGCCCAGCGCGATCTCGGCGCCCGGCACCCGCACGTCACCCGCGCGGCGGGTCCGCACGGTGACCCCGTCGTCGTCCACCGCCACGAGGTCCCCGAGCACGTCGGTGTACGGCTGGGGCTCGCCGGCCGGCAGCCGGCGCCGGACGACGACGCGCTGACCCGGCCGCCACGCGCGCCACGGGACCGCGGCCGGGCCGCCGCCGCCCGGTCCGCCCGGAGCGGTCGCGTCGGCGCTGCTCATGTGTCGTCCCCGTCTCGTCGTGCCCTGCTGCGCCGGTCGTGCGCAGGTGAGCGATACTAGGAGCAGCCAGCCCGAGCCGACCCGGATCGCGCCCGGCCGCCGAGGCCGGGGCGCGTGGAGGACACCGTGACGTATGTGATCGCCCAGCCCTGCGTGGACGTCAAGGACAAGGCGTGCATCGAGGAGTGCCCGGTCGACTGCATCTACGAGGGCAAGCGGTCGCTGTACATCCACCCCGACGAGTGCGTGGACTGCGGCGCCTGCGAGCCGGTCTGCCCCGTCGAGGCCATCTACTACGAGGACGACGTCCCCGAGCAGTGGAGCGAGTACTACAAGGCCAACGTCGAGTTCTTCGACGACCTGGGCTCGCCCGGCGGCGCGGCGAAGATGGGCGTGATCGACAAGGACCACCCCGTCATCGCCACCCTGCCGCTCCAGGTGCACGGCGAGTAGGCCGCGTGGGCCTGCACACCGGCGCGCTGCCGGACTTCCCCTGGGACACCCTGACGGCGTACGGCGACCGAGCCCGCGCGCACCCGGACGGCATCGTCGACCTGTCGGTCGGCACGCCGGTCGACCCGACGCCCGAGGTGGTGCGCCGGGCGCTGGCCGACGCGGCCGACGCGCCGGGCTACCCGCAGACCTGGGGGACCCCCGCGCTCCGCGAGGCCGTCGTCGCCTGGTACGCCCGGCGCCGCGGCGTCCCCGACCTCGACCCCGCGGGCGTGCTGCCGACGGTCGGGTCGAAGGAGCTCGTGGCGCTGCTGCCCGCGCTGCTGCGCCTGGGCGCCGGCGACCTGGTCGCGCACCCCGCGGCGGCGTACCCGACCTACGACGTCGGCGCGCGGCTGGCCGGCGCCGAGCCGGTCGCGACCGACGACCCGGCCGCGCTGCTGGCCGGACCGGACGGCGACCGGGTGCGCCTGGTGTGGCTGAACTCCCCGGGCAACCCGGACGGCCGGGTCCTCGGCGTCGAGGAGCTGCGCGCGGTGGTCGAGGCCGCCCGTGCCGCCGCGGCCCGCACCGGGCGGCCGGTCGTGGTGGCCTCGGACGAGTGCTACGCCGAGCTGGCCTGGGACGAGCCGTGGGCGACCGACGGCGTGCCGAGCGTGCTGGACCCGCGGGTCACCGGCGGCGACGTCACGGGGCTGCTCGCGCTGTACTCGCTGTCCAAGCAGTCGAACCTCGCGGGGTACCGGGCGGCGTTCGCCGCGGGCGACCCGGCGCTGGTCGGCGACCTGCTCGCCACCCGCAAGCACGTCGGCATGATCGTGCCCGCCCCGGTGCAGGCCGCGATGACCGTCGCACTGGGCGACGACGCGCACGTGGCGGAGCAGCGCGAGCGGTACCGGGCGCGGCGCACCGCGCTGCTCGGGGCGCTGGGCGCCGCCGGGCTGGTCGTGGACCGGTCCGCCGCGGGGCTGTACCTGTGGGCCCGGCCGGCCGAGGGCGACGACGACTGCTGGGCCACCGTCGGCCGGCTCGCCGAGCGCGGGATCCTGGTCGCGCCGGGGTCGTTCTACGGCGCGCCGCGGCACGTGCGCGTGGCGCTGACCGGCACGGACGAGCGGATCGCGGCGGCGGCGGCGCGGCTCGCGGCGGTCGGCGCGCGCTGACCGCGGGGGCCGGCGCGCGGCGCTCCGTCGGCGGCCGTGCCCTGCGACGGGACGTGTGACTCTCGTCACAGCGCCTCGCGCCGCTCCCGGGATGGTTCCGCCCGCGGACGGCACGTAGCCTCGTCGCAGGCCGAGCCACCCCCGTGGCGCGCGCCCGCACCGCAGCGGCCGCCGGCACCTGACCTGCACGACCTCGCGGACCGGACCGAGGTCCGAGCCCCGCACACCGCCCGAGGAGGAGCGCCATGTCCGACGTCACCACCGAGCCTGTCCAGCTGGTCGTCGACGGCACCCCGCACGACCTGCCGGTGGTGCGCGCGACCGAGGGCAACGACGGCGTCGTCGTGTCGTCCCTGCTGCGCGAGACCGGCCTGGTCACCGTCGACCCCGGCTTCATGAACACGGCGTCCTGCGAGTCGCAGATCACGTACATCGACGGCGACGCGGGCATCCTGCGCTACCGCGGGTACCCGATCGACCAGCTCGCCGAGCGGTCGTCGTTCCTCGAGGTCGCCTACCTGCTGATCAACGGCGAGCTGCCGACGTCGGACCAGCTCGAGGCGTTCGTCGAGCGGATCAACCGGCACACGTTCGTGCACGAGAACTTCCGCACGTTCATGGGCACGTTCCCGTCCGGCGCGCACCCGATGGCCGTCATGTCGTCCGCGATCAACGCGCTGCCGACGTTCTACCCGGAGTCGCTCGACCCGTTCGACCCGGCGACCGTCGAGCTCGCGACCGTGCTGATCCTCGCCAAGACGCGGACCATCACGTCCTACCTGCACCGCACGTCCCGCGGGGAGCCGCTGCTGTACCCGGACTACTCGCGCGGGTACATCGAGGACTTCCTGCGGATGACGTTCGCCGTCCCGTACCAGCAGTACGACGTCGACCCCACGGTGGTGCGGGCGCTCGACAAGCTGCTCATCCTGCACGCGGACCACGAGCAGAACTGCTCGACCTCGACCGTCCGGATCGTCGGCTCCAGCCACGCGAACCTGTACGCCTCCGTGGCGGCCGGCATCAACGCGCTGTCCGGCCCGCTGCACGGCGGCGCCAACGAGGCCGTGCTCAGGATGCTCGCCGAGATCCAGGCGAACGGCGGCGACGCGACCGAGTTCATGCGCCGGGTGAAGAACAAGGAGCAGGGCGTCCGGCTCATGGGCTTCGGCCACCGGGTCTACAAGAACTACGACCCGCGCGCGGCCATCGTGAAGGAGAGCGCCGACGCCGTCCTCGCCGCCCTCGGCAAGGACAACGAGCTGCTGGACATCGCGCGCACCCTCGAGGAGATCGCGCTGTCCGACGAGTACTTCATCTCGCGCAAGCTCTACCCGAACGTCGACTTCTACACCGGCCTGATCTACAAGGCGATGGGCTTCGACGAGCGCATGTTCACCCCGCTGTTCGCGCTCGGCCGGATGCCGGGCTGGATCGCGCAGTGGCGGGAGATGATGACCGACCCGCAGACCAAGATCGGCCGGCCGCGCCAGGTGTACTCGGGCTCCCCGGAGCGGACCTTCGTCCCGGTCGAGGACCGCTGACCGCACCCCCGCCCGCGCGGGCGAGCGCTTCCCCCGGATCGGGTCGGACGAACCGGTCAGAACCCGACGACTCGGACCGATCCCGGGGGCATGTCGCCCACTGAGGCCGCGCACCATCGCGGCAGCGGCCGGCGGCCCGGACCCGCGCGGGGGCGACGCGGGGTGCGGCCGACCGGTGTCGAGCGGGCCTTCGGGCCCGAGGAGATCATCGTCTCCAAGACCGACCCCCGGGGGGTCGTCACCTACGCGAACGACGTGTTCGTGCGCGTGAGCGGGTACCCGGAGGACGAGATCCTCGGCGCGCCGCACAACCTGATCCGGCACCCGGCCATGCCGCGGGCGGTGTTCCGGCTGATGTGGGAGGTCATCCCCACCGGCCAGGAGCTGTTCGCCTACGTGCTGAACCTCGCGGCGGACGGCGGGCACTACTGGGTGCTCGCGCACGTCACCGCCTCGCGCGGGCCCGACGGGCGGGTCGTCGGGTACCACTCCAACCGCCGGTGGGTGCCGCCGGCCACGCGCCGCGCCGTCGGCGACCTCTACGCCCGGGTCCGGGCCGCCGAGGACGCGCAGCCGAGCACGCCGGACGCCCTCGCCGCGGGAGCCGCGGCGCTCGGCGTCGCCCTGGACGACGCCGGACTGACGTACGACGAGTGGGTGTGGTCGCTCGCCGGCCGCGACGACGCCGACGGGGGTGCCGCATGACCGCGACGACGACGGGGGCGCTGCCGGTGCTGCCGGTGCCGCCGGGCACGGACCGGGTCGGTGCCCCGGCGCGGGCGGGCCGTGACCGCCGGTGGTCCCGCGGCCGGGGACCGGGCGCGGGACCCGACGACGGCACCGCCGCGGCGCTGGAGGCGATCGCCGCGTTCTGCGACCGGATCGCGTCGGGCGACCTCGAGGGCCGGCTCCCCGTGCTCGACGGCGACGAGGCGGTGCAGCGCGCCCGCGGCTCGCTCAACCGGCTGGCCGACCTGGTGGACGCGTACGTCCGCGAGTCCCAGGCCTCGCTCACCGCCGCGGGCGAGGGGCGGTTCCACCGGCGGTTCCTGCGCCGCGGCCTGCCGGGGGCGTTCCGGGAGGGCGCCGCGCGGATCGACGGCGCGCGCGCCGGGCTGGAGGGCGCCGCGAGCCGCACCGCCCGGGACCGGGCGGAGCGGGCCGACCTCGCCGAGCGGCTGGTCGCCGTGGCCGAGCGGGTGGCGGAGAGCGCCCAGCGGCTCGCGTCGTCGGCCGCCGCGCTGGGCGCCGCAGCCGAGCAGGCGACGTCCGCGGCGCGGGACTCCCGGGCGACCGTCCGGGAGCTCGCCGACACCTCCGGGCAGATCGACGAGGCCGCGGGACTGGTCAAGGCGATCGCCAGCCGGACCCGGCTGCTCGCGCTGAACGCGACCATCGAGGCCGCGCGGGCGGGGGAGGCCGGGCGCGGGTTCGCGGTCGTGGCCGAGGAGGTCCGGGCGCTCGCCGACGACTCGGCGGGCCGGTCCGACGACATCGCGCGGCAGGTCGCCGAGGCGCAGGCGGTGGCCGACGACGCCGGCCGGGCCATCGGGCGGATCGACGAGATCGTGGCCGGCATGTCCGGCCAGGTCGAGGCGGTCGCGGCCGCGGCGGGCGGCGGCGCCGGCCCGGACGCGGGCCTGGCGGAGCTCGCGGAGCAGCTCCGGGAGGAGATCACCGCCTTCGCGGCCCTCCGCTGACCCGCGTCCGCCCGCGTCCGACCGTCCGATCGCCGAGATAGGACCCCCGCGCCGAGATAGGACCCCGGCGCGTCCTATCTCGGCGCGCAGGTCCTATCTCGGCGAGGTCGGCGGGCTGACCCCGCGCCCGGGGCGAGGGTGAGGGCGACCGTGCCCTCGGGGGCCGGGGCGGCGTCGGCCGCCGCGCCGCCCGCGGTCCAGCCGTCGCCCGCGCGGTCCCACCGGCTGTCGCCCACCTCGACCGCGTCGACGCCCAGCGCCTGGGCCGCGGCGACCGACCACTGCGCGACCGCCCAGGCGGCGCGCGCCGGGTCGCCGCCGGTCGCCGCAGTCAGACCCGCGACGTCCAGGAGCACGACCGGGCCCGCCGCCCCGTCCGCGGAGGCGTCGACCGCCGCCGAGACGGCGCCGCCGAAGTCCCGCTGCACGCGCGCCGCCACGGCGTCGACGTCGCCGGGCTCCGCGGGGTCGAGGTCGCAGTCGACGGCGGCGGGGGTCCAGCCGGTCAGCGCGGACGCCCACGCGCGCGACCGGCCCTCGTGCTGGGCGTACGCGTCCGGGAACCCCGAGCGCTGCACCGCCTGCGCGGCCTCCGTCACCGGCAGCTCGGTGTAGCCCGGCACCGCGACCAGCCCGTCGTAGAACTTCCCGGTCGAGTAGACCGGGTCCATGATCTGCTCGACGGTGCCCCAGCCCTGCGAGGGCCGCTGCTGGAACAGCCCGACGGAGTCCCGGTCGCCGTAGTCGATGTTGATGAGCCGGGACTCCTGCAGCGCGGTGGCGAGGCCGATCGTCGCGGCCCGCGCGGGCAGCCCGCGCTGCGCCGCGGTGGCGGTGATCAGCGCGGCGTTGTCGGCCTGGTCCGCGGACAGCGCCCACGCCGTGCCGTCGACGGTCGCGGTGCACCGCCGGGACGCGGGTGCGGGGGAGGTCCCGCCGAGGGCCCACACCACCGCGCCGACCGCCCCGGCCAGCAGGGCCAGGGCGGCCAGCGCCGCGCAGCCGAGGCGCGAGGCCGTGCCGCGACGGCGGGACACGGCGTCAGTTCGCGTGCAGGGCGGCGTTCAGCGTGATGCCGGTGCCGGTGCGGGCCACGGCCTCGACGCCGCCGGTGAGC
Organism: Cellulomonas sp. ACRRI; assembly: GCF_022346185.1. Lineage (GTDB taxonomy): Bacteria > Actinomycetota > Actinomycetes > Actinomycetales > Cellulomonadaceae > Cellulomonas. The sequence continues at coordinate 10,209 of NZ_JAKRMS010000014.1, read as the reverse complement.
GAGTTGCGGCGGAACAGCACGCCGTCGGAGCCGGACAGCTCGCGGGCCTTGACGACCCGCGGGGCGCCGTCGTCGCCGGTCTCGCCGACCAGGGTCACCTTGGTGCCGGCCGTCAGGTACAGGCCGGCCTCCACGACGCAGTCGTCGCCGAGCGAGACGCCGAGGCCGGCGTTCGCGCCCAGCAGGGAGCGCTCGCCGATCGACACCCGCTCGCGGCCGCCGCCGGACAGCGTGCCCATGATGGACGCCCCGCCGCCGATGTCGCTGCCCTCGCCCACGACGACGCCCTGGGAGATGCGGCCCTCGACCATCGACGTGCCCAGCGTGCCCGCGTTGAAGTTCACGAAGCCCTCGTGCATGACCGTGGTGCCGGAGGCGAGGTGCGCGCCGAGCCGGACCCGGTCGGCGTCCGCGATCCGCACGCCCTCGGGCAGGACGTAGTCGACCATGCGCGGGAACTTGTCGACCCCGAGGACCGTGACCGGCCGGCCGGTGGCGGCGCGCAGCCGGGCGCGGGTCAGCTCGAAGCCGTCGACCGCGCACGGGCCGTGGTCCGTCCACACGACGTTCGGCAGCACCGCGAAGATGCCGTCGAGGTTGAGCGTGTTCGGCGCCGCGAGCCGGTGGGACAGCAGGTGCAGCCGGAGGTAGGCGTCGGCGGTGTCGACCGGCTCGGCGTCCAGGTCCACGACGGTCAGCACGGTCTCGGTCCGGACCCCGCGGGCGGCGTCGACCGTGACCAGGGCCGCGAGCTCCTCGGGGCACTCCGCGGCGGGGGGCACGTCGCCCAGCGCGGGCCGCGGGTACCAGGCGTCCAGCGTGGCGGAGTCGGTGACGGTGGCCAGGCCCCATGCCCAGGCGGTGCGGTCGGTCATGGCGCCCAGCCTAGGGGCCGTCGGCGAGGGGGTGGTCGTCCGCGGGTAGGGTCGCGGGCGTGACGACGACCACCCCGCTGGACCTGACCGCCGACCTCACGACGCTCACCGCCGCGATCTGCGACATCGCCTCCGTGAGCGGCGACGAGCGGGCGCTGGCCGACGCGGTCGAGGCGGCGCTGCGCGCGTACCCGCACCTGGAGGTGCTGCGCGACGGCGACGCCGTGGTCGCGCGCACGCGCCTCGGCCGGTCGTCCCGGGTCGTGGTCGCCGGGCACATCGACACCGTGCCGGTCACCACGGACCCCGCGAACCTGCCGACCCGGCTCGAGGGTGCCGGCGCCGACGCGGTGCTGTGGGGCCGCGGCACGGTCGACATGAAGGGCGGCGTCGCCGTCCAGCTGGCGCTCGCGGCCGCGCTGACGGAGCCGACCCGCGACGTCACCTGGGTGTTCTACGACCACGAGGAGGTCGAGGCCTCCCTCAACGGCCTGGGCCGGATCGCGCGGGGGCACCCGGACTGGCTGGCCGCCGACTTCGCCGTCCTCTGCGAGCCGACCGACGCCGGCCTCGAGGGCGGCTGCAACGGCACCCTGCGCGCCGAGGTGCGGGTGCCGGGCGTGGCGGCGCACTCGGCGCGGGCGTGGACCGGCGTCAACGCCATCCACGGCGCGGCGCCGGTGCTGGCGCGCCTGGCGGCGTACGAGCCGGCCTCGGTCGAGGTCGACGGCCTGGTGTACCGCGAGGGGCTGAACGCCGTGCTGATCAGCGGGGGCGTGGCGACCAACGTCGTCCCCGACCGGTGCGTCGTCACCGTCAACTACCGGTTCGCCCCGTCCCGGTCCGAGGCGGAGGCGGAGGCGCACGTCCGGGAGCTGTTCGACGGCTTCGAGGTGGTGGTCACGGACGCCGCGGCCGGTGCCCGCCCCGGGTTGGACGACCCCGCCGCGGCCGAGTTCGCCGACGCGGTGCTCGGCGTGACCGGTGGTGCGCCGGCGCCCAAGTACGGCTGGACGGACGTCGCGCGCTTCTCCGCGCTCGGGGTGCCGGCGGTGAACTTCGGCCCCGGCGACCCGCTGCTCGCGCACAAGGACGACGAGCGCCTCCCGGTCGCCCAGCTCCGGCTGTGCCACGACGCGCTCCGGGCCTGGCTGACGGCCTGACGCCGCCGCCGCCGGGGGTTCACCCGCCCGTCCCCCGGGGTGCCCGCGCGTGCCCCGGCGCGGACCGTAGAGTCGGGGCCATGAGCGACGACGGCGTTCCCGTCCCCGGCTCGGGCTACCGCAAGGGGCCCGTCCTGCTGCGGCGCGGGCAGATCCCGACCACCACCTCCGACCAGCGGCTGCTGTCCGGCGGCGACGGCGCCGACTGGCTGCACGGCGACCCGTGGCGCGTGATGCGGATCCAGAGCGAGTTCGTGGAGGGCTTCGGCGCGCTCGCGGAGCTCGGCCCGGCGGTCAGCGTGTTCGGCTCGGCCCGCACGCTGCCCGAGCACCCGGACTTCGCGCTGGGCGAGGAGGTCGGCCGCCTGCTGGCCGAGGCGGGCTACGCGGTGATCACCGGCGGGGGCCCCGGCATCATGTCCGCGGCGAACAAGGGCGCCTCCGAGGCGGGCGGCCTGTCGGTCGGCCTCGGCATCGAGCTGCCGTTCGAGCAGGGCATGAACCCGTGGGTCGACCTCGGGGTCAACTTCCGCTACTTCTTCGCCCGCAAGACGATGTTCGTGAAGTACGCCGAGGGCTTCATCGTGCTGCCCGGCGGGTTCGGGACGTTCGACGAGCTGTTCGAGGCCCTCACCCTCGTCCAGACCCACAAGGTCACCGAGTTCCCGATCGTCCTGGTGGGCACCGACTACTGGCAGGGGCTGCTCGACTGGCTGGGCGGCCCGGTGCTGGACCGCGGCATGATCCGCGAGGCCGACCTGGAGCTGATCCGGCTGGTCGACGACCCGGAGGAGGCCGTGCGCATCGTGCGCGACCGCGGGATGGAGCTGCGCGCCGCCGAGCGCGCGGCGGCCGCGGAGGCGGAGCGGGCGCAGGAGCGGGCCGAGGCGGAGGTGGCCGACGAGGCGGAGGACGCCCCGGGTGGGCGCTGAGCCCGACCCCGGGGACCCCGGGGCCGCCGCACCCCCCGGCGTCCCCGCGCCCGGCGCGCCCCTGCTGCTGCGCGGCCGCTGGTTCGGCCCGGGCCACCCGGTCGTCATGGCGGTGGTGAACCGCACGCCGGACTCGTTCTACGCCGCCGCGCGGCACGACGACGCCGGGGCCGACGCGGCGGTCGCGCGCGCCGAGGAGGAGGGCGCCGACCTGGTCGACCTCGGCGGCGTGCGCGCCGGGCGCGGGCCGGCCGTCGACGTCGCCGAGGAGATCGCGCGCGTCGTGCCGCTCGTCGAGCGCGTCCGGCGGCGGCACCCGGACCTGCTGGTCAGCGTCGACACCTGGCGCGCCGAGGTCGCGCGGGCCGCGGCCGACGCGGGCGCCGACCTGCTGAACGACACGTGGGCCGGGCACGACCCGGCGCTGGTGGAGGTCGCCGCCGAGCGCGGGCTGGGCGTGGTGTGCTCGCACACCGGCGGGCTGCCGCCGCGCACCGACCCGCTGCGGGTGTCGTACCCGCTGCCGGCCGACGCGCCCGCCGGCGCCGACCCGCGGGACGGGGTGCTGCTCGACGTGCTCGCCACGCTGCGCACCGCCGCCGCGCGGGCCGTGGACCTCGGGGTGCACCCGGCGAGCGTGCTGGTCGACCCGACGCACGACTTCGGCAAGAGCACCTGGCACTCGCTGCACCTGGTCCGGCGCACCGCGGCGCTCACCGCGCTCGGGCACCCGGTGCTCGTCGCCCTGTCCCGGAAGGACTTCGTGGGGGAGACGCTCGACCTGCCCCCGGAGGACCGGCTGGAGGGCACCCTGGCCGCGACGTCGCTGGCCGCCTGGCTCGGCGCGCGGGTGTTCCGCGCGCACGACGTGCGGGCCACGCGGCGGACGGTGGACATGGTCGCCGCCCTGCGCGGGGACGCGCCGCCGGCGCGCGCCGTCCGGGGCCTGGCGTGACGGCACCGGCCACGGCCCCCGCCCGCCGCGCCCTCGACCCCCGCACCTGGCCGTGGTGGGTGCAGGCGCTCGCGGTGTACGCCGCGGCCCGCGCCTTCTCCGCCGTCGTGCTGCTGGTCGTCGCCACCCGGCAGGCGGCGAGCGGCTGGACCGGCGCGTCCCCCGGGTACGCCGACTACACGGGCCTGATGTGGGACGCGACCTGGTACCGGACGATCGCCGAGGGCGGCTACCCGGCGGAGCTCCCGGTCGGCGCCGACGGCCTGGTGCAGCAGAACGCGTGGGCGTTCTTCCCGCTCTACCCGTTCGTCGTCCGCGCGGTGATGTCCGTGACCGGCGGGTCCTGGGCCGTCGTCGCCCCGACGGTGTCGCTGCTCGCGGGCGCCGGGGCGGTGCTGCTCGTGCACCGCGTCGTGGTGCGCGGGGCCCCGCGCGCGGTCGCCGCCCGCCCGGGCCTGCCGCTGGCGACGGTGCTGCTGGTCAGCGTCTTCCCGACGTCGGTGGTGCTGCAGGTCGGGTACACCGAGTCGCTGGCGCTGCTGCTGGTCGCCGCGTCGCTGCTCGCCGTCGTCACCCGGCGGTACGGCTGGGCGTGCGCCGCGGTGCTCGCGCTCGGGTTCACCCGCGCCGTCGCGCTGCCGATGGCCGTCGTGGTCGCCGTGCACGCGCTGGTGCGGTGGCGGGAGTGGCGGACGGCCGGGGAGCGTCCGCGCGGCCGGGACCTCGCGGGCATCGCGGCCGTGGGGGTGGCCGCCGTGGTGTCGGGCGTCGCGTGGCTCGCGATCTGCGGCTGGGTCACCGGCGTGCCCGACGCGTACCTGCAGACCCAGGAGGCCTGGCGCGGCGCCGCCACGACCGCGCCGTTCGCCGGGTGGTCGTACGTGCCGGCGTTCTGGTTCGGCGACGCGGCGCCGCTCGTGGTGCTCGCGGCGGCCGCGTTCGTGATCGCCTGCCTGGTCACGCCGTCGGCGTGGCGGCTGGGCCGGGAGCTGCACGCCTGGTCCGCCGCGTACCTGCTGTACCTCGCGGCGGCGGTGGAGCCCGGGAGCAGCCTGGCCCGGTTCCTGCTCCTGGCGTTCCCGATCGGCGCCGCGACCGCGGGCGTGGTGACCCGGCCGCGCGCGGCCCGCTGGGCGTGGACCGGCGCCGTGGTGGTCCTCATGCTCGTGCTCCAGGTGGTGTGGATCTGGCACATCTGGCGGTTCGTGCCGCCGTCCGGCTGGCCGCCGTGACCCGTCGCCACCGCCCCCGTCCGCGGGGTGCCGTCGGGGCTCCGCGGGCGCTCCGCCGGGACGCCGAGACCCCGCCGCAGGGGCCTGACGAGCGGCTTGGCGCACCCGCCGCGCGAGGACGGCCCCGCCTTGTCGCCCCGGTGAACTAGACTGCGGGTTGGACATCCGGGAGCCGGAGGCCCGCGTCCGCCCGTCCCGCCCCCCGCGGACGCGGCGGTACCGGGCGCCCGGGAGCCCAGCTGACGACGCGAAGGAGAGCCCCGCATGGCCGCGATGAAGCCGAGGACTGGTGACGGTCCGCTCGAGGTGACCAAGGAGGGCCGCGGCATCGTCATGCGGGTCCCGCTCGAGGGCGGTGGCCGACTCGTCGTCGAGCTCAACGCGACCGAGGCCCAGGAGCTCGGCGAGGCCCTGACCTCCGTCGTCTCCTGACCGCGCGGGACCCGCTTCCGACGTGGCTCGTTCCCTGACCCCGCCCACGGTGCGCATCGGCCGCGCGGTCCCGGCGGTCGGCCTCGCGGCCGGCTCGCTGGCGACCTCGGACCTGCTGCTCGAGGCCGACGTCGACGCGGTGGCCGTCCCGGTCGCCCCCGCGGCGCCGGACGACACCGACCTCCAGCCCGGGCGCGGCACCGCGGACGCGGCGGCGCGCTACGGCATCGACCTGGCCGAGCTCGCGGAGCGCGCCGGCCTCACCGGCGCCGCGGGCGAGGCGTGGACGCTGCTGCTCCCGCGCCCCGTCGGCAGCGCCGGCGGCGACCTGCCCTGGGCGGGTCTGCCGCGCCGGCTCGTGCTGGTCGGGGTCGGCGACGGCACGCCGGACCAGCTCCGGCGGGCCGGCGCCGCCCTGGCGCGCGCCACCCGCGGCCTGCGCCGCGTGCTCACGACCGTCGGCACCGAGCCCGGCGCCGACGGCCCGCGCGCGGTCCGCGCGTTCGCGGAGGGCTACCTGCTGGCCGCCTACCGCGTGCAGCGGATCGGTGCGCCCGCCTCGCCGACGGAGGCGCCGGCCGAGCGGCTGGTGGTCGTCGGCCGGGAGGGCGTCCGGGTGCAGGCCGCGCTCGACGAGGCCGTGCGCGGTGCGACCGCCACCTGGCTGGTGCGCGACCTCGCCAACACCCCGTCCAGCACCAAGGACCCGGCCTGGGTCGCCGACCGCGCGTCGGAGCTGGCCCGCGCGGCCGGCCTGCGGGTCGAGGTGCTCGGCCCGCGCGAGCTCGAGGCCCAGGGCTTCGGCGGCATCCTCGCCGTCGGCGCCGGGTCGGCGTCCCCGCCGCGCCTGGTCACGGTCTCCTACGACCCGGCGGGCCCGGCCGGCACCGCGGGTCGTCGCCGGCAGCACGTCGTGGTCGTCGGCAAGGGCATCACCTACGACACCGGCGGCCTGTCCATCAAGCCGCGCGAGGCGATGGTGCCGATGAAGACCGACATGGCCGGCGCCGCCGTCGCGCTCGCGACCGTGCTCGGCGCCGCCGCCGCCGAGGTGCCGCACCGGGTCACCGCGGTGCTGCCGCTCGCGGAGAACCACGTCGGGGCCGCGTCGTACCGCCCGGGTGACGTCCTGCGGATGTGGGGCGGGCGCACGGTCGAGATCGCGAACACCGACGCCGAGGGCCGCCTGGTGCTCGGCGACGCGCTGGCGTGGGCCGCCGCGACGCTCGACCCGGACGTGCTCGTGGACGTCGCGACGCTGACCGGCGCCGCCAGCCTCGGGCTCGGCAAGCAGCACGGCGCGCTGTACGCCACGGACCCGCGGCTCGCCGCGGCGCTCGAGGCCGCGGCGGCCGAGTCGGGCGAGCCCGTCTGGTCGATGCCGCTCGTCGAGGACTACGCCGACGCGGTGCGGTCCACGGTGGCCGACCTGCGGCACGTCCCGCAGGACGCGAAGTACGGCGCCGGGTCGATCACCGCGGCGCTGTTCCTGCGCGAGTTCGTGGGCACCCGGACGTGGGCGCACCTCGACATCGCCGGCCCCGCGCGGGCGACGGCGGACCGGCACGAGGTCACCGAGGGCGCGACCGGCTTCGGTGCGCGCCTGCTGCTGCGCTGGCTCGCGGCGCTGCGCTGAGCCGGGCCGCACGCCGCCCGGCCGACGACGCGGACGGCCGCCCACCCCGCGGGGTGGGCGGCCGTCCGCGTGCCGGGCCCCGGGATCAGCGGCGCACCGCCACCAGCAGGCCGTCGCCGACGGGCAGCATCGCCGGCATCAGCCGGTCGTCCTCCCGCACCAGCCGGCCCGTCTCGCGCACGAGCGTCGTCGCCTCGTCGCGCCGGGCCGGGTCGGCGACCCGGTCGTGCCACAGCGCGTCGTCGACGGCCAGCACGCCGCCCGGCCGCAGCAGCCGCACGGCGCGCTCGACGTACGCCGGGTAGCTCTCCACGTCGGCGTCCACGAACACCAGGTCGTACGCCCCGTCGGTCAGCCGCGGCAGCACGTCGAGCGCCCGGCCGGAGATGGTGCGGGTGCGCGCCGCGCGGACGCCCTCCTCGGCGAACGCCTGCTTGGCCGCGCGCTGGTGCTCCACCTCGACGTCGATGGTGGTGAGCACGCCGTCGGACGGCATCCCGCGCAGCAGGTGCAGGCCGCTGACGCCCGCGCCCGTGCCCACCTCGACCACGGCGCGCGCCCGGGACGCGGCGGCCAGCACGGTGAGCGCGGCGCCGGTGCCGGGCTGCACGGGCGTGCAGCCGAGCTCGCCGGCGCGGTCCCGCGCGCGCAGCAGGGTGTCGTCCTCGGGGACGAATCCCTCGGCGTAGACCCAGCTCGCGGCCTTGTCGGTGGCGATGGTGTCCTCCTGGTCGAAGGTGGTGCGCGCCGGGTGCGGCGGGCCGTGCGCGGACGTGGCGCCGGCGCGGGCCAGCCTAGTGCGCGCGGCGGGCGGGCGGCCCGCGGCGCCCCGCGGCCTCACCCGCGCGCGGGGGAACCGGGCGGGACCTGTGCGCGTTGTGCGCAAGAAGGGGTGGACCCGGTTCGCACCGGGCCCCGTGCCCTGGGACACTGGGTCCCTGGGACTCCGCGCCGCACCCGCGGCCCCCGAACAGAAGGACGTGGATGGCGACCTCGTTGCCCGATCCGGACTGGCAGCCCCCCACCTGGGAGGCGATCGTCCGGGAGCACTCCGCGCGCGTCTACCGCCTCGCCTACCGGCTGACCGGCAACCGGCACGACGCCGAGGACCTCACGCAGGAGGTGTTCGTCCGCGTCTTCCGGTCGCTGTCGACGTACACCCCCGGGACGTTCGAGGGCTGGCTGCACCGGATCACGACCAACCTGTTCCTCGACGGCGCCCGCCGCCGCCAGCGCATCCGCATGGACGCGATGGGCGAGGACGGCGACCGCTACCCGGCGACCGGGGCCGGCCCCGAGCGCGCCTTCGAGCACGAGAACCTCGACGTCGACGTGCAGCGCGCCCTCGACGAGCTGCCCCCGGAGTACCGCGCCGCCGTGGTGCTGTGCGACATCGAGGGGCTGTCGTACGAGGAGATCGCGGTGACCCTCGGCATCAAGCTCGGCACCGTGCGCTCGCGCATCCACCGCGCCCGCGCGCGGCTGCGGGTGGCGCTCGAGCACCGTGCGCCCTCGGCGACGCGCGCGGTGGCGGCGGAGCCGGCGGTCGACCCCGCCGAGGTGACGGCCCCGGCGGGCGCCCGGTGAGCGCCCACCTCGGCGACCGCGTGAGCGCGCTGGTCGACGGCCAGCTCGCCCCCGCCGCCGCGGAGCGCGCCCTCGCGCACGTCGCGGGCTGCGCACGGTGCGCGGCCGACCTCGCCGCGGCGCGCGCCGCTCGCCGCGTGCTGTCCGGCTGCGACGACGTCCGGCCCGCGGGCGACCTCACGGCCCGGCTGCTCGCCCTGGGCGGCGCCCCCGTGCCCCCGGGTGCCGACGCCGCCGCGCGCCCGGGCGACGCGCGGCCGATGGACCCGTTCGTGCCGCCGTCGGCCGTGCGCGGCGCCGCGGCGTTCACCGGCGCGCCGTCGTCCGCGGCCGCCGGCATCGGGGGGCTGCTCGGCGGGCGCGGTCCGTTCGGCGAGGGTGTCCTCGGCGGGCGGTCCGTGCTCGGTGCGCACTCCGTCCTGGGCGGCTCCGTGCTCGGCTCCCGGCGGCTGCTGGGCGACCGCCCGGTCGTCGGCAGCGCTCCGGCGACGACGGCCCCCGGCGCGACCCGCCGCGGCCTGCGGGCGGCGGTGGGGTCGATCACCGGGCTCGGCGTCGTCGCGGTCGGGCTGTTCCTGCTGGGCGACCGCCCGACCGTCGCCCCGGTCTCCGAGTCCACCGAGGCGCTGTCGCTGCTCGGTGACGCCGGACCCGCCGCGCTGCCCGTGATCGCCGCCGGGTCCGAGGGCGCCGCACCCGCCGCGGGCGCGACGACCCAGGACTACCTCGACTGGATGCGCGCCGAGGGCTGGACCTGCCCCGAGCAGGTCCCCGCCGGCTGGGCGGTCACCGCCGTGCACCTGCGGGACGACGGCGGCACGCTCGAGGTGGACCTGTCCGGGCCGACCGGGGACGTCGTCGTCACCGAGCAGCACGGCCGGCTCGACGTCTCGGCGCTCACCGCCGCGGAGCCGATCGACGTCGAGGGCCGCACCGTGTACCTGCTGTCCGCCGAGCCCTGGCACGCCGCCTGGCAGTCGGGGGACACCGTCGTCGAGGTCGTGTCGTCGCGCACCGGCCCCGGCGCCGCCGCCGTGGTCGCGCAGTTCCCCGAGGGCGAGTTCGACGCCGGCCTGAGCGCCCGGCTGACCCGCGGGTGGGACACCTTCGCCACCGCGGTGCACCTGCCGTGACCGCGCCCGACGAGCACGGCCGGCCGGCGGACCCGCCGCAGGACCGGGTGGGGCAGGCGGGGCACCGACCCGCGGTCGCCGACCCGTACGCGCCGCCGCCGGCCGCCCCGCGGGGCTGGACGCCCCCGCCCGCCTGGAGGGCGCCGTCGGGCGCGGGGACCGGGACCCTGCCGGCCGGTGCGCCGCCGCAGCCCCCGTCCGGGTGGGGCTCGCCGGCCCCCTGGGGCGCGCCCGGCGGCGCCCTCCAGGGGGGCGGGGGCGTCC
>NZ_JAKRMS010000149.1 GCF_022346185.1 Cellulomonas sp. ACRRI | reverse complement strand
CCCCGTGACCACCCCGCCCGACGCCCCGGGGTTCAGCCGCACGTCCGCCTCGACCCGGACCGGGCCGGGCAGCCGGACGCGAGTGAGCAGCGCACCCTCGCCGACCGCGACGGCGTGCCCGCCGCCCTGCGGGTCCCCCGCGACCGTGCGCCAGGCGTCGCCGCGCCAGCCCCGGCCGAGGCCGTCCTCGAAGCCTGCGACCGCGGGACCCCCGCCCGCCGGGGCCGGTTCCGCGTCGTCCGACGCCCCGGCACCCCCGCGCACCACCGGCCAGCCGTCCACCCAGTCGAGCCGGTCCACCAGCATCGGCCGCCGGTTGATCCCGTCGGTCCCGTCGAGGTACGGGTCGTCGCGGTCGATCGCGTGGTAGACGATCCAGTCCCGCCCCGCCAGGTCGGTGACGACGGCGTTGTGCCCGGTGCCGACCCAGCGGTTGCCGTTCGGCGTCAGCACCGGCGTGCCGCCCGCGCGCGACGCCAGCAGCGGCACCCCCTCGCGGTCGACGTACGGGCCGGTGACCGCGTCGGACCGGCCGACCTGCACGCTGTAGCCGGTCGTCGGGCCCGCGCAGCAGTTCGCCGTGGAGGCGAACAGGTACCAGGAGCCGTCGCGCTGCACGACGTACGCGCCCTCGAACTTGTTGTCGACCGCCACCTGGACCGGCTCGCCGACCGCCTCGGTACCGGTGGCGTCGAGCTCGGTGACCCAGATGCCGCCGTAGTACGAGCCGTAGAACAGGTGCTCGGTGCCGTCCGGGCCGACGACGTGCGTGGGGTCGAACGTCCACAGGAAGTCGTCGGGCCCGCCGCTGCCGCCGGGGCGCGGGTCCACCACCGGGTCGCCGGAGTCGGTCCACGGCCCGGTCGGCGAGGGCGCGGTCGCCACGCCGATCGCCGAGTCCCCCGTGCCCGGCGTCGCGGTGGTCTCGGTGACGACGTAGTACAGCCGGTACTGGCCGTCGACGTAGCGGATGTCGGGCGCCCACAGCGCGGCCGGGTGCGCGGGGTCGGTGTCCGCCCAGGACGGCAGGGAGTCCTCGCCGAAGGCGTCCCCCACGTACTCCCAGGTGACGAGGTCCGCCGACCGGGACACCGGGAGCAGGTGCCGCGCGCCCTCGCCCGACCGCAGCGGGTCGGTCGTGCCGTAGGCGTACCACCATCCGTCCTGCCCGCGGATCACCGCGGGATCGGCGAACGTGTCCGCGAAGCCGGCGCTGACCGGGTTCGTGTACGTGCCGGGCACGCCCGGGCCGTCCGGTCGGGCGCCGGAGGCGTCGTCGGCGACCCCCGGCGCCGCCCCCGCCGCGCCGAGCGCGAGCGCCACCAGGCACGCGGGCGCGGCGGCCCGCGCGCGGATCCGCCCCGGCGCGCGCCGGGACCCGGGATTGCGCTGCACCATCGCAGGGCTCCTGCCGTTCACGAGACCGGAGCACCCTTCTACGCCCGCCGGGCCGCGGCCGCCACCCGAGCGGGCCGGGCGCCCCAGCGGGCCGGGCGCCGCAGCGCACCCGGCCGACCCGGGCGTCAGCGGCGCGAGGTCGCCCGCATTCGCCAGAGCAGCCAGAGGAAGTACGGCGTCCCGATGACGGCCGTGACGAGGCCGGCCGGCAGCTGCGCCGGCGCGATGGCCGTCCGCCCCACGAGGTCCGCCACGCCCACGAGCGCCGCGCCGAGCACCACGGTCAGCGGCAGCGTCCACCGGTGCCGCTTGCCGATCAGCATCCGCGCCGCGTGCGGGGCCACCAGGCCGACGAACACGACCGGCCCGATCGCGGCCGTGGCGGCGGCGGTCAGCAGCACGGCGACGCCGACGTGCAGCGAGCGGGAGCGCCCCAGGTCGACGCCCAGGACCCGCGGCGTCACGTCGTCCACCTGCACCAGGTCGAGGTCCCGGTGGGTGCGGGCGACGACCAGCACGCCGATCGCCAGGGCGACCGCCATCGGCACCAGCTGCGGCGCCCCGGCGCCGAACGTCGAGCCGCCGAGCCATGTGATCGCCCGGTTCTGGTTCCAGGGGTCCGTCCGGACGAGCAGGAGGGTCGTGACCGCGCTGGCCGCGGCACCGGTGCCGAGACCGACCAGCACCATCCGGCCGGACGCCATGCCGCTGCCCGCGGTCGCGCCGAAGACCAGCAGCCCCGCCAGGACCGCCCCGACGAGCGCCCCGCCGAACACCAGCGCGAACGACGGCGCGCTCGTGACCACGATGACGACCACCGCGCCGAGCCCTGCGGCGTGCGAGACGCCGAGCACGCCGGGATCGGCGAGCGGGTTCCGGGTGACCGTCTGCACCAGCGCGCCCGCGAGGGCCAGGCAGGCACCGGCCAGCAGCGCGGCCGCGACCCGCGGCACCCGGGAGTCGAGGATGATGTCCAGCCGCACCGAGGCCTTGTCCGCGAGCCAGTTGGCCACGTCGCCGAGCAGCACCGTCGAGTCGCCGAGCAGCACGCCCGCGACCACCACGCCGGCCAGGACGAGCACGCCGGCCCCCAGCAGGAGCGCGGGCGCCCGGCGTGCCAGGTCGCTGCCCGCCCGGAGCGTGACGAGGGTGTCCGGCTCGAGCGCGGCGCGCGCCCGGCGGGCCAGGACCACCAGGGCGACGGCGCCGATCAGGCTGGTGACGACGCCCGTCGGGACGGTCACGCCCGAGATCGGCCCGAAGACGGCGCGCAGCGCGACGTCGGCGGTCAGGACCAGGGCCGTGCCCGCGACCGCCGCGGCCGGGATCAGCAGGCGGTGCCGGCTCAGCGGGCGGACCCAGGTCGCGAGCAGGCGCACCAGCAGCGGGGCGCACAGGCCGACGAACCCGATCGGGCCGGTCACGGTCACGGCGCAGGTGGCCAGGAGCACCGCGAGCAGCACCCCGACCAGCCGGGTCCGGGCCACGTCGACGCCGAGCGACCGCGCGGCGTCGTCGCCCAGACCGAGCAGGTCGAGCCGGCGGCCGAGCAGCACCAGGCCGAGGAACGCGACGGCCACGACCGGCGCGACCGCGCGGACCGTGCCCATGCCGTTCTGGCCGAGCGAGCCGGCGCCCCACGCGAACAGGCCCTGGGTCTCCCAGGGGAACAGCACGAGCAGGGCCTGGGTCACGGACGACAGGCCCAGGGTGATGGCGGTGCCGGCGAGCACCAGGCGCACGGGCGAGGCGGCAGGGCCGCCGGAGAGCCCGATGACGACGCCCGCGGCCGCGACGCCGCCCACGAACGCGACCGCCACGCCGGGCAGCGCCCCGAGGGACGCCCCGACCACCGCGGCGACCGTGACCGCCAGGTGCGCACCCGCGTTCACCGCGAGGGTGTCCGGGGCGGCGAGGGGGTTGCGCGCGACCCCCTGCAGCGCCGCTCCGGACGCGCCGAGCGCGCAGCCGACGAGCACGCCGGCCGCGAGCCGGGGCAGCCGGGACGCCGTGACGACCGCGGCGGCCTGGTCGAGGCCGCCCTGGCCCGTCAGCGCCCGCCACAGGTCGCCGACGGTGACGTCGGCGGTGCCCTGCGTGAGGTGCCACGCGGCGGCGGCGACCAGCCACAGGACGAGCAGCGCGAGCGCCACGACCACCCGGACGTGCTGCCGCCGGGCCACGGGCGCGCCCGGACCTCGACCCCCGCCCACCGGTCCGGCACCGGGCGCGGCGGGGCGCGCGGCGGCGACGGGGCCGGCGGCGGGGGGCGAGGTGGTCACGGCGTCCTTCAGGGGTGTGCGGTGCGGGTCGGGGTCACTCGGCGGTCAGCTGCGCGACCAGGTCGTCCGACCAGCCGGCCAGCGACTCGGGGCCGCCGTAGGCCCAGATGCCGACGCCGGCGCGGTAGACGTGCCCCTGCTGCACGAACGGCAGCGACTGCCAGACCGGGTTGCCGGCCAGGGCCGTCTCGACCACGTCGTCCTCGTCGTCGTTGCCCCAGTACAGGAACCGGGTCTCGGCCGGCAGCGCGGTCAGGCCCTCGACGTCGACGTAGGACAGGCCGTACGCGTCGTCACCCGGGTCCTCGGTCGCGGAGCCGAGGCCCATCTCGACCGCGACCGCCTGGAAGGCCGAGCGCGGGCCGTGCATGCGGATGGTGACGTTGGCGCCCTCGGCGTACGGGGAGGCGAACACGACGGGCGTGCCCTCGAGGCCGGCGTCGGCGATCTTCTGCGCGTTGTCCGCGATCCGCGCCTCGGTGTCCGTGACGACCTGCTCGGCGGCGTCGTCCGCCCCGACGAGGGTCGCGACGCTGCGGAACGTGTCCTCGACGTAGCCCAGCGGGTCGGCCGCGTCGGCGCCGTCGAACAGCGCGACCGGCGCGATGCGCTCGAACTGCTCCAGCGCGCCCTCGGGGATCGACGACGTGACGCCGATGATCAGGTCGGGCTCCAGGCCCGCGATCGCCTCGACCGAGGGCTCGCCGCGGGTGCCGACGTCCTCGGGCTCGCCGTCCAGCGGCACCACGGCGCCGACCCAGGAGGTGTAGCCCTCGACGTCCGCCGCGCCGACCGGGGTGACGCCGAGCGAGGTCAGCATCTCGGTCTGCATCCACTCCAGCGAGACGACGCGGGTGGCGGGCGCGTCCAGCTCGACGGTCTCGCCGCGGTCGTCCGTGATGGAGACCGGGCCGCCCGCGGGCGCTGCGCTCGTGGTCTCGGCTGCCGGCTCGTCGGTGGTGCCGCAGGCCGCCAGAGCGGCCATCGCGCCGACGGCCAGGAGCGCCGTGAGCGTGCGTCGGGTGGTCATCGTTCCTCGTGTCTGCGCGGGAGGTGTGGGCGCCCGCGCGTCGCGCCCTCGGCCGCGGGGAGGCGCGGCGGTGGAGAGAGTCGGTGGCCCGGCGGCGTCAGGCGCCGACCGGGGCGGGGTGCGGGGCGTCGGCCCCGTCCCCCGCGGGTTCCTCCGTGGGACCGGAGGGTCGGTGGCCGTCGGCGCGGGCGCCCCGGCCGTCGACGCGGCGCAGGAGCAGGCGCGGTGCGTGCACGGTGACGTGCCCCGTCCCCGCGTCGGTCCGCACCACGATGTCGATGTCGTACACCTCGCTGAGCAGCTCGGAGGTGAACGCCCGCTCGGGCGCGCCGTCGGCGACCACCCGGCCGCCGTGCAGCACCAGCACCCGGTCGGCGACGGCCGCGGCCTGCTCCAGGTCGTGCAGCACCACGCCGACCGCGACGCCGTGCTCGTCCGCGAGGTTCCGCACCAGCTCCAGCACCTCGACCTGGTACCGCAGGTCGAGGTGGTTCGTCGGCTCGTCGAGCAGCAGCACGCCCGTGTCCTGGGCCAGCGCGGAGGCGAACCAGACCCGCTGCACCTGGCCGCCCGACAGCGCGTCCACGTCGTCGCCGGCGAGGTCGGCGATGCCGGCGAGCTCCAGCGCCCGGTCGACCGCCGCCCGGCCCTGCGGGTCCGTCCCGCGCCAGCCCTGCCGGTGCGGGTGCCGCCCGAACTCGACCGCGTCCCGCACGGTGATCCCCGCGGGCGTCGGCCGCGACTGCGCGAGCAGCGTGACCCGACGGGCGAAGTCGCGGGCGGACAGCGCGTCCGCGTCCCCGTCGGCGACGGTGACCCGGCCCGAGGACAGCCGCTGCAGGCGGGCCATCCCGCGCAGCAGCGTCGACTTGCCCGAGCCGTTCGGCCCGACCAGCGCGGTGACCCGGCCCGCGGCGAGCTCGACGCTCGCCCCGGTGACGACGGGGTCGCCGCCGTAGCCGATGCTGACGTCGGCGGCGGCCATCGCGGCAGTGTTCACGGGCACGAACCGGGACATTAGCGAAGGCTTACCTCAGAAGTCCATCCGCGTCCGCGGCGTGGGCCCCGCGGCCCGGCGGGCGCGCGGCCCGGGGCTCGCCTACGGTGGCCGGGTCCGGTCCCCGGCAGACGGAACGTGGTGCGCACATGAGCGGTCCCCGGCGGCACGACGTGCTCGTCATCGGCGGCGGGAACGCGGGGCTCTCCCTGGCCGGACGGCTGCGGCGGGACGGCTGCCGCGACGTCGCCGTCGTCGAGCCGCGCTCGGTGCACCACTACCGGCCGCTGCTGTCCTACGTCGCCTCCGGCACCGCGACGCTGGCCGACCTGCGCCGCCCCCAGGACGAGGTGGTGCCGTCCGGCGTCCGGCGGTACGCCGGCACGGTCGCGTCGGTCGACCCCGCGCGGTCGGTCGTCGTCCTCGCGGACGGCACCGAGCTCGGCTACGGCGACCTCGCCGTCTGCCCCGGGTCGGAGGTCGACTGGGAGGCGGTCCCCGGCGCGCGGGAGGCGGTCGCGACCCCGCACGCCGCGACCAGCTACCTGCCCGAGCAGGCCGAGAAGACGTGGGCGATGCTCTCGGCGCTGCGCGCGGGCCGCGCGGTGTTCGCGCTGTCCGACCGGCACGTGCCCTGCGCGCCCGTCGGCCTGAAGCCCATGTTCGCCGCCCTGGACGTCTGGCGGCGCACGGGGGTCCTGGGCGACATCGAGGTCGACCTGCTGGCCGAGGGGCCGCACCTCGTCCGGCACGCCGAGGCGGACCGCCGGCTGCGGGCCGCGGCCGAGGAGTACGGCGTCCGGGTGCGGCTGCGCACCGCGGTGACGTCGGTCGACGCCGGGGCACGGACGCTGACGGCGGCCGGCGACGGCGGGCTCGAGGAGGTCGGCTACGACGCGCTCTACCTCGCGCCCCCGCACCGGGCGTACGGCTGGATCGCCGCCGGCGACCTGGCGGCCGGCGACAGCGAGGGGTTCGTCGCCGTCGACCCCGAGACGCTGCAGCACGTCCGGCACCCCCGCGTCTGGGGCCTCGGCGACGCCGCGACCGTCGGGACGCTGCCCTCGGGCGGCGCCCTGCGGCGGCAGGTGCCCGTCGTCGCGCACAACATCCAGGCGCGCCGCACCGGCCGGACGATGCACCGGTACGACGGGTACTCGGTCGCGCCCGTCACCACCTCGCGGCGCCGGCTGCTGCTCGCCGAGTTCGACCGCGACGGGCGGCCCGAGCCGTCGCTGCCCTTCCCGGACCTCGCCCGGCCGCGGCGCAGCCTGCTGCTGTTCGACCGGTACCTCGAGCCGCAGATCTACTGGCGCAAGCTGATCCCGGGCCGCGTCTCCTGACACGCGGCCCGGCCGGTGGCAGGGTGAGGGCGTGCAGATCGACGACATCCCGGTCCGGACCCTCCGCGGCGAGGACACCACCTTCGGCGCGCTGACCGCCGGGCGCGTGGCCCTGGTGGTCAACGTGGCGTCCCGGTGCGGTCTCGCCCCCCAGTACGAGCAGCTCGAGGCGCTGCACCGGTCGTACGGGGCCCGCGGCTTCACGGTCGTCGGCGTGCCCAGCAACCAGTTCCTGCAGGAGCTCGGCTCGTCGGACGCCATCGCCGAGTACTGCTCCGCCACCTGGGGCGCCACGTTCCCGATGCTGGAGAAGACACCGGTCAACGGCCGGCACGCGCACCCGCTGTACCGCGCCCTGCACGAGGTGCCCGACGACTCCGGCAAGGCCGGGCGGATCACCTGGAACTTCGAGAAGTTCCTCGTCGCGCCGGACGGGCGCGCCCGCCGGTTCCGCCCCCGCGTGCTGCCCGACGCGCCCGAGGTGGTCGCGGCGATCGAGGACCTCCTCCCGGAGCGCACCCCCGGGGCATGAGGCGCGCCGGTGCTCGACGCGGGCCGGCGCGTGCAGCCGGAGGCGACGGCGGGGCGGCGGGCGACGCGGGCCCGGGGCGCGAGGCGGCGTGCGACCCGAGCCCAGGCGGCGCACCCGCACCACGTCGCCGAGGTCGGACCGTCGGACCGAGAGAGGGCCTTCGGGGGTCCTGTCTCGGCGCGAAGGCGCTATCTCGGCGCGCCTTCCTCGGCGGGCATGGCGCGGCGGCCGGGGGCGGGTCAGCTGCCGGCGGTCGTCGCGACCGTCGTGGCCGTGATCGCCGCGGTCATCGCGGCGGTCGACGCCGTGATCGCGTCCTGCACGGCCTTCGCGGCCCAGGCGCCCTCGGCGACCTCCTTCGCGCGCCGCCGGACGTCCCGGGCCGGGACTCCCCCGCGGTCGACGATCGACGGCGCCAGGCTCAGGGCGTGCAGCAGCGCGACGAGGGCGCCGGTGCGCGGGTCCGGGTCGAGGCCCTGCACGAGCACCGCCGCGAGCCGCGCGCGGACCTCGTCCTCGTGGCGGCCGTCGGCCTCGGGCCAGCGGGTGCGCGGGAACAGCCCGAGCACCCGGTCGTCCTCCCGGCGCAGGATCCCGCGCTCCGCGAGCCGGCCCGTGAGGGCGTCCCGCGCGCCCTTGCCGAGCCGGTTCACCAGGTCGGAGGCGGCGCGCTCGCGCTCGGCGACCCGCCGCAGCGCCTCCGCGAGCACGGGGTCGCCGACCGCGGCGCCCGGGGTGGCGGCGACCTTCGCGCCCGACCAGATGCTGGTGCGCTCGCGGACGTGCACGGCGTCGGCGAGCGCGAGCTCCAGCAGCAGCGCGCCGCCCAGGGCCACGTCGACGTGGCTGGACGTCGCGGTGCCGTTGCGGTCGTCGAGCAGCAGGAGCAGCAGGTCCTCGGCGATCAGGGTGGTCATGCGGGCGAGCGTAGCGACGGCGGAACGACTGGGTGGAGACGGCGGTCAAACGCCGTTCGCGGCGAACACAAACGGCGCATCCGGAACATTCCGCGCATTGCACCACCCGCGGTGCGGTCCGCTTCACCTCTGAGCACTCAAAGGCGTTTCGTGAGGCCGAAGCGGTGTTGACCAGGAGAATTCGCCGCCGTCATTGTCAGGGCATGGCCCGCGCACAGACCCGAGCACGCCGTCGGCCCGATCGGTTCGCCCTCGACCCGACCCGCTGGGTCTCCGCGGTCGTCGTGGCGGCGCTGGCCGCGACCCTCGCCCTCGCCGGCCCGGCTCCCGCCTGGGCCGGGCCCGCCGAGCCAGAGGACGGGACGGCACCTGCGGCGGCGGACGCGACGGACGAGCCGGGCCCGGACGCGGCCGACGACGACCCGGACCTGCCTGAACTCGCGCCGGTCCCGCAGTCCGCAGCCGAAGCGCCGGTCCACCTCGGCACCGGCACCGTCCAGCTGACGTCGAGCGCCACCGTCCTCGAGATCGGTCAGAGCTTCCGCCTCACCGCGCGGGTGGACGAGCCGCTGGAGCTCACCGGGAGCGAGCTCGAGATCGTCGACTCCACCGCCGACGACGCCGTCGTGCAGACCTGCACGTCGGGGACGTCGTGCACGGTCGACGTCACCGGCTTCCTCGCCGGCGGGCCGCGCGTGTACATGGCCCGGGTCGGGGAGCTGGCCTCGGGCGAGGTGACGGTCGAGCGGCGGCCGTGGACGGTGTCGTTGAGCGGCCCCACCGAGTTCTCGGCGGGGTCGGACATCACGTTCAACGTCGACACCAACCAGCTCACCGGCCAGACCGACGGCAACTACACCGTCCACGTCCAAGACCTGACCACCGGCACCGTCGCCGGCACCTGCGACACCACCGGCGGCGTGCGCCTCTGCCACGTCAAGACCCGCTACTACACCGGCGGACCCCGCGACTACCGCGCCGTCATCGCCGCACCCAACGGCCCCGACATCGACGTCCAAGCCATCTCCAACACCATCACCGTCCAACGCACCCCCTGGACGGTGGCCCTCAGCGGTCCCACCCAGTTCTCCGCGGGGTCGGACATCACGTT
>NZ_JAKRMS010000148.1 GCF_022346185.1 Cellulomonas sp. ACRRI | reverse complement strand
CGCACCCGCACCCGCACCCGCACCCGCACCGTCCCATGCCTGCGAACCGTCCGACCCCCGCCCGCCGGCCCGAGCGGCGGCCCGGCAGTGTGCGCACAACCGTTCGCGTGCTGCGGCCGGTCACGACCACCGCCACCAGCGGCCCGCGTCGCTGTCGGTGGTGAGCGCTAGCGTCCGAGGCACAGCCGCGTCCAGGGCGAGGACCGCGGGTCGTCCTCGACCGTACGGAGCCCTGATGGACCTCTGCCCGCCCACCCCGGCCGCGCCCTCCGCCCTCGCCACGGTCGTCCTGGCGGGGGACGCTCCACCGGCAGTCGGTGTCCGGGGGCCCGCCGACGCCGCCGACGGCGTGCCCGCCACCAGCGCCACCCCGTTCCACCTGTGCTCCGCCGCCAAGACCCTCACCGCCGTCGGCGTCCTGCGGCTCGCCCGGCGCGGCGTCCTCGACCTCGACGCCGACGTGCGGGACCTCGTCGCTCTCGATGTCGCCGGCCCGACCGGGCCCACCCTGAGGCAGCTGCTCGGGCACCGTGGCGGCGTCGTCGACCCGGCGGGCGCCTTCGAGCCCTCCGCGGGTCCGGCCGCCGCGACGGCCGACGTCCTCGCCGGGTCGACCGCCGCGCACCCGGGGCCGGTGCGGGTCACCGCCGAGCCCGGCGCGGCCTTCGCCTACTCGGACGCGGGCTACTGCGTCGTCGAGCGCGCCGTCGAGGTCGCGACCGGCCGCGCCTTCGCCGACGCGCTGCACGACGAGGTCGCCACCCCGCTCGGGCTCACGGCCACCGGCTTCTGGTCCGGCGAGCCCGCCGACGCCGTCATCGGGCCGCGGGCCGAGGTCGTCACGCGGCTCGCGGCGTCCGCCGCGGCGGGCCACGACGCGGACGGGAGGCGGGTGGCGGGTCGGCGCATGCACTACGCCGGCCCCGCCGCCTCGGGCCTGTGGTCCTCGCCCGACGACCTCGCCGTCCTGCTCGCCGACCTCGGCCGGGCGCTCGACGGCCGCGGAGGTGTCCTGCTCGACCCCGACCAGGGTGCGGCACTGGTCAGCGACCCCGACGGCCTCGGCGTCGGGCTCGGGGTGTTCCTCTTCGGTCCGACAGGCCGACCGTGCGTCATGACGCAGGGCTGGGGCGTCGGCTTCCAGTGCCAGATCCGCTGGTACCCGGCGGCGCACGGCGCGGTGGCGGTCGTCATCAACGCCGACCCCGGCACCGGGCAGGACGCGTCCGTCGTGGGCGCGACCGTCGGCTCGGTGGTGGACGGACGCGGCTGGCGATGACCGCGCCGGCCCTGGTCGCTACACCAGTGCGGGTCGGCGCTCCGGTGCGGACCCGCCGGTCCGCTCGAGCGCCTGCGCCCAGCCGCCCGCCGCGGTCAGCAGCTCCCTCGCCAGCGGCGTCGACGCAGCGCGTGGGCCTCGGGGAGTCACCGCGCCTCGCGCGCCGCGTCGAGCGGTCGAGCCGGCAGCACCGGTCCCGCCGTGCCCACCGGCCCCACCGGGGAGGTCGGCCGTGCCGGGGAGGCCCGCCGCGCCGGGCACGTCAGCCCCGCCGGACACATCTGCCCCGCCGGACACGTCAGCCCCGCCGGGCACGTCGCCCCCGCCGGGCACGTCGCCCCTACCGGGCACGTCAGCCCCACCGGGCACGACCGCCACGGCACCGGGCCCCGGTACCGACGCCGCGGCCAGCGCGGCCAGGTCGGCCCGCGTCCAGTGCACCCCGAGCGGGCCCTCGCCCGACCGGTCCGACGGCACGAAGAGCAGCGCCGCGTCTCCGTCCGGGTCCGGGAGCGGGGGCAGCGCCACGAGGAGGTGCCGCGTCACGAGGTCGGCCAGCGGGAGGCCCCCGCCCACGAACCTGTCCGCCAGCCGCGGCCGGTCGGCCGCGAGCCACAGCGCGGGTCCCCGCAGGCGCCGCACGAGTCGCAGACCGTGCCGGTCCCCGACCACCACGTCCGGGCGAGCCGCCGCGTGCGCCGCCGCGACCTCCGGGTCGGGCAGCGCGGAGCTGGCGGCGACCACCACCGCGCCGAGCCGCAGGCAGGCGGCCACCGTCGCCGACCACGCCGGGCCCGGTGCGAGCAGGAGGGACACCCGGTGCCCCGCGCGCACGCCTGCGGCATGCAGGGCGGAGGCGAGCCGGACGGAGCGCGCGGTGCGCACGGCGGGCTCGACGGCCGCTGCGCCCGCGGAGGCGGCGCCCACGGAGACAGCGCCCGCGGAGGCAGGGCCGATGGAGGCGGCGCCCACCGACGCCGTTCCCACCGGCGCCGTTCCCACCGACGCCACGCCGACCGACTGAGCGCCCACCGACGCCGCGTCGACCGAGTGAGCGCCCACGGACGCCACGCCCGCGGGGGCAGGGGCCGCGGCGGCAGGGGCCGCGGAGGCAGGGGCCGCGAGGGAGGCAGGGTCGTAGCCGGTCACGGTTCCTCCTCGTGCGCTCTGCCGGCGGGTCCGGCGACGTGCTCCCACGGTCTCCCGCCGGTGCGCGCCGCGTCGTCATCCCCCGGGAGGGATCGTGCGTACGCCGACCGGCGTACGCCGCGGCGTCGGAGGGGTGCTCGGCGCGCCGCGCACCGCCACGGCCCCCCGCGGCGACCCGGCGCACGCCCCCGGTCGCGCCCGCGGCCGCGCGCGCCGAGACTGACGGAGGCGGGCCGCCCGGCGACCCGTTGCGCAGCACCCGAGAGACGAGAGGACCGCACCATGGGCCTGGACGACATCACGGAGAAGGCGAGCGACGCCGGCATCGAGAAGGCCGGGGACACCGCCGCGAAGAAGACCGGCGGCGGGAACGCCGACAAGGTCGACGACCTCGAGAAGAAGGCCGACGACAAGATCGGCAAGTAGCCCCGGCGGCACGGCCGCCCGCCCGGGCACGACGACGCCCGCGCCTCCCCCCGGGGGCGCGGGCGTCGTCCTGCGTGGCGCGAGCCACGGCCTCGCGGGCGGTGCCGGGCCCTCCTCCCGGCGACCGCCCGCTGCGGGTCAGCGGCGCACGCGGCGCGCGTCCCGGGCGCGGTTCACCAGGTCGCCCAGACCGACGACGGTGATCACGGCCACCAGGCCGGCCACGACGATCCATACCTGCGGCGACATGACGTTGCTCCTCGTTCGGCCCCTCGACGTGCTGACGGGTTCCATCCTGGCAACGGCGTTCCACGAGCGGATCGGCCCTGCGCCGTATCTTCGGGTCCCACGTGGGGTGTACCGGGTCCCCCTGGGGGTGCACGGCCTCCTCCTCGGGACGGAGGCGCGACCCCGAGTCCCCTCGGGGTGGCACGGCCGTGGACCCCGACCCGGCCCGCCGCGGGACGGCTCAGAGCACGACGGCGGGCGGTTCGGCGACGGAGTAGTTGTGCCGGAAGACGTCCTCGGGGTCGTACCGCCGCTTGAGCTCGCGGAGCCGCTCCAGGGTCGGTCCCGGGTAGACGTCGGCGAGGCGCTCGGGTCGCGGGTCGGTCTCGAAGGACAGGTAGGTGCCGTGGAAGTGGTGCGCCATGGCGTCCCAGATCGCGTCGATCCGCCGCCGACTGCTGCCCATCGCGACGATGCTGAAGTTCGCCGACCGGTGCGCGTAGGCGGTGGCGTCGGCGGGCACGTCGTGCACGGCTCCCCCGGCGGCGCGGATCTGGAAGAACGGCGTGGCGCCGCTGCGGACGAGGCGGGCGGCGTCGGCGGCGAGCTCCGGGGTGAGGTGCTCGGCCATGCCGGACCGGGTGACGGGCTCGCCCTCGGACGTGTGCCGCTGCGGCACGGAGACCACGGCGGGGTACGGGACGACCTGCACCTGCTGCTGGAGCAGGGGCGCGATCCGGGCGAACGGGTTCAGCCGCTCGATGATGGTCTCGGGGTCGTCGGAGTCGACCATCGCCATGACCTGCGCGGCGACGATCCCGCCCCGCGGCGGCCCCATGATGAGGAAGGCGGTGGTGTCGCGCGGGGCGGCCTCCAGGGTGGCGCCGTAGTCGACGAGGAACTGCTCGGTGTCGGAGGCGTCGAACACGAGCTGGGCGAAGCCCACGTCGCCGACCTCGTCCACCTCGAACTCGAAGGACGTGACGATGCCGAGGTTGGCCCCGGCGCCCCGGACGCCCCAGAAGAGGTCGGCGTTCTCGTCGGCGCTCACCCGGACGACGGAGCCGTCGGCGAGGACGACCTCGGCGGCGCGCAGGTGGTCGAGGGTGAGGCCGTGCTCGCGCACGAGGAAGCCGATGCCGCCGGCGGTGGCGAGGCCGCCGACGCCGACGCCGCCGTAGTCGCCGGAGGTGAGCGCCCAGCCGTACGGGTGCAGGGCCGCCGCGACCTCGCCCCAGCGCGCGCCCGGCTGGATGCGCACCCGTCGGGTCGCGACGTCGAGCACCTCGATCGCGGCCATCCGGGACAGGTCGAGCACGATGCCGCCGTCGTTGGTGGACCGGCCGCTGATGCCGTGCCCGCCGCTGCGGATCGCGAGGGGCACGTCCTGCGCCCGGGCGTAGGCGAGTGCGTCGACGACCTCGGCGGTGTCGCCGGGCCGCAGCACGAGCCCCGGCCGGCCGCCGCGCAGGTACGTGGACCGGACCGCGGCGTACCCCGCGTCGCCGGGCTCGACGGCCGTGCCGACGAGAGCGCCCGGGATCGCGTCGTAGTCGATGCCGGGGGCGCGCGCGGCGCGGACGGCGGCGCTCCGGACGGTGCCGACGCGGGTGCCGCGGGCGGCGCGCGCGGCGGCGACGCGGTCGCGGACGGCCGCGGCGACGACGGCGAACGACAGCAGCGCCGGCTCGTCGGCCCCGGACAGGACGAGGGTGCCCACGCCGGCGTCGAGCACGAGTGCGGCCAGGTCGTCGACGACCGCGACGCCCGGCGCCGCGGCCTCGCGTCCGCCGAGTCCGGTCGACCCCGCGTCGAGCACGAGGCCGCGCCGGACCTCGCGCGGGTCCCGGCCCGCGGCGGTGAGGGCCGCGTCGAGGGCCGCCTGCTCGCGGAGCACGGCGTCCAGGCGCGCGCCGGCGCCGTCAGGGTCGTGCGCACCCAGCCACCAGCCGTCGGCGACCCGCGCGGCGAGCGTCCGCGCGCCCGCGGCCGCGTCCGCCGACCCGAGCGTCCCGCCGAGCCACAGGGCGAGGTTGTGCGCGGGCGACGGCCCGCGCGGCGCGCCCAGGACGCGGTGGTGCCGGCCCTCGAGCACGAGCGGCCCCGGCTCGGCCTCGGCCCACATGCCGCGCAGCACGTCGACGGCCTCGGCGAGCGCGTCGAGCGCGTCGTCGGGGTCGTCGCCGTCGGTGCCCGCGGCGAGCCCGGGCGTCACCCGCCCGCCCGCCAGGTGGTCCAGGCTCGCCACGGCGCGCGCGAGCACGGCCGGCGGGCGCCCGTCGAGCCGCAGGCCGCGCGTCGCGACCTCGACCTGCTCGGTGGCGCCGGCGACCGCCGCGAGGACGGTCCAGGCCTCGAGCGCGCCGCCGCCGTCGATGGCGCCGGTCGCGCCGCCGTCGTCGGCGGCGTCCGCCACCACCACGAGGTCCAGCCCCAGCTCCTCGGCCCGCCGCGCGAGCCGGACCGCGGCCCCCGGGTCGGCCGCGGACACCGGCAGCTCGACGCCGAGCTGCAGGGGGTGCCCGAGGTCCGCGCCGCTCACGCCTGCTCCCCCGCCACGAGGGCCGCGGGCGCCAGCCCGGCGGACCCGCCGCGCTCGGCGGCGACGCGCTCGCGCACGGCCGGGGCGATCTCCTGCCCGAGGACGGTGAGCAGCGTCGGGTCGTCGCCGGTGGCGATGAAGGCGCTCACGCCGTGCTCGAGGGCGAGGACGGCGAGCTGCTCCACCCACTGCTCCGGGGGGCCGGCGAGCAGGTTCGGACTGCGCCGCGGGGACAGCTGCCCGCCGACGTTGAGCAGGCGGCGCACGGCGCGCGGGTCGCGCCCGGCCCCGTGGGCGGCGTCGTCGATGCGCGCGTTCGCGTCGTCGAGGTCCTGCAGGCTGCTGAGGTAGCCGAGCGACGGCAGCCAGCCGTCGGCGTGCTCGCCGGTGAGCCGGAGCATGCGCGGCTTGTAGGCGCCGACCCAGATGCCGACGGGGTGGGCGGGTGCGGGCCCGCGCTTGGCGCCGGCGACCGGCCAGTAGTCGCCGGGCAGGTCGACCCGGGCGCGCTCGCTCGTGTCCCACAGCGCCCGGATGACGGTGATGGCCTCGCGGAGGGCGTCGACGCCCTGGCCGGGGGTCAGCCGCCGGCCGCCCATGGCCTCGATGGCGTCCCAGAAGGCGCCGGAGCCGAGCCCGAGCTCGACGCGCCCGCCGGACAGCAGGTCGAGGCTGGCGACGGACCGGGCGAGGACGGCGGGCGGCCGCAGGGGCAGGTTGGCGACGTTCGGCGCGAGGGTGATGCGCTCGGTCCGCGCGGCCACGTAGGACAGCAGGGTCCAGGTGTCCAGGAAGGACGGCTGGTACGGGTGGTCCTGGAAGGTGGCGAGGTCGAGGCCCGCCTCCTCCGAGAGCCGGGCCAGCCCGACGACGCGCTCGGGCGCCGCGTTGGCCGGCGTGATGAACGACCCGAAGAGCAGGTCGTGGCCGTAGTCCGTCATGTCCGCCTCGTCTCGATCCGTCGACTCAGCCGTCGACGGGATAGATCGTATGCTGCACAGATGAGTGGCTCAACCACGGAGGTGCGCGTACGATTCCCCGCATGACCACGGCCGACGAGCGCAGGGCGCACCCCGTCTCCGACCTGGGGTGGTCGCTCGGCGTGCTGCTCCGCGCGTACGAGCGCGCGATGGCGACGGCCGTCGCGACCGTGCCGCACGGGTTCCGGGGATTCCTGGTGCTGCGCGAGGTGGTGCGGGGCGCGCACGCCAGCCAGGCCGCACTGGCGGCCAGCCTCGGCATCGACCGCACGGTCATGACCTACCTGATCGACGACCTGGAGCGCGCGGGCCTGGTCGAGCGCCGGGTGGCGGAGGTCGACCGGCGGCAGCGCCGCGTGCACCCCACGGGGGCGGCGGCGACGCTGCTCGCCGAGCTCGAGCACCGGGTGGCGGCAGCGGAGGACGAGGTGTTCGGCGCGCTCGACCCGGCGGACCGCGGCACGGTCGGCCTGCTGCTGCGCCGCGCGGCGTGCGAGTACCGCGAGGCGGAGCCCGGCGACCCGTGCACGACGGTGGAGCACGCGCTCGGCCGCTGACCCGGGGCCGCGCGGCGCTCAGGCCCCGCGCGCCTCCGCGTCCTCGCACGCCGCGAGGAGCAGCTGCGCGGCCTCGCGCACCTGCGCCACCTGACCGAGATCGAGGCGCAGCCCCTCGACCATCGCGGCCGGGATGCCGACGGCGCGCTCCCGCAGCGCCCGGCCGGCGGCGGTGAGCCGGATCGCCAGGGCGCGCTCGTCGGCACCGCTGCGCGCCCGCTCGACCAGGCCCAGCGCCTCGAGGCGGCGGACCAGGGGCGACGCGGTGGCCGGCTCGAGGTGCAGCAGCGCGGCGAGCGCCTTCAGGCTGAGGTCGCCGTGCTGCCACAGGGCGAGCATCGCGAGGTACTGCGGGTGGGTGAGCCCGAGCGGCTCGAGCAGCGGCCGGTAGAACGCGACGAGCGCGCGGGCCGCCGCGGACATCGCGAGGCAGACCTGCGCCTCGACGGCGAGCGGGTCGGCCGCGGGCGCGGTGGAGGTGCGCACGGCGGCAACCGGGTCGTCGGGGGTCACGCCACGATGCTAGCGGGGATCATTCGTGCGCATATGATGAGTGCCCTCAGCATCGACGGACGGGGCGGCCATGGGCAAGATCGGCAGGGCGAACGACAGGCGCGAGGCGGCGCTGCTCAGCGTGTTCGGGCCGGCTCAGGTCGGCGACCCCCTGGCGCCCGACCGCGAGGTCGCCGAGGCCGACCGCGAGCGCGACCACGCCCTGCGCACGGAGTTCGTGCGGGTGGTCGGCGCGGACGGGCGCTCGTACCTGGTGGAGCGCGCGGTCGAGGACTGACCCCTCCCGTCGCCCGCGGACGAGGACGCCCCCGCGACCGGACCGGTCACAGGGGCGTCGCGCGCGGACGCCGCTCAGCGCGCCGCGGACCGCCGCCAGGCGAGCAGGGCGACCGCGAGCGCGCCCACCCCGGCCGCGAGGCCGAGGCTCCCGAGCACGACGGGCAGCGCCCCCGAGCCGTCGCCGTCCGCGGCGTCGGTGGCCGAGCCGGCCGCGGACGCGGCGCCGGAGCCGCTCGTCGCGTCGTCAGCCGCCTCCTCCTCGTCCGCGGCCGGCGCCCCGTGGCCGCCCGCCGCCTCGGTGGTCGTGAAGGTCGGGGCCGGGTGCTCGGGCTCCGCGTCGCCCTCGGCGACCTGGTCCCAGTCGACGACCTCGCCGTCGGCGTACTCCTGGTGCGCGGGCAGGACGAGGTCGGTCCCGGCCGCGGGCAGCGGACCGACGGAGATGGCGAACTGCTGGAACTCGCCGTCGCCGATGCCGTCGCCGTCCGCGGTCCAGGTCACGCTGAGCGGGGCCTGGGTGATCGTGGCGCCGTCGACCTCGACCGGCTCGGGCAGGGCGCCGCGGTCCACCGTGGCGGTCCACCCGGGGACCGGCTGGGTCGACACGGACGTGAGCGGGGTGTCCGTCGGCAGGTCGACGGTCACCCGGGTGGTCGCCGAGGCGGGCGACTCGTTGGGGACGCGGAACGTCAGGACGGTCCAGCCGCCGGCGGCGGTGGCCTCCGGGACGACCCGGACGTGGGCCGACGCGGCGGCGGCGGAGCCGAGCACGAGGACGGCGGCGAGGGCCGAGCCGGCGGCGGTGCGCGCGACGGCGCGGGGAGATGCGGACACGGTGGTTCTCCTGGGGTGCGGCACGAGGGCGCGCCGCCGCTCCGCCGGAGGGCGCGCCGGGCGCGCGAGGACGGCGCGGCCCGCTCCCCCGCCGCGCTCGGCGTGCGGGGGGCTCAGGCCACGCGGGGGCGGAGCGCCGCGGGCGGACCGCGCCGGGCCGGGCCACCGCGCAGGGCCGGCAGCGGGCGGGGTGCCGGGAGGCCCTGCGCGACGGGGCGCGGCCGCGCGGGCACGCAGCCCGGCAGGCCGCCCGCCAGCGCGGGGAGCAGCGCCGCCCACCGGCCGGCGAGGGCCCGGACGCCCCGGTCGGTCGCGACCAGCAGCAGCACGGTGGCCGCCATCGCCAGGGCGTGCGCGGTGAGCATGAGCCAGCCCGCACCGTGCGGCTCGGCGGCCGGGGCCGCAGCAGCGCCGTCGCCCGCGAGGCCGGCGAGCACGGACGCCGACGCGGTGGCGCCCGACGGCGCCCCTGTCAGACCGGCGTACCCGGCGTCCGCTCCGTGCGCCGTGTGCGCGCCGTGCCCCGCACCCGCCCCGCCCGCCGCGGCGCCGGCCGGCGCGAGCCAGGTGAGCGCCGCGTGCACCGCCAGCTGGCCCGCGACGGCGGCCGGCAGCAGCACGCGCACGGTCAGCGGACGGCGCGCGAGCGCGGCGGAACCCACGAGCACGAGCGCCCCGATCAGCGCCAGGACACCCCCCGTCGGCGCGTGGCCGCCGCCGAGCACGTGCGCGCCGGACCCGAGCGCGAGCACGGTCGTCGCGACGCCCAGCAGGCGCCCCACGACGAGCGCACGCTGCACGGACGGGTCCACCGCGCCGACGCTACGGCATCGCCGGGACGAAGGTCCCGCCGGGAGCGGGTGACCCGCGAGGCGCCGGGCGCCGCCCGGTCACCCGGGCCGAACGGGCGCGGGCCGTCGGCGGGCGGCCGGCGGGCGGTCGGGCCGCGGG
>NZ_JAKRMS010000147.1 GCF_022346185.1 Cellulomonas sp. ACRRI | reverse complement strand
CCGCCACCCCGCCCGACCTCGCCGCGCCGGCCCCGACGCGCCGGTCCCGCGCGCTCGCCGGGCTGCGCGCGGCGCTGCCGGGCCGCGCGCAGGCGCCCGGGGCGGTCGCCGCGCTCGCCGTCGGCGCCGCCTGCCTCGGCCTGACGTCGGCCGTCCCGGTGGTGCCCGGGCTCCTGGTCGCGATCCTCGTCGGGGCGGTCGCCCGGTCGACCGGGTGGCTGCCCGCCGCCCTCGAGCCCGGCCTGGCCTGGACCGGTCGGCGCGTGCTCCGCGCGGGCGTCGTGCTGCTCGGCCTGCAGCTGTCGGTCGGCGACCTGCTCGGGCTGGGTGGCCGGGAGGCGCTCGTCCTGGTGGCGACGGTGGCCGTCACGTTCGCCGCCACGTGCTGGCTCGGGCCCCGCCTCGGCGTGGGGCGGCGGCTGACGCTGCTGGTCGCCACCGGGTTCTCCATCTGCGGCGCCGCCGCCGTCGCCGCGATGAGCCCGGTCGCCGACGCCGAGGAGGACGAGGTGGCCACCGCGGTCGCCCTGGTCACGGTGTACGGCACGCTGGCGCTGGCGGCCGTGCCGCTGGCGGCGGGCGCACTCGGGCTGCCCGACCGGACCGCCGGGCTCTGGGCGGGCATGTCGGTGCACGAGGTGGCGCAGGTGGTGGCCGCCGCGGGCACGGTGTCGGCGGCGGCGCTGTCGGTCGCCGTGGTCGCGAAGCTCGCGCGGGTGGTGCTGCTGGCGCCGCTGGTGGCGGGGGTCGGGGTGGTGCGGCGCCGGGCGGCGGCGCGCGCGGCCGCGGAGGGCGGCGCGGGCGTCGCGGCGGGCCCCGGCCGGGGTGCGGCGCCGCTCGTCCCGCTGTTCGTCGTCGGCTTCGTCGCGGCGGTCGCCGTGCGGTCGGCCGGGCTGGTGCCGGACGCCGTGCTGCCGGCGGTCAAGCCGGTGACCACCTTGCTGCTCGGCGCGGCGATGACGGCCCTGGGCACGCAGATCCACCTGGGCCGACTGGTGCGCACCGGGGCGCGGCCCCTCGCCCTGGGCGCCGCCGCGACGGCGGTCGCGATGAGCGTGAGCCTCGCGGGGCTGCTCGTCGCGGGCTGACCGACGAAAGACTTTCCACCCGCGTCCGCGCGTCGTCCCCGCGCGCGATCCGCCTCAAACTGCTGGTTGACGCCGATGTGGCGCGTCGATACCTTGGCGCCACAACCACTCGTGACGAAAGAGTTTCCAGCCACGTCCGGTGCACGCAGCCGTGCACCGACCGTCCGTCCTGGCATCCGTCTCCGCGGGCTCAGCCGTGCCCGGACGGCGTGACCGGCGGGTCGCAGCACCACCGTGCGACCCCTCCGCCACCCGTCCCCAGGAGGTCCTGCCGTCATGCCCGCCCTCGCGCGCCGGCTCCTGTACTCGCAGAAGCTCGCGCCGTACCTGTTCGTCCTGCCGTTCGTGGCCACGCTGGCCCTGTTCTGGATCATCCCGGTCGCCCGGTCGATCGTGATGTCGACCCAGGAGGTGATGTACGGGCAGACCACCTCCGTCGGGATGGACAACTACGCGCGGCTGTGGAACGACGGCGTGTTCTGGACCGCCATGTCCAACAGCGCCCGGTACATGGTGCTGAGCCTGCTGCTGCTCATCCCGATCCCGATGCTGCTCGCGGCCGTCGTGAACTCCCGGATCGGGAGCCCGCGGGTCAAGGCGTTCTTCAAGGCCTCGATGTTCGTCCCCGCCCTCACGTCGGTGGTCGTCGCCGGGCTGGTGTTCCGGCTGATGTTCTCGGAGTCCGAGAGCGCCGTGATGAACCAGGTCGTCCAGGTGTTCGGCATCGGGCCGGTCCGCTGGCTCCGGGAGGACCTGACCGGGCTCGCCGCCCTGCTCGCGCTCGCCGTGTGGCGCTGGACCGGCGTCAACACCATGTACTTCATCGCGGGGATGCAGTCGATCCCGGGGGAGTACTACGAGGCGGCGTCCCTCGACGGCGCGAACCGGCGCCAGCAGTTCCTGCGGATCACCGTGCCGAACCTGCGCCCGACGATCGTCTACGTCACGACCATCAGCGTCTACGGCGGCCTGGCCATGTTCCTGGAGAGCTTCATGCTCTACGGCGGGAACGCGTCGCCCAACAACCAGGGCCTCACGGTCGTCGGCTACCTGTACCGCAAGGGCGTCGAGCAGAACGACCTCGGCTTCGCCTCCGCGGTCGGGATCGTGCTCCTCGTCGCGGTCACGGCGATCAACCTCACGCAGCTCACCCTCGCCGGCACCTTCCGGAAGGAGAACGTGCGATGACCGCGAACGCCCTGCGCACCCGGCCCCCGGCCCGTCGGCGGGAACCCCGCGCCACCCGGGCGCTGTCCGTCCTGCAGTCGACCGCGCTCGTCGTGATCGCGCTGGTCGCGCTCGTCCCGCTGGTCGCGATCTTCGTCGCGACGTTCCAGACCGGCGCCGACATCATGCGCGGCGGCATCACGCTCGCCGTCGACCCCGCGACGCTCGGCCTGGACAACTGGACGATGCTGTTCACCGACTCGGGCCCGTACTTCCGCTGGTTCGCCAACTCCCTCGTGGTGACCGTGCTCCAGGTCGTCGGCACGCTGCTGGTGAGCTCGTTCGTGGCGTACGGCTTCGCGATGTACGACTTCCGCGGGCGCACGCCCCTGTTCATCGCGGTGCTCGCCATCATGGCGGTCCCGTTCGAGATGGTGATGCTTCCGCTGTACGTGCAGGTGAACGAGATGGGCCTGGCGGACACCTACGCGGTCATCGTCATCCCGTTCCTCGCCGCCGCGGTGACCATCTTCTTCTTCCGGCAGTACTTCCTCGGGGTCCCGAAGGAGATCCTCGAGGCCGGCCGCGTCGACGGGGTCACGGAGTTCGGGATCTTCTTCCGCCTGGTGCTGCCGATCGCCCGCCCGGCCATCGCGGCCATGGCGATCCTCAACGGGATGATGTGCTGGAACAACCTGCTGTGGCCGCTCCTCGTGCTGCGCTCCTCGGAGAAGTTCACGCTCCCGATCGGGTTGAACACCCTCATCACCCCGTACGCGAACAACTACGGGCTGCTCATCGTCGGGTCCTTCTTCTCGCTGATCCCGATCCTCGTCCTCTTCCTGGCCTTCCAGCGCTTCTTCGTCGAGGGAATGACCGCGGGCGCCGTCAAGGGCTGACCCGTGCGACGCACACAAAGGAGAGATGTCATGTCACGAATCAGGACGACGGCGTCCGCGGCCACCGTGGCGGCGGTGCTGGCGGCGTGCCTCGGGTGCGGCGGCGGGAGCCCCGGCGGGGGAGCCGGCACCTCGGCCGACGCCGACGGCGCCACCCCGATGGAGATGTGGATCTTCGGCGAGCTGCACGGGGTGCTGTACGAGCAGATGGCCGACCGGTGGAACGAGCTGCACCCCGACCGGGCGATCGACCTGCGGCTGACCGTGTACCCCTACCAGGACATGCACAACAAGCTGCAGCTCGCCGCCAACTCCGGTGCCGGGATGCCCGACCTGGCCGACATCGAGGTCACGAAGTTCGCGAACTTCGTCCGCGGGGACGACCCGCCGCTGATGGACCTGTCCGCGGCGGCGGAGCCCTACCGCGAGGACGTGGTGGAGGCCCGGCTGGACCTGTACAGCCGGGGCGACGCGGTCTACGGCTACCCGACGCACGTCGGCGCGTTCGTCACCTTCTACAACACCGAGCTGCTCGAGGAGGCCGGGATCGACTACTCCACCATCGTGACCTGGGACGACTTCGCGGCGGCCGGCGCGGAGTACCACGCGGCGACGGGCCGGGCGTTCGGCACGGCCAACACCGACGTGTTCTTCGTGGAGCCGCTCGTGATCGCCCAGCACGGCGGCGAGCTGTTCGCCGAGGACGGCACGGTGCAGGTCGACAGCCCGGAGGTCGTCCGGTCGTTCGAGATGATGCAGGACATGGTCGAGACCGGGGCCATCGCGCCGATCCCCGGGTCCAGCCCGGACGACGAGGAGGCCTACGGGTCGATCGCGCGCGGGGACTTCGCCGCGATCGTGTACCCCGCCTGGTACACCTCGCGGTTCGTGGACTACATGCCGGACCTGGCCGGGAAGGTCGCGATCGCGCCGGCTCCCGTCGTCGCCGGCTCGGACACGCTCACCATCGGGGGCGGCGGCACCGGGACGGCCGTCGCGGCGGGGTCGCCGGTGCGGGACCTCGCGGCCGAGTGGCTCGCGTTCGCGAAGCTGTCCCCGGAGGCGAACGTCGCCGTGTGGGAGGTGCTCGGCTTCGACCCGGTGAACATGGCCGTGTGGGAGGACGAGGAGGTCACCCGCGACCCGGACAACCAGTTCAACCAGTACTTCACGACGAACCTGTTCGACGTGCTGAACCAGGTCAAGGACGGCATCGAGCACTTCGAGTCGTTCGGCAGCCCGGACCTGCCGGCGGTCAACAGCCGGTTCGGCACCGTGACGCTCACGGAGATCTACGAGTCGGGCGTGCCCGCCCGGGAGGCCCTGGAGCAGGCGCAGCGCGAGCTGAAGAACGAGCTCCGCCAGGGCTGACCCCGCCACCACCGCCGAGACAGCAGAAGATGCGGGGTTCCGGTGCCGGGACCCCGCATCTTCTGCGTGCTCGGCGAGCGGGATGGGAAACTGCGGGGCATGACCCCACCCGTCCTCGTCGTCGCCGCTGCCCTGGTGGACGACCTCGCCGCCCCGGGCGCGCTGCTCGCCGCGCGGCGCAGTGCGCCGGTGAGCCTGGCCGGCCGGTGGGAGTTCCCCGGCGGCAAGGTCGAGCCGGGGGAGGCGCCCGAGGCGGCGGTGCACCGGGAGATCCGGGAGGAGCTGGGGGTCGCGATCGAGCTCGGGGGCGAGCTCGCCGGCCCCGACGACGGCGCGTGGCGCCTGAGCGACCGGTACGTGATGCGGCTGTGGCTGGCGCGGATCGCCGAGGGCGAGCCCCGCCCCCTGGTCGAGCACGACGCGCTGCGCTGGCTCCCGCGGGGGCGGTGGCTGACCGTGCCGTGGCTGGACGCGGACGTGCGCATCGTGACCGCGCTGGTGGCCGCGACAGACGGGGCGAGGACCGGGTCGCGCACCGTCTGACCTGCGCGTTCATCCCGTGGCGAACAGCGCGCTCTCCCACTTAGCACTCGCGCCCGGAGAGTGCTAGAACATCTCTCGTAGCCCTCCTGGCGCGGCAGCGCCGGGGCAGCAGCGGTCCCGGACCGTCCGGACCGCCGTGACGCTTCGAGGAGGTGACGGGCTGTGGCTACGCGATTCGACCCGTTCCAGGAGATGGACCGGCTGATGAACCAGGTGCTCGGCCAGCAGCGCGCGTCGGCCACGATGCCGATGGACCTGTTCCGCTCGGGCGACCACTACGTCCTGAACGTCGACCTGCCCGGCGCGGACCCCGGCTCGATCGACGTCGCCGTCGACGACCGCACGCTCACGATCCGCGCTCAGCGCACCGCGCGCACGGAGGACGGCGTGCAGTGGCTCGCCAAGGAGCGCCCGGTCGGCACCTACGCCCGGCAGCTCACCGTCGGACGCGGGCTCGACCTGGACGCGATCACCGCGTCCTACACCGACGGCGTGCTGTCGCTGACCATCCCGGTGGCCGAGGAGGCCAAGCCGCGCCGCATCGAGGTCAGCACCGGTGGGACACCGGCGACCATCGAGGCGGGCGCCGACGCCGCTCCCCAGGAGCGTGCCAGCGCCTGACCGCCCGACGCGGCCCCACGGCGACCGCCCCGGCCCCCCGCTCGGGGGACCGGGGCGGTCGCGTGCCCGGTGCGTGCGCCGGGCCGGCCGTCGGACCGGCCGTCAGGCCGTCGGCACCGCCAGCGACGCGCGGACGGTGCGGGTCGCCGCCAGCACGTGCTCGAGCGACGGCGTCACCTCGGCGTACCGGCGGGTCTTGAGGCCGCAGTCCGGGTTGACCCAGAGCTGCGCGGGGTCGACGACCCGGACCGCCTCGGTGAGCAGCTCGGTCACCTCGGCCTCGCTCGGCACCCGCGGCGAGTGGATGTCGTACACGCCGGGGCCGATCCCGCGGGGGTAGCCCTCGGAGGCGATGTCGCCGAGGATCTCCATCTTCGACCGGGCGGCCTCGATGGACGTCACGTCCGCGTCCAGGCCGTCGATCGCGCCGAAGATCTCGCCGAACTCCGAGTAGCACAGGTGCGTGTGGATCTGGGTGTCCGGGCGGACCCCCGCCGTCGCGAGGCGGAACGACCGCACCGACCAGTCGAGGTAGGCGTCGTGGTCCTCGGCGCGCAGCGGCAGCAGCTCGCGCAGGGCGGGCTCGTCGACCTGCACGATCGCGGTCCCGGCGGCCTCGAGGTCGGCGATCTCGTCCCGGAGGGCGAGGGCGACCTGGTTCGCGGTGTCGGCGAGCGGCTGGTCGTCGCGCACGAACGACCAGGCCAGGATCGTCACCGGGCCGGTGAGCATGCCCTTGACCGGCTTCGCGGTCAGCGACTGCGTGTAGGTGGTCCACGGCACCGTGATCGGGGCGGGGCGGGACACGTCGCCCCACAGGATCGACGGCCGGGTGCACCGCGAGCCGTAGGACTGGACCCAGCCGTTGGCCGTCACCGCGAACCCGTCGAGGTTCTCGGCGAAGTACTGGACCATGTCGTTGCGCTCGGGCTCGCCGTGCACCAGGACGTCCAGGCCGATCTGCTCCTGCAGCTCGACGACGCGGCGGATCTCCGCCTTCATCTCGTCCTCGTACTGCTCCGCGGTGAGCTCGCCGCGGCCGAACGCGGCGCGCGCCACCCGGATCTCCGGGGTCTGCGGGAACGAGCCGATCGTCGTGGTCGGGAGGACGGGCAGCCGCAGGCGCTCGGCCTGGGCGACCCGGCGGGCCTCGAACTCCCCGCGGCGGAACGCGCCCGCCGGCAGCCCGGCGAGCCGCTCCCGGACCTCCGGCCGCACGACGCCCGGCGCCTCGGCGCGGGACCGGCGCGCGTCGGCGGCGGCGAGCAGCTCGGCGTGCACGGCCTCGCGGCCCTCGGTCAGCCCGGTCGCGAGCGTGACGACCTCGGCCACCTTCTGGTCGGCGAACGCGAGCCACGAGCGCAGCGTCGGGTCGAGCTGCGGCTCGTCCTCGACGTCGTGCGGGACGTGGAACAGCGACGTCGACGTGGCGACGGCGACCTGGCGGGCGCCGAGGCCCTCGAGCGACTCGAGGGAGCCGAGCGCGGCGTCGAGGTCGGCGCGCCAGATGTTGTGGCCGTCGACCACGCCGCCGACCAGCACCTTCGACGCGAGGCCGGGCACGGGCCCGGCGGGGACCGCGCCGCGGACCAGGTCGATCGCCAGGCCCTCGACGTCCGTGCCGGCGAGCACCGGCAGGGCGTCGCGCAGGTCGCCGTACGGCGCGGCGACCAGGATCGCCGGGCGCTCGGCGGCGGGCAGGTCGGTGGCCAGCGCCCGGTAGGCGTCGGCCGCCGCCGCGAGCAGCCGGTCGGCCGGGACGCCGGTCGAGTCGGACACCAGCGCGGGCTCGTCCAGCTGCACCCAGGTGGCGCCGGCGCGCGCGAGGTCGCGGAGCAGCTCGGCGTAGACCGGCAGCACGTCGGCGAGGCGGTCGATCGGGGAGAAGTCCGCCGGCGCGCCCTCGGCCGCCTTGGCGAGCGCCAGGAACGTGACCGGGCCGACCAGCACCGGGCGGGTGAGCACGCCGTCGGCAAGGCCCTCGGCGAGCTCGCGCACGGGGCGGTCGCTCGCGTACCGGAACGCCGTGGCCGGGCCGATCTCCGGCACCAGGTAGTGGTAGTTCGAGTCGAACCACTTGGTCATCTCGAGCGGCAGGTCGTCCCCGCGCCCGCGGGCCACGGTCGAGTAGCCGGCCAGGTCGAGGCCGCCCTCGGCGGGCACCAGGTCGGCGAACCGCTCGGGCACGGCCCCGAGCACGGTGGCCGCGTCGAGCACGTGGTCGTAGAACGAGAACGCGCTGGGGATCGCGGGCAGCCGGGTGTCCAGGCCGAGCTCGGCCAGGCGGGTGCGGGTGCGGCGGCGCAGGTCGGCGGCGGTGGCCTCGACCTCCTCGGCGCTCGCGCGCCCGGCCCAGAACGCCTCCAGGGCCTTCTTCAGCTCGCGGCGCGGCCCGATGCGGGGGTAGCCGAGGACGGTGCCGGCGGGGAACGGGTGGGTCAGGTCGGTCATCTCTCGCCTCAGATGGTGGGGACAGGGGTCGGGGTGGTCGTGGCGGCGGCGGGCGCGGCCGCCACCGGCTCGGGCGGCGGCACCCGCAGGTGCGCGCGGGGGGCGTCGCCGCCGAGCCCCGCGCCGTCCAGCAGGTCGAGCGCCGGGCCGTGCGCGTTGAACGTGTACAGGTGGACGCCGGGGGCGCCGCCGTCGAGCACCGCGTTCACCAGGTCGACGCCGAGGCGCGTGCCCAGGCGGTGCCGCGCCGCCAGGTCCGCCGGGTCGTCGGGGTCGAAGGCGTCGAGCCGGGCGAGCAGCGGCTCCGGCACGGGCACGCCCGTCAGCTGCTGCACGCGGCGCAGCCGGGCGGGGTCGGTCGTCGGGATGATGCCCGGCAGGATCGGGATGGTGACGCCCGCGTCCCGGGCGAGGGCCACGAGCTCGAGGTACGAGCCCGCGTCGTAGAACACCTGGGTGATCGCGAAGTCGGCCCCGGCCTGCTGCTTCGCGAGCAGCGCCGCCACGTCCTGCTCGCGGGTGCTGCCCGCGCCGGCGTTGCCGCGGGGGAAGGCCGCGACCGCGACCGACAGCGGGCGGGTGGCCGCGCGCACCGCCTGCGCGGGGCTGCTGGCGCAGCGGCGCCGCTCGACGTCGCGCAGCAGCTCGACCAGGGCGCTCGCGGTCGGCAGCCCCTCCGGGTGCGGCTCCCACGAGCGGTCCGCGGGCGGGTCGCCCCGCAGCGCGAGGAACGCGCGCACGCCCTCGTCGAGGAACTCCTCGATCGTCGCGGCCAGGTCCTCGCGCGAGCTCGCCACGCAGGTCAGGTGCGCGATCGGGGTCAGCGACGTCTCGCGGAGCAGCCGTCGCACCAGCTGCCGGGTGGTGGTGCGGGTGCTGCCGGAGGCCCCGTAGGTGACGGACACGAAGTCGGGGCGGGCCGAGGCGAGCTGCTGCACGGTCGCCCACAGGCGCGGCGCGGCGTCGGGGTTCCGGGGCGGGAACAGCTCGAACGACACGGTCGGGCGGTCCACGGCGCCGAGGCCGTCGGGCACGGCGGTGCCCGCCAGGTGCGCGGGTACGTCGTGACTGGTCATCGTCAGCTCCATCGGTCCTGGCGGAAGCACCCGCACCCTCGGTGAGGAGGGGGG
This sequence comes from Cellulomonas sp. ACRRI, assembly GCF_022346185.1. GTDB lineage: Bacteria > Actinomycetota > Actinomycetes > Actinomycetales > Cellulomonadaceae > Cellulomonas. The sequence continues at coordinate 474 of NZ_JAKRMS010000147.1, read as the reverse complement.
TTGCTGCGACGTCGACGAGCCAGGTCTCTCGGTCGCTCTGGATGGGTTCCGCCACAGTAGGACGCGGCGGGGCCGCCGTCCACTGCCCCTGACGCGTCATCGACCGGGGCCGCACCGTTGACACCCCCTCCGGGCCGGCCCTACGTTCGGCGGGTCGCGGGCGCCCACCGGCGCGAGGCCGCGGCCGCCCGGCCCCGGGCGCTCCGCCACGGCACCACCGCACGCCCCCGGCACCTCCCACGGACGGTCCGCACCGACTCGTCCTGGAGGTCCTCGCATGCGCACCACCCCCGACGACACCGTCACGCCCGGCCCGACGTCCCCGAGCGCGCCGGGCCCGGTCCCGGCCCGCTCCTCCCGCCGCGCGCTGCTGCGCGGCGGCGGCGCCGGCCTGCTCGCCACCGCCGTGGCGCTCGGGTCCGCGCGCGGCGCGTCCGCCGCGCCGGCCACCGCCCCGGCCGCCCCGCCCCTGCC
>NZ_JAKRMS010000146.1 GCF_022346185.1 Cellulomonas sp. ACRRI | reverse complement strand
GGCCCCCGCCGGCCCGCCGGCGACGGCGAGGGGGAGGGCGCGGGGACGGCCCCGGTGCCCGCGTCCTGGCCCTCGTCCGTCGTCGTGCCGGGCACGTCCGGACCGCTCCGCTGCGTCCCGGGGCCGCCGTCGGACACCGAGGCCCCCGCCGGCCCGCCGGCGACGGCGACGACCCCGACCAGGGCGAGCGCGATCACCAGCAGCAGCGCCGCGACCCGCGCGGTGCTCGTGCGTCGCATGCTGCTGCCGTCCCCCTGCCGGTCGGTCGTCACGGGCGGTCGCCCGGCCCGGCACCCACGCTAGCCGGACAGGTCGCCCACGGCGTGCCCCGGCGGTGCCCGGCCGGTGGTCGGCGGGTGGAGGGGCCGTGCAGGTGAGCGGGCGACGGGCCGGCCGTCGCCAGGCCGGACCCGCTACGCGACGACGAGCGACAGCGTGGCGGCGCGCCCGGCCGGCGCGTCGAGCTCGACCGCGAGCAGCTCCGTGCCGACCAGCTCCCGGGCCGCGCGGGCCAGCCGCTCGGGCGTCCCGGGCGCCGCCCCGCGGCGGGTGACCAGGTGCCGGGTGAGCACGCCACGGGTGTGCTTCGCGTGGTGCGACACCACGGATCGCTTCCCGTCGACCTCGCGCAGCACCCGCACCTGCACCCACGACCCGTGGGCGGCGCGCGGCGGCTTCCACGCGGCGAGGTAGGTGGCGGACCGGCAGTCGACGACCAGCTCGCCGGCCGCGGCCCGGGGGTCTAGCTCCGCGCGCAGCGGCTCCCGCCACGCGGCGGCGAGCGGGCCGACGCCCGGGAGGTCGACGCCCATCGACAGCCGGTAGGCCGGGATGCGGTCCTCGGGGGCGACCAGGCCCCACAGCCCGGACACGACGCGCACGCTCTCCGCCGCGCGCCGGCGCTGGGCCGTCGACAGCCGGTCCAGGCCGGCCGCCCCGTACAGCACGCCGGTGTACACCGAGCGGGCCTCGGCGGCGGGCGCGTGGCGCAGGTCGACGTTGCGCGCCACCTCGTCGGCGATGCCCGCGCCCACGCCCAGCACGTCGACGGCGTCCGGTCGCCCGCTCGCCGCCACCAGGGCGTCCAGGACGCGCTCGCGCGTCGGCGTCAGGGCCGGGGCGGACAGGGCGGCCAGGTCGAGGGCCGCGCCGCGGACCGGCGCGGTCTTGCCCTCGGACGGGGGGAGGAGGATCAGCACGCGCTGAACTGTAGGCGGCGCGGCGCCGCCGGCAGGGTCGGGCGGGGCGTGCGGTTCGACACGCGTGCGGGTGACGCCGGCGCCGACCTCCCACGCCCGGCCGCCGGAGGTGCGAGCATCGCGGCGTGCTGACGCGGGGGATGGACGGGGCGACGCGGACCTGGGTCCGGGTGACGGGCCGACGGGTGGACCTCTCCGCGACGCCGTGGCTGCAGGGGCCCGTCGGAGACGTCGACCGGGTCGGCGACGCCTGGCTCCCGGCCGAGGCCGACCGGCTCGGCGCCGAGGTGGCCGGCCCGGGCGGCGGGGACGACGCCGGGGCCCGCGGCCTGCTCCGGTCGGTGGCGGACCTGGACCGACCGGGCTTCGCCGCCGGCGCGCTGGCCGGGCGGGTCCGCGGGTTCTACGAGCGCACCTCGGGCTGGCGCCTCGACGCCTGGGTCGGCTGGGTGCCGTGGGCGTGGCCGTTCGGGTGGGCGGTCGCCGCGCTGTTCGCGCGCCGCCTCGACCAGCTCGCGCTCCCGATGCGCTCCCTCGACCTCGCGCACGGCATGTCGAGCACGGTCACGCCGCTCGTCCGGGACGGCGCCCAGGTCGGCGCCCTGTGGCTGCGCCGGCTCCGGGCCACCGGCCGGATCGTGTTCAGCGGCCTGTACGGCGTCGTGCGCCTCCCGGGCTCCGGCGAGCCCGCCGTGCGCGTCACGTTCCCGCTGCCGCGTGGGCGGCTCGTGGTCCTGCTCCGGCCCACGGCGACCCCCGACGGCGGGCTCGTGCTCACGTCCGGGGCCGGGCGATGGGGCGACCCCGGGGCGTACCTCGTGGTCGACCGGCCCGGGGGCTGCTGGGCACGACGCATCCCGGTGCACGAGCGGTTCCACGTGTTCGTCGACCCCGAGGGCGTGCTCCGCACCGACCACGACCTGCGGCTCGGCGCCCTGCCCGTGCTGCGGCTGCACTACCGGCTGACCGAGCCGGCGGGGCAGGAGCCGGCCGTCCGCGCGGGCGAGGCGGCAGCCGGGGCGTAGTAGGCTGACCGGCGCGGATGAGCTGGCCAGGCGGCCGCGTCGAGCCCTCGGGCTCGCCGAGGAACGTCCGGGCTCCACAGGGCAGGGTGGTGGGTAACACCCACCCGGGGTGACCCGCGGGACAGTGCCACAGAAAGCAGACCGCCACCGCACGGCCCTCGGGCCGGTCGGTGGTAAGGGTGAAACGGTGGTGTAAGAGACCACCAGCGTGCCGGGTGACCGGCACGGCTCGGTAAACCCCACCCGGAGCAAGGCCAGACAGGGAGCGTTCGAGGGCTGCCCGCCCGAGCTCCCGGGTAGGCCGCTGGAGGCGCACGGCGACGTGCGTCGTAGATGGATGGTCGCCACCCGCGCGGGGGTAACCGCGCGCGGGGACAGAACCCGGCGTACCGGCCAGCTCATCCGCACCTGAGCAAGCCCCGGCCACGTCGGCCGGGGCTCCGTCGCGCGACGGTCGCGGCGAGCCGGCGCGCGCCCCGCGAGCCCGCGCTCGTACCCTGGACGGGACCAGACCGGCGAGGGGGTCGCCATGTCCGAGGCACGCTTCAGGATGACCCGGCTCGCGGCGGACGAGGCCGCCGACAGCCGCAGTCTCACCGAGCTCGCGGAGCGGCTCACGCACGACCCGACCGCGCACTACCAGGGCGCGGTCCCGGCCGAGGTGGGCGCGGTCGCGCAGGGCGTGGTGACGTGGGGCGCGCGGCCCGGCTCCCCGCGCGAGCACCACGCGGCGGTCAGGGTCGAGCGCCTGGCCTGACGACCGCTACGCGCACCCCCGCCGCCGCACGTCGGCGGCCGGCAGCCACACCGCGCCGGTCAGCACCCGCAGGTCCGCGATCCGCACCCGGACCAGGGCCGGGGTCCACTCGACCGCCACGGTGTCGAGCGGCTCCGGCCCGGTCTCCCAGCGCAGGGTGACGGTGACGGGGATCGGGCGCTCCACGTCGTGGTGCACGCCGGGCGGGACCGGCCGCGCGTTGAGCAGCGGGACGGCTGAGCGCAGCCGGGACAGGCCGCCCGGGACGGTCTGCGCGAGGTTCACGACGGCAGTGTGCGCCGCCGGCCTCCCCGGCGCGCGGTCGGCGGCGGGTGAGGTCACCCACGCCCGCATCCGGGCGCGAGAATGGCCCGCGTGCAGCCCGACGTGACCGTCCGCCCGATGACCGCCGCGCACGCCGCGGGGGTGCTGGCCGTGTTCGCCGAGGGGATCGCGACCGGGCACGCGACGTTCGAGAGCGCGGCGCCGACGTGGGACGCGTTCGACGCGTCCCACCTGCCGGAGCACCGGTTCGTGGCGCTCGGCGGCGAGGTCGCGGGGGACGCGGGCTCCGGGACCCGGGACGCCCGCACCGAGCGCGACCTCGGCGGGGGCGGCGCGCGCCCGGACCCCGGCGCGCCGGTGCTCGGCTGGGTCGCCGCGTCGCCGGTGTCGCGGCGCGCGGTGTACGCGGGCGTGGTGGAGGCGTCGCTCTACGTCGGCGGGGCCGCGCGCGGCCGGGGGGTCGGCCGGGCGCTGATGGCGGCGCTGCTGGACTCCGCCGCGGCGGGCGGGGTGTGGACGGTGCAGTCGTCGGTGTTCCTGGAGAACGCCGGGAGCCTGGCCCTGCACGCGGCGTCGGGCTTCCGGGTGGTCGGCACGCGGGAGCGGATCGCCCGCATGACGTACGGCCCGCTCGCCGGCGAGTGGCGGGACGTCGTGCTGCTCGAGCGCCGTCTCTGACGGGTGACCGTCGCCGACATCACGGACCTAGGTCCTGGTCAGGAGCCTGCGGAGGCCTCAGGCTGGGCCCGGGGGCTGAGGACGACGGCCTCCGCGCACGAGCCAGGGGGGCACCGGATGACACGGCGACGTCTGCCCCGGATCGCCGCCCTGAGCGGCCCGGAGGCCGCGCACGCGCACCACGTCGAGGTGCACTCCCCGGTGTCGGCGGGACCCGCCGCGCTCACCTGGACGCTCACGCTCGTGGCCGCCGACGGCAGCCCGCTGGCGGAGAGCCGGACGACCTCGCCCGACTTCCCGGTCCCGCTCGCCGACATCGCCCAGGTGCACCTGGACGTCGTGGGGCTCGTGCAGACGGGGGAGTGGGTGCCCGTCGCCACCGCGCGGGGCGGCGCCCGGTTCCGCGCGACCGTCCGGGCGACGCCACCGCCGGACTAGCGCCCGGGCCCGGACGCCACGACGCCCCGCCCCGGGAGCCGGGACGGGGCGCGGGTCGGCGCGGGGCCTCAGTGCTTGAACGCGTCCTTGACCTTCTCGCCGGCGTCCTTGATGTCGGCCTTCGACTGGTCGGCGCGGCCCTCGGCCTCGAGGCGCTCGTCGTCCGAGGCCCGCCCGGTGGTCTCCTTGACCTTGCCGGCGGCCTTCTCGGCAGCGTTCGAGATCTTGTCGTCGAGTCCCATACGTCCTCCTTCTCCGGACCGGTACGTCGTGCTCACGACGCTAAGCCCGGTCGCGTGCCGCCGCATCCGGAGTCCCGGACGGGTGGGGCGGACGCCCAGGTCAGGCCGGCGCGCTCCCGGCCGGGTCGGCCGCGAGGAGGGCGGCCAGCTCGGACGGGGTCGACCGGAGCAGGCAGAACTCGTTGCCCTCCGGGTCGGCGAGGACGTGCCAGGTGACGTCCGGGCCCTGCCCGACGTCGACCCGCACCGCCCCGAGCGTCAGCAGCCGCTCGAGCTCGGTGGCCTGGTCGGAGCCGTCAGGCGGCCGCACGTCGACGTGCAGCCGGTTCTTCACGCGCTTGGCGTCCGGCACGCGGAGGAACAGCCAGGGGGTCGCCACGACGCCGGGCGGCGGCTCGAGGTCCACCTCGTCCTCGTCCTCCTCGACGACGCGCCAGCCCAGGACGTCGGCCCACCACCGGGCGAGCGACGACGGGTCGTGCGAGTCGACGCACAGCTGCGCCACGGCGAGTCCCATGGCGCGACGGTAGGGCGCGGGGGCGCGCCGCACCAGCCCCCCCCGGGGGGTGGACGGGGCCCGGCGGCGGGGGACCGCGCGCCGGGCCCGGCCGTCAGTCGCCCTTGACGCCCGCGACCGGCGTGCCGGCCCGGGCGGCCAGCGCCGCGGCGCCGACGATGCCGGCCGCGTTCCGCAGCTGCGCGGGCACGATGGGCGCGCGCAGGTGCAGCAGCGGGAGGAACTTCTCGTGGTGCTTGGACACGCCGCCGCCGACGACGATGAGGTCCGGCCAGAACAGGTCCTCGATGACGCCGAAGTACCGCTGCAGGCGCTCGGCCCACTGCGGGAAGTCGAGGTCCTCGCGCTCGCGGGCGGAGTCGGCGGCGCGGGTCTCGGCGTCGTGGCCGTCGATCTCCAGGTGCCCGAGCTCGAGGTTCGGCACGAGCACCCCGTCGGCGACGATCGCGGTGCCGATGCCGGTGCCCAGCGTGCAGATGAACGTCACGCCCGAGGTGGACCGCGCGGCGCCGTACAGGGTCTCGGCGTACCCGGCCGCGTCGGCGTCGTTGACCGCCAGGACCGGCCGGCCGAGGGCGTCGCCGAGGACGTGCTCGATGTTGGTGCCGATCCAGGAGCCGTCGACGTTCGCGGCGGACCGGGCGACGCCGTGCTGGACCACCGCGGGGAACGTCACGCCGATGGCGGCGTCCGCGGGGAGGTCGAACCGCCCGACCAGCTCGACGACCGTCTCCGCGACCGCGGAGGGGGTGGCCGGCTGGGGGGTGGGGATGCGGACGCGCTCGGCGGCGAACTCGCCCGTGGCGAGGTCCACCGGCGCGCCCTTGATGCCGGACCCGCCGATGTCGATGCCGAACGCCGTGCGCTCGTTCTTGCCGTGGTGGTTGCTCATGGGAGTGTGAGGATCTCCGCTCCGGTGTCGGTGACCAGCAGGGTGTGCTCGAACTGCGCGCTGCGGCGCAGGTCCGCGGTGACCACGGTCCACCCGTCGTCCCACGTCGTCCAGTCGGCGGTGCCCAGGTTGAGCATCGGCTCGATCGTGAACACCATCCCGGGCTCGATGACCCGGTCGTACAGCGGCGCCGCGTCGTAGTGCGGGATGACCAGCCCGGTGTGGAACGCCTCGCCGACGCCGTGGCCGGTGTAGTCGCGCACCACGCCGTAGCCGAACCGTGCGGCGTACTTCTCGATCACCCGGCCGATGACGTTGACCTCGCGGCCGGGGCGCACCGCCTTGATCGCGCGGGCGAGCGCCTCCTCGGTCCGCTCGACGAGCAGCCGGGACTCCTCGTCCACGTCGCCGCAGAGGAAGGTGGCGTTGTTGTCGCCGTGCACGCCGTCGACGTAGGCGGTGATGTCGAGGTTCACGATGTCGCCGTCCTCGAGGACGGTCGAGTCGGGGATGCCGTGGCAGATCACCTCGTTGACCGAGGTGCACACCGACTTGGGGAAGCCGCGGTACCCGAGGGTCGACGGGTACGCGTGGTGGTCGAGGAGGAACTCGTGGCCGATGCGGTCGAGCTCGTCGGTGGTGACGCCGGGGGCGACGTGCCGGCCGACCTCCTGCAGCGCCCGGGCCGCGATCCGCGCGGACACCCGGATGCGCTCGACGACGTCCGGGGCCACCACGTCGCTGCCGGTGTACGGGGTCGGCGCGGGCCGGTCGACGTACTCGGGGCGGGGGATCGAGGCGGGGACCGGTCGCCGGGGGCTCACGGTGCCCGGGACGAGCGCCGGCCTCGGCGCGTGCACGGACGTCATGCCTGGCAGTCTACGAAGGAGGGGCCCGGACCGGAGAGCCGGAGGGCCCAGGACGAGGGAGGGTGCCGTGGCCGACGAGTTCTACTACAACACCGAGACCGGGCAGGTCGAGCAGGGCAAGCAGTCGACCTGGTCGCACCTCATGGGCCCGTACCCGACCCGCGAGGCGGCGCAGCACGCGCTGGACAAGGCCCGTGCCCGCACCGAGGCGTGGGACGAGGAGGACCGCCGGGACCGCTGACCCGGTCCGCCCCGCGGGCCGGCCCCGGTCAGCCCGGCGGGGCCCCGCCGCGCAGGCGGGCCGCCACCTCGGCGACCGTCTCCGGCGACGCGACGATCTCGAAGTGCATCTCGTCCCGCCGGCCGGCGAAGTCGCCGCCCCAGGCGACCGCGGGCGCGACCTCGGCGAGGATCGACCGGATCGCCGCGACCTGCTCGTCCGTGAACGTGTCCCGGGCGCCCAGGGGGTGCTCGGTCGCGTTCAGGTCGATCGACGTCCCGGACGCGTGGTTCGACAGCCCCTCCCCGGCCTCGTCCTCCTCGCCGCGCACGGTGCGGTAGCCCCAGCCCCAGGAGCTGGCCACGTCCACGGCCTCGACCTCGGCGTCGAACCGCGCGGCCACGTGCTCCAGGACGTACCGGGCGTCGCCGCCGCGGAGCCGCCCGGTCACCCACGGCGACACCTCCAGCAGCGGGTCGGCGCCGTCGTCGAAGGCGGGCCAGCAGTTCTGCGAGGTGGTGGCGTCCGGGACGCACGACTCGGGGACCTCCGCGACGACGGGGGCGGGCACGGCGGGGTCCGCCGGGCCGCCGAGCAGCCGGACCACGGCGACGACGAGGGACACCACGAGCGCGAGGACGAGGACCGCGGCGACGCCGAGCACGACCACGCCGCGGCGGGTCAGGCGCAGGCGGGGCCGCCGGGCCGGGGGGCGCGGCCCGCGCGGGGCCGGGGCGCCCGAGGACGGAGCGCCCGAGGACGACGAGCGCGCCGCGGCCGGCTGCTGGACGGCGGAGTCGCGGCGCATGCGACGAGCGTAGGGCCCCGGGCGGCCCGCCCCGGACGACACGCACGGCACCGGGCCCCCGGCACCGGACGCCGGCGGCGCGCGCCCGCGGCCCCGGCCGCCCCCGTCAGCGCCGCGCGAGGTGCGCGACGACCGGGCGGTGGTCGCTGGCACCCACCCGGTCGAGCACGCCGAACCCCGTGACCCGCCATGCCCGCCCGTCGACGAGCACGTGGTCGATGGGCGCGGCCAGGACCCGGGGCACGTCGGACGGCCAGGTGCCCAGCCCCGCGACGCCGGCCGCGGCGGCCGCGTCGACGCACGGCCCGAGGTCGCCCAGGCCGGGGTGGTCGAGCGTCGCGTTCAGGTCGCCGGCGACGACCGCGCCCGGCGTGCTGCGGCACACCGCGGCGATGCCCGCCGCGTGCGCACGCCAGTCCGGCATCGAGGACTCGGCGGACGGGGCGCGCGTGTGCGCCGCGACCACGACGTCGGGCGCGGGCACGTCGCGCCGGCCCGCGGACGGCTGCGCCTCGGCGGCGGGCGTCGCGTCGGCGGCGGGCGCCCCGCCGGCGCGGACGGCCGCGAAGGTGCCGAGCTCGGTGGCGGGCAGCCCCTCGGACGTCGGCGCGTACGTCCCGAGCGCGTCGCGGACCAGCAGGGCGACGCCGTCGACGCGGGTGCCCGCGGCGTCGGCGGCGAGCGCCGAGGTGGGCCGCCCCGCGGCGGTCAGCGCCCGGGCGACGTCCCGGGCAGTCGCCCCCGAGGTCTCGGCGAGCACGACGACGTCCGCGTCCTGCTGCTGGACGAGCGCCGTCAGCTCGTCCGCGCCCACGACGCCGAAGGTGTTGAACGACAGCACGACGAGGTCGCCGTCCGCGGCCGCCCCGGGCGCCGGTCCGACGACGCCGCGGCCCGCCAGCACGGCGGCCTGGGCGGCGCCGCCGAGCACCAGGACGGCGGCCAGGGCGAGCGGCAGACGCCACGCCGGGCGGGCCAGACCGGCGCGGCCGGCGATCCGGCGCCAGCCGCCGACCACGCCGACCAGCAGCAGCGCGCCGCCGATCAGGAGGACGGCGACCAGGCCGCGCAGGGCGACGAGCTGCGCGACGGGCGTGCGGTCCGCCAGCCCCAGGCGGTCGGGGGCGAGCAGCACGAGCACGGCGGCCGCCGCGAGCGCGAGGACCGCGACGGCGAGCGCCGCCCGGACGCGGCCGCCGCGCGGAGCGGGCCGCCGCGCGGCCGGGGGACGAGCGGCGCTCAGCTGAGGAACGAGTGGTCGGCGTCGGGCCACTGCCCGCCGCGCACCTCGGCGGCGTAGGCGCGGGCGGCCTCGCCGAGCAGCTGCCCGACGGGCGCGAACGCCTTGGCGAACCGCGGCGACCACTCGCCCATGCCGGCCATGTCGGTCCAGACCAGCACCTGGCCGTCGCACTCCGCGCCGGCGCCGATGCCGATGGTCGGGATGCGGAGGATCTCGGTGACCCGGGCGGCGACCGGTGCCGGCACCATCTCCAGGACGACCGCGACCGCGCCCGCCTCCTGCACGGCGAGGGCGTCCTCGGCGAGCCGCTCGGCCGCCTCGTCGCCGCGGCCCTGCACCCGGTGGCCGCCCAGGGTGTTCTCGGACTGCGGGGTGAAGCCGAGGTGCCCGACGACCGGGATGCCGGCGTCGGTGAGCGCGCGGATCTGCGGGGCCACCCGGACGCCGCCCTCGAACTTCACGGCGTGCGCCCCGGCCTCCTTGAGGTACCGGGCCGCGGTGGCGAGCGCCTGCGCGGGGCCGGCCTCGTACGACCCGAACGGCAGGTCCGCGACGACGAGCGCCCGCCGGGCCGCGCGCACGACCGCCCGGGTCGGCGGGATCATCTCGTCGACGGTGACCGGGATCGGCGACGCGTGGCCGAGCATGGTGTTGCCGATCGAGTCGCCCACCAGGAGCAGGTCGATGCCCGCGTCGTCGAAGATGCGCGCCGTCGCGAAGTCGTAGGCGGTCAGCATGGTCAGCCGCTCGCCGCGCTCCTTGGCCTCGGCGAGGTGGTGCACGCGGACCCGTCGCGGGGCCCCCGGGGGGGTGACGGCCGCCCCCCCCCCGGGGTGCGGAGACACCCCCCCCGCCCCCCCCCCCCCCACTC
>NZ_JAKRMS010000145.1 GCF_022346185.1 Cellulomonas sp. ACRRI | reverse complement strand
GGCACGGGCGCTCCTCGGGGTCGTCGGTCCGGGAGGGGGTGAACGGACCACCCGCCCGGCGAGTTCCCGCGGCGGCTCAGTCCTCCGCGGCGCCGGCCTTCGGGCGGTCCCGGTCCTTGCTCGGCTGCACCCGCTTCGGCTCGCCCGGCATCTTCGGGTACTCGGGCGGGTACGGCAGGTCGCCGAGGTCGTGGTCCCGCTCGTCCTTCGCGGCGAGCTCCAGCAGCCCGTCGAGCGCCCCCGGCGCGACGGCGTCGGTGCCGGGCGACGGCGAGGTGCGCGACACCAGCGGGGCGAACAGGTCGCCGACCTCCGCGAACCGGGCGGGCATCGTCGTCACGTCGAAGTCGTCGGGGTGCACGTCCGCGACCTCCTCCCAGCGCAGCGGCGCGGAGACGGTGGCACGACGGTTCGGGCGGACGGAGTACGCGGACGCGATGGTGCGGTCGCGGGCCATCTGGTTGTAGTCGACGAAGATCGCCTCGCCGCGCTCCTCCTTCCACCACTTCGTCGTGACCTGCCCGGGCAGCCGGCGCTCCAGCTCGCGGCCGAGCGCGATCGTCGCCCGGCGGCACTGCGTGAAGGACCAGCGCGGCTCGATCGGCACGAAGATGTGGATGCCGCGCCCGCCGGAGGTCTTGGGGAAGCCGGTCAGCCCGTGCTCGGCGAGGACCTCCCGGACGTGCGGCGCGACCCGGGCGGCGTCGTCGAAGGTCGTGCCCGGCTGCGGGTCGAGGTCGATGCGGAGCTGGTCGGGCGCCTCGACGTCGGCGCGGGTCACGGGCCACGGGTGGAAGGTCAGCGTGCCCAGGTTCGCGGCCCACGCCACGACGGCGAGCTCCGTCGGGGTCACCTCGTCGGCCGTGCGGCCGGACGGGAAGGTGATCGTCGTCGACTCGACGTAGTCGGGCGCTCCCTGCGGGACCCGCTTCTGGAAGAACGCGTCGCCCTTGTTGTCCATGCGGGTGGACAGCTTCGCGCCCTCGAACCACCCGCGCGGCCAGCGCTCCAGCGTCGTCGGTCGGTCGCGCAGCGCGCCGAGGATCCCGTCGCCCACGCTCACGAAGTAGCGGACGACGTCGATCTTGGTCAGGCCGCGGTCGGGGAAGTAGACCTTGTCGGGGTTGGAGACCCGCACGGTGCGGCCGCGCACCTCGATCTCCTCGGCGGGCACCTTCGACGGGCTCATGGTGGTCACGCTAGGGCCGACGGCCGACGCGCGCACCCACCCGGGCGAGATGAGCGCGCGCCCCGGGGCGTCAGACGGCCGGGGCGTCCCCGCCCGCGGCGAGCGCGGCGTCCAGGTCCGCCAGGATCCGCCGGCACTCCTCCACGTCCCAGGGCGTGCCCGCGATCTCGAACTCGAACAGCACCGGACGGCCCGAGCGGGCGGCGATGTCCCGGGCGGCGTGCTGGTAGTACCGGCCGAAGTTCCGGTTCCCGCTGCCCATGACGCCGACCATGCGGCGGCGGTTGACGGGCGAGCGCAGGAACCGGCGCACCGCCTCCGGGATGGTGTCGTTGGCCTCGTTGCCGGTCTTGTACGACGGCGTGAGCAGCACCCACGGCCCGTCCGCCTCGCTGAGGCGGACCTCGCGCCGGGACAGGTCGAGCACGGGCCGGTCGAGCCGCAGCGCGAACGACCGCACGAGCCCGGAGCTCGACGAGTAGTAGTACACCGGGGTCTGCCGCACGCTCACGCCTCCGACCCTCCCCGCCGCGCTCCGCGCGGCGCGGGGACCAACGTCCCGCGCCCTCTCGTGCGCCGCTCGCGCCGCCTGCGCCCCTGCCTGCGCCCCTGCCTGCGCCGAGATGGCAACTCTCGGCTGTGGGCGGGCGCCTCCGCACAGCCGAGAGTTGCCATCTCGGCGAGGGTCGGGTGGGGGACGCAGGACGGCCGGGCGCCCCCCGGAGGGGTGCCCGGCCGTCCTGCGCGTCAGCGGGTCAGAGCTGGTCGCCCGTGCCGCTCTCCGTCGGGGCGCTGGCGTCCGTCGCCGGGGCGCTGCCGCCGCAGGCCGCCGCGATCGACTCGTGCGCCGCCGCGACCACGGCGTCCGCCGTGATGCCGAACTCCTCGTAGAGCGTCTCGTACGCCGCGGAGGCGCCGTAGTGCTCGAGCGACACGGCGCGGCCGGCGTCGCCGAGGATCTTCCACCAGGACAGCGCGATGCCGGCCTCGACGGAGACGCGGGCCTTCACCGAGGACGGGAGCACCGACTCGCGGTAGGCCTCGTCCTGCTCGGCGAACCACTCCAGCGACGGCGCGGAGACCACGCGGGTCGGGACGCCGGCGGCCTCCAGGGTCTCGCGGGCCGCGACGGCCAGCTGCACCTCGGAGCCGGTGCCGATGAGGATGACCTCCGGGGTGCCGGACGACGCCTCGAGCAGCACGTACGCGCCGCGCGCGACGCCCTCGGCGGACGCGAAGCCCTCCTCGCCGCGCGGGAACGTCGGGACGTTCTGCCGGGTGAGGATGAGCGCGGCGGGGCCGTCGGTGCGCTCGAGGATCGCCTTCCACGCCTGCGCGGTCTCGTTCGCGTCGGCCGGGCGGACCACGGCGAGGCCGGGGATCGCGCGGACGGCGGTGAGGTGCTCGACCGGCTGGTGGGTCGGGCCGTCCTCGCCGAGGCCGATCGAGTCGTGCGTCCACACGTAGATCGCCGGCACGCCCATGAGCGAGGCCAGGCGGACCGAGCCGCGCATGTAGTCGGAGAACGTGAAGAACGTCCCGCCGTACGGCCGGGTCAGGCCGTGCAGGGCGATGCCGGAGAGGATCGCGCCCATGCCGTGCTCGCGGATGCCGAAGTGCAGCGTGCGGCCGTACTCGTTCCCGGCGAACTCGTGGGTGGAGCGCTCGGCCGGGATGAAGGACGGCTCGCCCTTCATGGTGGTGTTGTTCGAGCCGGCGAGGTCGGCGGAGCCGCCCCACAGCTCGGGCAGCACCGGCGCGAGGGCGGACAGCACCTCGCCGGAGGCGGCGCGGGTCGCGACGGCCTTGCCGGCGGGGAACGTCGGCAGGGCGTCGGCCCAGCCGGCGGGCAGCTTGCCGGCGCGCAGGCGCTCCAGCAGCTCGGCGCGCTCCGGGTTGGCCTCGCGCCAGGCGTCGAAGCCCTTGCTCCACTCGGCCTTGGCGGCGGCGCCGCGCTCGAGGGCCTTGCGGGTGTGCGCGATGACCTCGGGGGCGACGTCGAAGGACTTGTCGGGGTCGAAGCCCAGGACCTCCTTGAGGCCGCGGACCTCGTCGGTGCCGAGCTTGGAGCCGTGCGAGCCGTGGGTGTTCTGCTTGGTCGGCGACGGCCAGGCGATGATCGTCCGCAGGCCGATGAACGACGGGCGGTCGGTGACGGCCTTGGCGGCCTCGATCGCGGCGTGCAGCGCGTCCACGTTCTCCGTGTACTCGCCGCCCTCCGTCCAGTCCACGAACTGGACGTGCCAGCCGTAGGCCTCGTAGCGCTTGACGACGTCCTCGGTGAACGCGATCTCGGTGTCGCCCTCGATCGAGATGTGGTTGTCGTCCCAGATCGCGATGAGGTTGCCGAGCTTCTGGGTGCCGGCGATGGACGAGGCCTCGGAGGACACACCCTCCTGCAGGTCGCCGTCCGAGCAGATCGTGTAGACGAAGTGGTCGAACGGGCTGGTGCCCGGCGCCGCCTCGGGGTCGAGCAGGCCGCGCTCGCGGCGGGCCGCCATCGCGAAGCCGACGGCCGAGGAGATGCCCTGGCCGAGCGGGCCGGTGGTGATCTCGACGCCCTTGGTGTGCTTGTACTCGGGGTGGCCCGGGGTCTTCGAGCCCCAGGTGCGCAGCGCCTCGATGTCCTCGAGCTCCAGGCCGAAGCCGGCCAGGTAGAGCTGGATGTACTGCGTCAGCGAGGAGTGGCCCGCCGACAGGATGAACCGGTCGCGGCCCAGCCAGTGCGGGTCCGCCGGGTCGTGCCGCAGCACGTTCTGGTAGAGCAGGTACGCGGCCGGGGCCAGGCTGATCGCCGTGCCGGGGTGGCCGTTGCCGACCTTCTCGACCGCGTCGGCGGCCAGGACACGCACCGTGTCGACGGCCTTGACGTCGAGCTCGGTCCAACCGACCTGCTGGGCCACAGGAGCCTTCGCGTTCACCGCACCTCATTTCCGCCCGGACCTCGGCGGCCCGGATCATCGGGGGTTGCTGCTCGCCCGGTCGCGACGGACCGGCCGCGGGCACTGCCTCCGAGCCTAGACTCCCGCGCGGTGGCGCGGGACATCGGGCCCACGGCTCGGGCGCACGGGTGAGGTAGCCGACAGGCGGACACGCGTCTCGTGCGTCGGACGGTTGACCTACGCTTGACCGGTGACCGACCCCCAGCCCTCGCTCGAGGCCCGCCGCGGCCTCGCGCGCCACGAGGTCCCCGACCCGTTGCGCAACGACGTCCGGATGCTCGGCGAGTTCCTCGGCCGCGTGATCCGCGAGTCCGGCGGCGACGACCTGTTCGACGACGTGGAGCGCGTCCGCGCGCTGACGATCCGCGCCCACGACGAGCAGGACCTGTCCGCGCTCACCGAGGCGGAGGAGCTCGTCGGCTCCTTCTCCATCGAGCGCGCCCAGCAGGTCGCCCGCGCCTTCACCTGCTACTTCCACCTGGCGAACCTCGCCGAGGAGCACCACCGCGTCCGCGTGCTGCGCGCCCGCGAGGCGGAGCTGCCGGCCGGCGAGCTCATGCAGGACGACTCCCTGCCCGCGGCGATCGACGCCCTGGCCGGCGAGGTCGGCCGCGACGAGGCGCTGCGCCGCCTGCAGGAGCTGGAGTTCCGCCCGGTGCTCACCGCGCACCCGACCGAGGCCCGCCGTCGCTCGGTGTCCCGGGCGATCCGGCGCATCTCCGACCTGCTGGCCGAGCGCGACGCGCTCGCCGCCGGCGGCACCTCCCGCGCGGAGAACGACCGCCGCATCCTGGAGGAGATCGACACGCTGTGGCGCACGTCGCCGCTGCGGGCGCAGAAGCCCACGGTGCTGGACGAGGTCCGCACCGTGATGAACATCTTCGACACCACGCTGTTCGACACGTTCCCGACCGTGTACCGCCGCCTGGACGACTGGCTGTCCGGGGCGGGCGCGGGGCGCCAGGAGCCGGCGGTCCGCCCGTTCGTGCGCCTGGGGTCGTGGATCGGCGGCGACCGGGACGGCAACCCGAACGTCACCGCCGAGGTGACCCGGGCCGCCGCCGCGCTGGCCAACGAGCACGTGCTCGGCGCCCTCGAGGAGTCGGCGCGGAAGATCTCCGCGAAGCTCACGCTCGACGACACCGGCACCCCGGCCAGCGCCGAGCTGGTCGCGCTGTGGCACCGGCAGCGGGACCTCTCGGAGGACGCCGCGACGAAGGCCGCCGCCGAGGTGCGGCACCAGCCGCACCGCCGCGCGCTGCGCATGGTCGCCGAGCGGCTCGCCGCGACCCGGCGCCGGGACGCCGACCTGTCCTACGCCGGCCCCGACGAGCTGCTCGCCGACCTCGACGTCGTGCAGCGCTCGCTCGAGGCCGCCGGCGCGACCCGCGTGGCGTTCGGCGACCTGCAGAAGCTCATCTGGCAGGTGCAGACGTTCGGGTTCCACCTGGCCGAGCTGGAGGTGCGCCAGCACTCCCAGGTGCACGCCGCCGCGCTCGCGGACATCGAGGCGAAGGGCCTGGACGGCGACCTGGAGCCCCGCACGGTGGAGGTGCTCGACACCTACCGCGCGATCGGGGCGGTGCAGCGCCGGTACGGCGTCGCCGCGGCCCGCCGGTACATCGTGTCGTTCACCCAGGCGCCGGAGCACCTGGCCGCGGTCTACCAGCTGGCCGAGCTGGTGTTCCCGGACCCGGCGACCCGGCCGGTCATCGACGCGATCCCGCTGTTCGAGACCTTCGCCGACCTCGAGGCCAGCGTCCACATCCTCGACTCGATGCTCACGCTGCCCGCCGTGCAGGCGCGGCTCGCGGAGAACGGCCGGCGCGTCGAGGTCATGCTGGGCTACTCGGACTCGTCCAAGGACGTCGGCCCCGTGGCCGCGACCCTCGCGCTCGACGTCGCGCAGAGCCGGATCGCCGAGTGGGGCCGGAAGCACGACATCAGCCTCACGCTGTTCCACGGGCGCGGCGGCGCCCTCGGGCGCGGCGGCGGCCCCGCGAACCGCGCCGTGCTGGCCCAGCCCCCGGGCTCGGTCGACGGCCGGTTCAAGCTGACCGAGCAGGGCGAGGTCATCTTCGCGCGGTACGGGAACCCGACGATCGGTGCCCGGCACATCGAGCAGGTCGCCGCGGCGACCCTGCTGGCCGGCGCCCCGTCCACCGAGCGGCGCAACGCGGCCGCCACGGAGCGGTTCGCCGATCTGGCCGCCGCGCTGGACGCGTCGTCCCGCACCCGGTTCTACGAGCTGGTGCGCGCCGAGGGCTTCCCGCAGTGGTTCGCGCAGGTGACCCCGCTGGAGGAGATCGGCCTGCTCCCGATCGGCTCCCGCCCGGCGCGCCGCGGCCTGTCCGTCGAGTCGCTGGACGACCTGCGGGCGATCCCGTGGGTGTTCTCCTGGTCGCAGGCGCGGACCAACCTCGCCGGCTGGTTCGGCCTGGGCACCGCCCTGGAGTCGGTGGGCGACCTCGCCGAGCTGCAGGCCGCGTACGCCGACTGGCCGCTGTTCAGCACGATGATCGACAACGTCGAGATGTCGCTGGCGAAGACGGACGAGCGCCTGGCCGAGCGGTACCTCGCGCTGGGCGACCGCGACGACCTGGCGCGGCTCGTGCTCGAGGAGATGGCGCTGACCCGGCACTGGGTGCTCGCGATCACCGGCTCCGACCGCATCCTGTCCCGCCGCCGGATCCTCGGGCGCGCGGTGCAGCTGCGCAGCCCGTACGTCGACGCCCTGTCCCTGCTGCAGATCCGGGCGCTGCGCGCGCTGCGCACCGGCGACCAGCCGGACCTGGTCGAGGAGAACAAGCAGCTGCTGCTGCTCTCCGTCAACGGCGTGGCCGCGGGGCTGCAGAACACCGGCTGACCGGTGCCGCCCGCACGCGCGACGGCCCGGCACCCCACGAGGGGGGCCGGGCCGTCGCGCGTCCGCGGGGGGTCAGCCCCAGAGGCGCTTCGTGGCGATCTCGGCGCCCTGCACCAGGGTCTCGAGCTTGGCCCACGCGATCTGGTGGTGGATCCGGCCGCCCAGGCCGCAGTCGGTCGCCGCGACGACGTTCTCCCGGCCGACCAGCCGCGCGAACCGCTCGATGCGGTCGGCGACCAGCTCCGGGTGCTCGACGACGTTCGTCGCGTGCGACACCACGCCCGGGAGGATCAGCTTCCCCTCGGGCAGCTGCACGTCCTCCCAGACCCGCCACTCGTGCTCGTGCCGGACGTTGGCGGCCTCGAACGAGTACGCGCCCGCGTTCACCTTCAGCATCGTGCGGACGATGTCCGCCATCGGCAGGTCGGTGGTGTGCGGGCCGTGCCAGGAGCCCCAGCACAGGTGGTACCGGATCCGGTCCTCGGGCAGCCCGCGCAGCGCGTGGTTGAGCGCCTCGACCCGGAGCTCGGTGAACCGCACGTAGTCCTCGACGGTCGGCTCCGGGGTGATCTGGTCCCAGTTCTCCGCCATCGACGGGTCGTCGATCTGCAGCACCAGGCCGGCGTCGACGATCGCGACGTACTCCTCGCGCAGGGCGTCGGCGAGCGCCCAGACGTACTCCTCGTCCGTGGCGTAGTAGTCGTTGTCCATCCGGGCTGCCGACGCCGGCGCGATCGAGGTGATGAAGCCCTCCTGCGCGCCGGTCGCGTCGAGCGCCGCGCGCAGGTTGGCGACGTCCTGCGCGACCGCGTCCTGGCCGGTGTACGTCACCGGGGCCACCGCGGTCGGGAACGGCTTCGGGTCGCCGCCGTGGAACACGCCGCTGGTCGGGTCGGCGTACGCCTCCTCGAACCGCGCGCGATCGCGGCGCCGGCCGAACCCGGTCACCTTGACGTCGCCCGGGCCGGACTGCACGTCCTTGAAGATCCACGACGCGCCGTCGCGCAGCTCCAGACCGCCCAGGCGCTGGAACGAGTACGACCACCAGGCGCCGTAGTCGATCGCGCTGGTCATCGCCTTGCCGAACTCGCCGTCGCCCGGCACGTCGAGGCCGAGGTCGACCTGGCGGCGCACCAGGTCCGTGACGGCGCCCCGGAGCAGGGCGGCGTGGTCCCCGGCCTCCTGGCCGGCTTCACGGGCGGCGTTGGCGGCGATGAGCTCCGGCGTGCGCGGGAGGCTGCCCGCCTGGCTCGTGAGGATGTGGTCGGTGCTGCGGATCATCGGGTCTCCCGGCTCGGGGCGGACGTGCGGGCCCATCGTCGCACCGCGCCCGGGCCCGGGTGGTGCCCGTCCAGGGGTCGGGCCGCGGCGTGCGTGGGTGGCGCCGCCGGTCAGAGCCGGGGCAGCACCTGGTCGCGCACCTGCTTGCGCAGCACCTTGCCGAGCATCGACCGCGGGGTGTCCTCGATCGCGACGACCCGCTGCGGCACCTTGTACGCGGCGAGGTGCTCCCGGCAGTACGCCCGGATCGCCGCCTCGTCCAGGGTGGCGCCGGGCTCGAGCTCGACCGCGGCGACGACCTGCTCGCCGCCGCGCTCCAGCGGCCTGCCGATCACCGCGGCGTCCTTGACGGTCGGGTGCCCGCGGAGCACGCCCTCGACCTCGGACGGGGACACGTTGAACCCGCCGGTGATGATGAGCTCCTTGGCGCGGTCGACGATGGTGGTGAACCCGTCTGGGTCGACGGTGACGATGTCGCCCGTCCGCAGCCAGCCGCTCGGCAGCAGGGTGGCGGCCGTCTCGTCCGGGTTGTTCCAGTAGCCGGCGAACACCTGCGGGCCGTTCAGGAGCAGCTCCCCGGGCTGGCCCGGCGGGACGTCCACCGCCGGGTCCTCGGGGTCCACGACGCGCATCCGGGTGGACGGGAAGGGGACGCCGATGGTGCCGGTGCGCCGGGTCGGGTGGAACGGGTTGCCGAGCGCCACCGGGGACGACTCGGTCATGCCGTAGCCCTCGACCAGCAGGCCGCCGGACATCGACTCCCACAGCTCGACCGTGGCGTCCGGCAGGTTCATCGCCCCGGAGATGCAGAACCGGCACGACGCGAGCGACACCCCGCGCTCCTTGGCGGCCATCGCGGTGCGCTCGTAGATCGGCGGCACCGCGCAGTACACGGTCGCCGGCGACTTCTTCATCGCGTCCAGCACGAGGCCGGTGTCGAACTTCGGGAACAGCACCAGCAGCCCCTGCTTGAGCACGCCGTACGTGAGGTACAGCGTCATGCCGAACGCGTGGAACATCGGCAGGATCGCGTAGAACACCTCCCTGCGGTACTCCGCCCCGTGCATCCACGCCTCGCCCTGCAGGGCGTTCGCGTGCAGGTTGAGGTGCGTGAGCATCGCGCCCTTCGGGCGGCCGGTCGTGCCGGAGGTGTACTGGATCGCGGCCAGGTCGGTCACGGCGGGGCGCGGGTGCCCCGGGTCCAGCGCGCCGTGGGACAGCAGGTCCTCCCACGGGATCGTGCCCCGGGCCGGCGCGGTCAGGGACCGGCGGGTGGCGCGCAGGCTCGGGATCGGCAGCGACAGCGCCGCGCGCTTGACCGCGGGGAACGCGCGCAGCAGGTTGACCGACACGACGTGGTCCACGCCGACGTCGGCGGGGAACTGCCGGACCTGCTCGACGGCCTTGTCCCAGGCGATGACGACGCGCGCCCGGTGGTCCTCGAACTGGTGCCGCAGCTCCCGCGACGTGTACAGCGGGTTGTGCTCGACGACGACGGCGCCGAGGCGGAGCACCGCGTAGAACGCGACGACGTGCTGCGGGCAGTTGGGCAGCAGCAGCGCGACCCGGTCGCGCGGCTTCACGCCCAGCCGGCGCAGGCCCTCGGCGGCGCGCTGGACCTGCGCGCCGAGCTCGGCGTACGTGGTGCGGCGGCCGAAGAACTCGAGCGCCGGCGCGTCACCCGCCTCGGCGACGGAGCGGTCGAACATCGCCACCAGCGACTCCGTGGGGAGCTCGATGTCGGCGGGGACGCCGGGCTGGTACTGCGCGAGCCAGGGGCGGTCGTCGGTCGAGGTCATGCCGCCATCGTGGCAGCACCGGCGCCGAGCCTGCAGGACGCGCGGGGTTCGTCCGCCTGGAATCGCGCTCCTGCTGCGGACGCGGCGGCGGCGGGCGCGGGGCGGCGG
>NZ_JAKRMS010000144.1 GCF_022346185.1 Cellulomonas sp. ACRRI | reverse complement strand
GAGGAAGGGCGCGCGGAGGGTGTGCGCAGCGCGGGGGCGGGGGCGGGGCGCTACGCGCCTGCGGCCAGGGCCAGGGCCGTCGCCACGCGGGTGACCTCGTCCGGGCCGCCCGCCAGGGCGCCGACGGTGACGCGGACGTGGCCCGCCCCGCCCCTCTCGGCGCCGGCCGCCGGGTCGGGGCCGGTCGTCGCCCGGAAGGGGGCGCCCGGCGCCACCCGGATGCCCGCCGCGGCCAGCCGGACCAGCGCCGTCGCCTCGTCGGCCACCGGCACCCACAGGTTGATCCCGTCCCCGGGCTGGACCTCGATGCCGTGCGTCGCGAGCGCGGTGCTCAGCGCCCGCTGCCGCGCGTAGTAGGTGCGGCGGGCCTGCGCGACGGCCGCCAGCGCGTCGCCGTCGTCCAGCAGGTCGGCGAGCACGTGCTGCAGCAGCCGGCTGGTCCACCCGGGCCCGAGCATCCGGCGCGCCACCACCCGGTCCAGCACCGCCGCCGGCCCGCCGACCGCCGCGATGCGCAGGTCCGGGCCGTGCGACTTGGAGTACGACCGCACGTGCACGACCCGGTCGGGCAGGTGGCTGCCGAGGGAGACGTCGGCGGAGGACGCGATCTCGCCGGAGTGGTCGTCCTCGACGATCGTCAGCCCGGCGCCGGGCGTCGCGGCCAGGTGCCGGCGGACGACCGCCGCGATCTCGCGGGCCCGGGTCGAGGTCATCGACACGCCGGTGGGGTTGTGCGCCCGGGGCTGCAGGACGACCACCTCGGCGCCCGTGCGCAGCGCCGCCTCGAGCGCGTCCGGCCGCAGGCCCTGGCGGTCGAGCGGCACCGGGACCCGCTCCAGGCCGAGCTGGTCGCAGAGGTCGAAGATCGGCGGGAACGACGGGTCCTCGACGACGACCCGGTCGCCGAACCCCGCCAGCTGCTCGAGCGTCCGGCTCATCGCGTCGACCGCGCCGTCCACGACCGTGACCCGCTGCGGAGTGAACGGCCAGGACGCGCGGAGCAGGCGCTCCAGCGGCTCGACGACGGGGGTGCCGAGGTACGAGCCGGTGCCGGCGGCGGGCGTCGCCGCCGCCACCCGGGCCAGCGCGCGCCCGAGCGGGGGCAGCAGCGCGGGGTCGGGGGTGCCGGCCGACAGGTCGAGCGGCGGACCGGGGCGGGGCGCCGGGGCCGGCGGAGCGGCGGTGGGCCGGGCAGGGACCCCGTCCGACCGCCCGCCGGCCGCCAGGTCCCGGTACCGGGGCGGCAGCCAGGACGCCGGCTCCGGCAGCACGACCGTCCCGGCCCGCCCGCGCGACGCCACGAGCCCCACGGCGGCCAGCGCCTGCCACGCGCCGCTCACGGTGGCCGGGCTGACGCCCAGCTCGGCGGCGAGCCGGCGCACGGTGGGCAGGCGGTCGCCCGGCCGCAGGTCGCCGCTGCGCACCAGGCGCGAGACGGCGGCGGCGATCCCCCGGGGACTGCGGTCCTCCACGTGCTGGGCCACGTCCATGGGCGTCATCGTGCCCCGGCGCGCACCGCGCGAGGACCCGCCCGCGACCCGGCGCCGCAGTGTTTACAACCCCGTCATCGACGTTCTCGGGGTCGTTACCGGCAGAAACGCCGCAGAAATGTTCAACCCCCAGAGTCACATTCCCATCGGGCCCCGCCACGGCGGCCCGGTCCCGGTCCCACCACCACGCGGAGGTCCTCCATGTCAGTCGTGCGCGTCGCCTTCACCCAGGCCACCTGGACCGGCGACAAGGAGTCGATGATCCAGCTGCACGAGGACTGGACGCGCAAGGCCGCGGCCGAGGGCGCGCAGGTCATCGGCTTCCAGGAGCTGTTCTACGGCCCGTACTTCGGCATCACGCAGGACACGAAGTACTACGAGTACGCCGAGACGGTCCCCG
This sequence comes from Cellulomonas sp. ACRRI, assembly GCF_022346185.1. GTDB lineage: Bacteria > Actinomycetota > Actinomycetes > Actinomycetales > Cellulomonadaceae > Cellulomonas. The sequence goes on along the minus strand of NZ_JAKRMS010000144.1, from coordinate 8,302 downwards.
GCCCGACCACCGACCGGTTCAGCGCGCTGGCCAAGGAGCTGGGCATCGTGATCGTGCTGCCGATCTACGAGGAGGACCAGCCCGGCGTCCTCTACAACACCGCGGCGGTCATCGACGCGGACGGCACTCTGCTCGGCACGTACCGCAAGCACCACATCCCGCACCTGCCCAAGTTCTGGGAGAAGTTCTACTTCCGCCCCGGCAACCAGGGGTACCCGGTGTTCGAGACGGCGGTCGGCAAGATCGGCGTGAACATCTGCTACGACCGGCACTTCCCGGAGGGCTGGCGGGTGCTGGCGCTGAACGGCGCGGAGATCGTCTTCAACCCGAACGCCACCGCGCCCGGCATCTCGAACAAGCTGTGGGAGGTGGAGCAGCCGGCCGCGGCCATCGCGAACGGGTACTACGTCATCGCGAACAACCGTGTGGGGCTCGAGGACAACGAGTACGGGGACGAGGCCGTGAACTTCTACGGCTCGTCGTACGCGGTCGGCCCGGACGGCAACTACGTCGGCGAGGTGGGCTCCTCCTCGGAGAACCAGCTGCTCATCCGCGACCTGGACCTCGACGTGATCCGGACGACCCGCGAGCGGTGGCAGTTCTTCCGCGACCGCCGGCCGGACGCCTACGGGCCCATCGTGGCGCCGTGAGCGGGGGATCGCGATGAAGACCCTCATCACCGGCGGCACCGTCGTCAACGCGACCGGCCGCGGCGCCGCGGACGTGCTGATCGACGGCGAGACGATCGTCGCGCTGCTGCAGCCCGGCTCGACCGCCCTGGGCGTCGACCTGACCCAGACGGTCGACCGCGTGATCGACGCGACCGGCAAGTACGTCATCCCCGGCGGCATCGACGCGCACACCCACATGGAGATGCCGTTCGGCGGCACGTTCGCCTCCGACACGTTCGAGACCGGCACGACGGCGGCGGCCTGGGGCGGCACGACCACGATCGTCGACTTCGTGGTGCAGTACCCGCACGAGAACCCGGTCGACCAGTACGCCCTGTGGCACGCCAAGGCGGCCGGCAACTGCGCGGTCGACTACGCGTTCCACCAGATCCTGTCGGACGTGCAGGACTCCTCGCTGCACGCGATGGACGAGCTGATCGCCGAGGGCGTCACGTCCTTCAAGCTGTTCATGGCCTACAAGGGCGTGTTCCTGTCGGACGACGGGCAGATCCTGCGGGCGATGCAGAAGGCGTCCGACAACGGCGCGATGATCATGATGCACGCCGAGAACGGGTCGGTCATCGACACCCTCGTGCAGCAGCACATCGCCCGCGGCGAGACCAGCCCGTACTACCACGGGGTCTCCCGGCCCTGGCAGGCCGAGGAGGAGGCCACCCACCGGGCGATCATGCTCGCCGACCTCACCGGGGCGCCGCTGTACATCGTGCACGTGTCCGCCAAGCAGGCGGCCGCGCAGATCGCCCAGGCCCGGGACCGCGGCCAGAACGTGTTCGGCGAGACCTGCCCGCAGTACCTCTACCTGTCGCTCGAGGACCACCTCGGCGCGAGCAGCGAGCGGTGGGGCGACTTCGAGGGCGCCAAGTACGTCTGCTCGACGCCGCTGCGCTCGAAGCACGAGGGCCACCAGCACCAGATGTGGAACAGCCTCCGCACGAACGACCTGCAGCTCGTCTCCACGGACCACTGCCCGTTCTGCATGACGGACCAGAAGGAGATGGGCCTCGGGGACTTCTCGAAGATCCCGAACGGCATCGGCTCCGTGGAGCACCGGATGGACCTGCTGTACCAGGGCGTCGTCACCGGCGAGATCAGCCTGGAGCGCTGGGTCGAGATCTGCTGCACCACCCCGGCGCGGATGTTCGGCATGTACGGCCAGAAGGGCGTCCTCGCGCCCGGCGCCGACGCGGATGTCGTCGTCTACGACCCGAACGGGCACACCTCGATCGGCGTCGGGAAGTCGCACCACATGGCCATGGACTACTCCGCCTGGGAGGGCTTCGAGGTCGACGGGCACGTCGACACGGTGCTGTCCCGCGGCGAGGTCGTCGTCGACGGCGGCGCGTTCCTCGGCCGCGCCGGCCACGGGAAGTACGTCAAGCGCGGCCTGTCGCAGTACCTGATCTGACGGCCCCACCCCTTCGACCCCGAGAAGGAGGCACGCCCATGGAGTTCGGCGTCGTCCTGCAGAACGACCCGCCCGCGTCCCGGGTGGTGGACCTGGCCCGCCAGGCGGAGACCCACGGGTTCGACTACGTGTGGACCTTCGACTCGCACCTGCTGTGGCAGGAGCCGTTCGTCGTGTTCTCGCAGATCCTCGCGGCCACCCGCAAGGTGATCGTCGGGCCCATGGTGACCAACCCGGCCACCCGGGACTGGACCGTGCTGGCGTCCTCGTTCGCCACGCTCAACGAGATGTACGGCAACCGCACCGTCTGCGGCATCGGCCGCGGCGACTCGGCGGTGCGCACCCTGGCCGGCAAGCCGTCGAACCTGGCGACGCTGCGCGAGTCGATCCACGTCATCCGCGAGCTCGCGAACTCCCGGGCGGTCGAGCACAACGGCCGCAAGGTCCAGTTCCCGTGGTCCCGCGGGTCGGCGCTGGAGGTGTGGGTCGCGGCGTACGGCCCGCTGGCGCTCAAGCTGACCGGCGAGGTCGGCGACGGGTTCATCCTGCAGTGCGCCGACCCCGACGTGGCGTCGTGGATGATCCGCACCGTCCGCGACTCCGCCGAGGCCGCCGGGCGCGACCCGGACGCCATCAAGTTCTGCGTGGCGGCCCCGATGTACGTCGGCGACGGCGACTCCCCGGCGGCCCGGGCGCACATGCGCGAGCAGTGCCGGTGGTTCGGCGGCATGGTCGGCAACCACGTCGCGGACATCGTCGCCAAGTACGGCCAGGGGTCGCAGGTGCCGAAGGCGCTGACCGACTACATCGAGGGCCGGCAGGGCTACGACTACAACGAGCACGGCCGCGCCGGGAACTCGCACACCCAGTTCGTCCCGGACGAGATCGTCGAGCGGTTCTGCCTGCTCGGGTCCCCGCGCGAGCACGTCGAGAAGCTGCAGGCGCTCCGCGAGCTCGGGGTCACCCAGTTCGCCGGCTACCTGCAGCACGACAACAAGGACGAGACCCTGCGGATGTACGGCGAGCGGGTCATCCCGGCGATGGCCGAGCACGTCGTGGCGACGGCATGACGGCCGGGGTCGCGGGCCCGGGCGTCGCGGAGGCCGGGGACGCGGCGGTCGTCGCCCCCTCGGCGGCCGCGCTCGCGCCGGCCGCCCGCCGGACCCGGACGCTGCCCGCGCCACTCCGCGCGCTCCGCCCGGTCGCCCTCGGCCTCGCCGCCCTGGTCCTGCTCGCCGCGCTGTGGGAGCTGGTCAAGGCGGTCGTCCCCGAGGACGGCTGGAGCGTCGGGGACCTGCGGGTGCTGCCGCGCACCACCGACCTGGCGATGCCGCACGTGACCGAGATGCTGGCCCGGCTCGGCGAGCCGCTCACGTCCCAGCCGGGCGCCGACCCGCTGTGGCTCGCGGTGCTCCGCGCCGGCGGCACCAGCCTCCGGATCGCCGCGGTGTCCTGGGTGATCGGCGTCGTCGTCGGGTTCGCCCTCGCCCTGCTGATGACCCGGTTCCGCGTCGCGCGCTCGGCGGTGCTGCCGCTGGTCGTGCTGAGCCAGACCGTCCCGCTCATCGCGCTGGCACCGCTGGTGAAGGGCTGGGGGTCGAAGCTCGAGCTCGGCTTCACCTGGGAGCCGTGGATGTCGGTCGCCGTGATCGCCTCGTACCTGGCGTTCTTCCCGGTCGCGGTCGGGGCCCTGCGCGGCCTCACCTCGCCCGACACCCTGCACCGCGAGCTGTTCGCCGGCTACGCCGCCTCCTGGTCCCAGGAGCTGGTCCGGCTGCGGCTGCCCGCGAGCGTGCCCCACCTGCTGCCCGCCCTCCGCCTGGCGGCCACGAGCGCCGTGCTCGGCGTCGTCGTCGCGGAGGTCTCGACCGGGATGCCCGGAGGTATCGGACGCATGATCCTCGAGTTCGCCAACTTCGCCAGCAGCGACCCCGCCAAGCCCTGGGCGCCGATCTTCGGCGCCGTGCTGCTCGGCCTGGTCGCCTCCGGGGCGGTCGCCCTGCTCGGCACCGCGCTGCGCCGGTTCCGCCGCGCGGAGGTGACGGCGTGAGCGCGCCCACGGCCGCGGGTGCCGCCCCCACCGGCGTGCCGGCCACCGCCGCCGCGGCCGTCCAGGTCTCCGGCGTCGGCCGCGTCTTCCCGGGGGAGGGCGGGCGGTCCGTCACCGCCCTCGAGCACGTCGACCTCACGGTGGGCGCGGGGGAGTTCGTGTCGCTGATCGGGCCGTCCGGCTGCGGCAAGTCGACGCTGCTCCGCCTGGTCGCCGACCTGGACGCGCCGACGTCGGGCTCGATCGACGTGTTCGGGCGGCCGGCCCGGGAGGCGCGGCTCGGCCACGACTACGGCATCGCGTTCCAGCAGGCCGGGCTGCTGCCGTGGCGCACCGTCCGCGCCAACATCGAGCTGCCGCTGTCCCTGCACGGCGTCGGCCGCGCGGCCCGCAGGGAGCGCGCGGACGAGATGCTGGCGCTCGTCGGGCTCACCGACTTCGCCGACCACTTCCCGGACCAGCTGTCCGGCGGCATGCAGCAGCGCGTGGCGATCGCCCGGGCGCTCGCCGAGCGACCCAGCCTGCTGCTGATGGACGAGCCGTTCGGGGCGCTGGACGAGATGACCCGCGAGCGGCTGCAGTCCGAGCTGGTCCGGATCTGCGCCGAGACGCAGGCGGCGGTCGTGTTCGTGACGCACTCGATCCCCGAGGCGGTGTTCCTGTCCGACCGGGTCGTGGTGATGTCGGCCCGGCCGGGGCGGATCGCGGGGATCGTCGACGTCGGGCTGGGGCGGTCGGGGTCGCGCGGCGACGACCTGCGCGAGGACGCGGCGTACTTCCAGGCGGTCACGGCGGTGCGCGAGGCGCTGCACGGCGGGTCCGACGTGCCGAGCCGCGGGGTGGAGACGCGGTGAGCGCCGCCGCCCCGGCGCCCGCCGCCGCCCCGGCGCGGGCCCGCCGCGCCGCCGCCGCGTGGGGTCACCGCGCCGCGCCCGTGATCCTCCTCGCCGCGCTGGTCGCCGCGTGGCAGGCCGTGGTGACGCTCGGCGACGTCCCGCCGTTCCTGCTGCCGAGCCCGGCGGCCATCGCCGGCGAGTTCGCCGAGTTCCTGCCGACGATCGCCTCGGCCGCGCTCGTCACCGGCACGAACGCGCTGGTCGGTCTCGTGATCGGCGCGGTGGTGGCGATCGCGGCCGCGATCCTGGCCTCCGCCGTGCGGGCCGTCGACCTGCTGCTCGACCCGGTGGTCGCCGGGCTCGCGGTGGTCCCGGTCGTCGCCCTCGCCCCGGTGCTCTACACGATGTACGGCGCCTCGGTGGAGACCGGGCGGCAGATCGTGGTGGCCGTCGCGGTCGGCGTGCCGGTGTTCGTGAACACGCTGCGCGGGCTCCGGCAGGTCCGGCCCGTGCACCGGGACCTCATGCGGGCGTACGCGGCCACGCCGCGGCAGGCGACCCGGGCCGTGACGATCCCGACCGCCCTGCCGTTCGTCTTCACCGGCCTGCGGCTGGCGTCCTCGCTCGCGGTGATCTCCGCGATCGTCGCCGAGTACTTCGGCGGCCCGCGGTCCGGGATCGGGTCGTTCATCACCACGGCCGCGGCGGGGTCGAACTACGCCCGCGCCTGGGCCTACGTGCTCGGCGGCGTGCTCGTCGGGCTGCTGTTCTACGGGGCCACCTCCGCCGTCGAGCGGTGGGGGACCCGCGGGGTGCGCCGGGCCTGACCGCCGCGCCACCACACGTCCCGCGCCCGGGGGGTCGGCGCGGGCCGGCACCACCCCGCCTGCCGACGGCGCCAGGAGGGCTCTCCCGTGATGCGACGACAAGGGGACGACATGAGGAACACCACTAGGCGGGCCCGCCTCGGGCTCGGGGCGCTCGGCGTCGTGGCGGCGCTCGCGCTGACCGCGTGCGGCGGCTCGGACGACACGGCCGGGTCGACGGAGTCACCGAGCAGCGGCGGCGGGGACCTGACCCCCGTGAAGCTCCAGCTCCAGTGGCTCACCCAGGCCCAGTTCTCCGGCTACTACGCCGCGCTGGACCAGGGCTACTACGAGGACGCCGGCCTCGACGTCGAGATCCTCCCGAGCGGCGGCGACATCGTGCCGCAGGACGCCCTCGCGAACGGCGAGGTCGACTACGCGATCGCGTGGGTGCCCAAGGTGCTCGGCTCGATCGAGCAGGGCGCGGACATCACCAACGTGGCGCAGATCTTCGAGCGGTCGGCCACCCTGCAGGTGTCGTTCGCGGACGCGGGGATCGACTCGGTCGCGGACCTCGAGGGCAAGACGATCGGCTCCTGGGGCTACGGCAACGAGTGGGAGCTGTTCGCCGGGCTCAACAAGGCCGGCGTGACGGACTTCGAGATCGTCCAGCAGGCGTTCGACATGAACGCGTTCCTGGCGGGCGACATCGACGCGGCCCAGGCCATGACCTACAACGAGTACGCCCAGCTGCTCGAGACCGAGAACCCGGAGACCGGCGAGCTCTACCAGCCCGAGGACTTCTCGGTCATCGACTGGAACGACGAGGGCACGGCCATGCTCCAGGACGCGATCTGGGCGGACGCCGGCCGGCTGGCCGACGACCCCGAGTACGCCGAGACGACCGTCGCGTTCCTCAAGGCCTCGATCCAGGGCTGGATCTACGCCCGGGACAACCCGCAGGAGGCCGCCGACATCGTCACGGCCGCGGGCTCGACGCTCGGCACCAGCCACCAGCTGTGGATGACCAACGAGGTCAACAAGCTCATCTGGCCGTCGACCTCCGGCGGCATCGGCCTGATCGACCAGTCCGCCTGGGACGCGACGGTCGCGATGGCCAAGGAGACCTCCAACGAGACCGGCGCGACGATCATCAGCGCCGACCCGCCGGAGACCGCGTACACCAACGAGTACGTGCAGCAGGCGCTCGACGAGCTCGAGGCCGAGGGCGTGGACGTCGAGGGCGCGGACTTCGAGCCCCTGACCGTCGAGCTCAAGCCCGGCGGCAACTGACCGGGCCGGGGCGGCGGCGTCCGCCGCGCCGCCGCCCCGACCCCACCACCCCTCACCACGGAAGGCCCGCACCCATGACCGCACTCGACGCCGACGGCGCGCTCGCCCTCGAGCTCGACCGCGCGCACGTGTTCCACTCCTGGTCCGCCCAGGGCGCGCTCGCCCCGCTCGTCGTGGCGGGGGCCGCCGGCTGCGAGGTCGCGCTGGCCGACGGGCGGACCCTGCTCGACTTCAGCAGCCAGCTCGTCAACACCAACATCGGCCACCAGCACCCCCGCGTGGTGGCGGCGATCGCCGAGCAGGCCGGACGGCTCGCGACCGTCGCCCCGTCGCACGCCGTCCTCCCGCGCGGCCGGGCTGCCGAGGCGATCCTGCGGCACGCGCCGGCGGGGTTCTCGAAGGTGTTCTTCACGAACGGCGGCGCCGACGCCAACGAGAACGCGATCCGGATGGCGCGCCTGGTCACCGGCCGGGACAAGGTGCTGTCGGCCTACCGGTCCTACCACGGCAACACCGGCGCGGCCGTGGTCGCGACCGGCGACTGGCGGCGGGTGCCCAACGAGTACGCCCGCGGCCACGTGCACTGCTTCGGGCCCTACCTGTACCGCTCGGAGTTCTGGGCGACGACCCCGGAGGAGGAGTGCGAGCGCGCGCTGCGCCACCTGGCGCGGGTCGTCGAGTCGGAGGGGCCGTCGTCGATCGCGGCGATCCTGCTCGAGACGGTCCCGGGCACGGCGGGGGTCCTGGTGCCGCCGGCGGGGTACCTCGCGGGCGTCCGGGAGATCGCCGACCGGCACGGCATCCTGCTGATCCTCGACGAGGTGATGGCCGGGTTCGGCCGCACGGGGTCGTGGTTCGCCCTCGACCAGCACGACGTGGTGCCCGACCTGGTCACCTTCGCCAAGGGGGTCAACTCCGGCTACGTGCCCGCCGGCGGGGTCCTGCTGTCCGACGCCGTCGCGCACGTCTTCGACGACCGGGTGTACCCCGGCGGCCTGACCTACTCCGGGCACCCGCTGGCGATGGCCGCCGTCGTCGCGACCATCGAGGCGATGGAGGACGAGAAGGTCGTCGAGAACGCCGCGCGCATCGGCAGCGACGTGCTGGCGCCCGGGCTCGCGGCGCTCGCGGACGCGCACCCGTCGGTCGGCGAGGTCCGGGGGACCGGGGTGTTCTGGGCGCTGGAGCTGGTCACGTCCCGGGCGACCCGGGAGCCCGTG
>NZ_JAKRMS010000143.1 GCF_022346185.1 Cellulomonas sp. ACRRI | reverse complement strand
GGGGTGGTGGTGGGGGCGGGCGATCCGGGCACGGCGACCTCTCGTGGGCTGGGTGCACCGCGCGGGCGCGGCGGTCGTCGTCCGACGACGAGCAGCGACGCTAGGCACCGGTACGGCTGCTGTCGACCCTCTCCGTACGATGCACGGCTAGGCTGCCGGAATGGCCGATCTGGACGCACTCGACACGGCGATCCTGCGGGAGCTGCAGGCAGATGCACGGCGCACCAACCGCGACGTCGCGGCCGCCGTGGGGGTCGCGCCGACGACCGCGCTCGACCGGACGCGCGCCCTGCGGGACCGGGGCGTGATCCGGGGAGCCACGCTCGACGTCGACCTCGCGGCGATCGGGCGGCCCGTGCAGGCGCTCGTCGCCGTGCGGATCCGCCCCCCGACCCGGCGGAACATCGAGGGCTTCCGGGCGTGGGTCGTCGCCCTGCCCGAGACCGTCGGGGTGTTCGTCACGACCGGCGCCGAGGACTTCCTGGTGCACGTGGCCGTCCCGGACAACGAGGCGCTCTACGGGTTCGTCATCGACCGGCTCACCGAGCGCCCGGAGGTCGTCGACGTGCGGACGTCGGTGGTCTTCGAGCACATCCGGCGGCGCCGGGTGGACCCGGCGCCCGGCGCGGTCCGGTCAGCGCGCGCCGGCGGGGAGGGCGCCCGGGGGCGGTGAGCCGGCCGCCGGGGTCGCGGCGGGTCCGGCACGTCGCGCGGTCTGCCGGGGCACCGCGGCCGCCACAGGGCGCGACCCCGCCGCCCGCCGCGCCGTGAGGCCCACGCGGAGCCGGAGCGCGATCGTCTCCGCGTGCGCGACGACGTCCTGGTAGCGCTCGGTGGACCGGGTGTCGAACCGGAGCTCCACGGCCTCGGCGGCCCCGGGCGGGAACACCGTCCAGATCACCTCGTGACGCAGCACGCCGTGGCTGCGCAGCGTCACGACCGCCTCCCCGGCGGGCACCTCCCGCAGCGACGCCGCGTGGTACGTGATGCGGGTGGCCGTGCGCCGCGACCGGGCGATCTTGCGGCGCACGCGGTGCAGGTGGGCCGTCGCCGCGCCGGGTTCGGCGGGCACCTCGGCGAGGATCTCGCACGCGAGCCCCGCGACCACGTCGCCGGTGGGCTCCGGCACCCACGCGCCGGCGCGCACGTGCCGGGCGTTGAGGCCGACGACGGCGCGGTCGACGGCCTCCAGCGCGGAGCGGAGCCGCGCGGCGGCGACGGGCCCCGTGGTGAGCTCGGCGGCGAACCGCTGCGCGACCCGCGGCGCGTCGCCCGGTCGCCACCCGCGCCACCGCTCGGGCAGCCGCAGGTCGATCCGGGAGATCTCGTGCTTCATGCGGTCCTTCCGTCGGGCTGGCCCTGGGAAGGTAGGCAGCGGCGACGGAGCCCCCCGCTCGTTGAGTAGGGCAAAACACTGGGGCGCGGGGAATCCCCTGGGGCGGCGGACGGGAGCCGGCGGCGGCACGAGCAGCGCCCGGGGCACGGTCGCCGGGCGGGCGACCGCGGCGCCCGGGACGGCGGAAGGGCCAGGCGCGGCGGTGCCGGCCTGGCCCTTCGGGAGAGCGGGTGACGGGAATCGAACCCGCGCTATCAGCTTGGGAAGCTGAAGTTCTACCATTGAACTACACCCGCGTGACCGTCCCGGGCTGCTGGGCCCGGCCGGCCGTCACGTCCCCGCGAGGGAACGCGCGTCCAGCATAGCGGCTCCGGACGCCGCGCACGTGCGGCGCCCGGAGCGCGCGTCACGCGTCCTCAGACGGTGACCTCCACCCGCACGGTCGTGCCCGCGGGCGCGTACGGCACGGTCGACCCCTCGACCGGGACCCCGTCCACGACCAGCCGTCCGCGCGCACCCGGCGCGCCGGCGTTGGTCACGGCGATCTCGTACCGGGCCCCGCGGGCGACCCGGGTGACGGTGAACGACGGCACGTCCGGCCCGATCTGCGGGTCGACCACCAGGCCGTCGTGCTCCGGCCGGACGCCCAGCAGGTACTGCGAGACGGCGACGAAGTTCCACGCCGCGGTACCGGTGAGCCAGGAGTTCTTGGCCTCGCCGTGCCGCACCGCCTCCTTGCCCGCGATCATCTGGGCGTAGACGTACGGCTCGAGCCGGTGCACGTCGGAGATGTCCTCGCGGTAGGCGGGCGTGATCCGGCGGTAGTAGTCGAACGCGCGCTCGCCGCGGCCGAGGACCGTCTCCCCGATGATCACCCACGGGTTGTTGTGGCAGAAGATCCCGCCGTTCTCCTTGTAGCCCGGCGGGTAGGTCGAGACCTCGCCGAGCTCCACCTGGTAGCTCGTGTAGGCGGGCCACTGCAGCACCATCCCGTGCGGCGTCGCCAGGTGCTCGTGCACCGAGTCCAGCGCGCGGACCGCCGGGCTGGCGGGGGAGGCGGGGTCGGCGGGGTCGACGCCGATGCCGGCCATGACCGCGAAGCCCTGCGGCTCGATCCAGATCTTGCCCTCGGGCTTCGCGTCGGTGCCCACGGGGTTGCCGTAGAAGTCGTAGGCGCGCAGGAACCACTCGCCGTCCCAGCCGTGCTCCAGCACCGCGGCGCGCATGTCCTCGACCGCGGCGCGCGCCTCGGCGGCGACGTCCGTGAGGCCCCGGCGCTCGGCGAGCTCGGCGTACTCCTGGCCGATGTGCACGAACATCGCGGCGATGAACACCGACTCCGCGACGCCGCCGGCCTGGTTCTCGGTCGTCTGGAACGACTCGCCGGGCTCGGTGGAGAAGCAGTTCAGGTTGAGGCAGTCGTTCCAGTCGGCGCGGCCGATCAGCGGCAGGCCGTGCGGCCCGCGGTTCTCGACGGTGAACCGGAACGACCGGGTCAGGTGCTCGAACAGCGGCACCTCGGAGCCCGGCTCGTTGTCGAACGGCACCGGCTCGTCGAGGATCCCCCAGTCGCCGGTCTCCTTGATGTACGCGGCGACGCCGAGGATCAGCCACAGCGGGTCGTCGTTGAAGCCCGAGCCGATGTCGTTGTTCCCCCGCTTCGTCAGCGGCTGGTACTGGTGGTACGCCGAGCCGTCGGGGAACTGGGTCGACGCGATGTCGATGATCCGCTGCCGGGCGCGCTCGGGCACCAGGTGCACGAAGCCCAGCAGGTCCTGGTTCGAGTCGCGGAAGCCCATGCCGCGGCCGATGCCGGTCTCGAAGTACGACGCCGACCGGGACATGTTGAACGTGACCATGCACTGGTACTGGTTCCAGATGTTGACCATCCGGTCCAGCTTCTCGTCCGTGCTCGTCACCGAGTAGGTGGACAGCAGGTCGGTCCAGGACGTCCGGAGCGCCTCGAACGCGGCGAGGGTCTGCTCGGTCGTCGCGAACCGGGACAGCAGGGCGTGCGCGCGCTCGCGGTTCACCCGCTGCATCGCGGGGATCCCGGCGGCCTCGTCCGCGGGCGCCCACTTCTCGTCGTGCGGGTTCTCGACGTAGCCGAGCACGTAGGTGAGCGCCCGGCTCTCGCCCGGGGCGAGCGTGACGTCGACCTGGTGCGAGCCGATCGGGTACCAGCCGGACGCGATCGAGCCGGTCGCCCTGCCGGCGTGCGGCACGGCCGCCTCGCCCAGCCCGTTGTAGGGGCCGGTGAAAGAGTCCCGGTCGGTGTCGAAGCCGTCGGCCCGGGTGTTCACGCCGTACACCGCGTAGTGGTCGCGGCGCTCGCGGTACTCCGTCTTGTGGAAGATCGCCGACCCGTGCGGGCCGTCGAGCTCCACCTCGACCTCGGCCAGCGACAGGTTGCGCTGGTAGTTCGTCTGGTCGTCCTGGGCGTTCCACAGGCAGAACTCGACGAACGAGAACAGGCTGACCGTCTTCTCCGCGTCGGAGGTGTTCGTCAGCGTGACGTGCTGCACCTCGGCGGTCTCGCCGAGCGGCACGAAGAACAGCGTCTCGACCCGCAGCCCGTTCCGCTCGCCCGTGATCCGGGAGTAGCCCAGGCCGTGCCGCGCCTCGTAGTGGTCGAGCTCGGCCTTGACCGGCAGCCAGCCCGGCGTCCACACGTCCCCGCCGTCGTGGACGTAGAAGTACCGGCCGCCCTCGTCGGTGGGGATGTTGTTGTACCGGTAGCGGGTGAGCCGGCGCATCTTCGCGTCGCGGTAGAAGGAGTAGCCGCCGCCGGTGTGCGACAGCAGCGAGAAGAACTCCTCCGAGCCCAGGTAGTTGATCCAGGGATACGGGGTGCGCGGCGTCGTGGTGACGTACTCGCGTGCCTCGTCGTCGAAGTGGCCGTACCGCATCGTCGCGCCTTCCGGTCGTCAGTGGTGGCCGCTGCGGGAGCGCTCCCACGCGGCGTGCGTCGGTCAGCGTAGCGCACGGTCGAAACGCTTCCGCCGGGCGGTGGTCCCGGGTGCGGGCGTCGCTCGCCGAGTGGGTAGCAGATGTGCCCCGCGCGCCGCCGGGGCAGCATCTTCTGCCCGCTCGGCGGGGGTGCCCCCGCCCGCCCCGGTACCGTGGTCCCGTGCTGCTCTCCGACCGCGACATCACCGCCGAGCTCGACTCCGGACGGGTGGTCCTCGACCCGTACGACCCCGCGATGGTGCAGCCGTCGAGCGTCGACGTCCGCCTCGACCGGTTCTTCCGGCTGTTCGACAACCACAAGTACGCGGTCATCGACCCGGCGCAGGACCAGCCGGACCTGACGCGGCTGGTCGAGGTCGACGGCGACGAGCCGTTCGTGCTGCACCCCGGCGAGTTCGTCCTGGGCTCGACGTTCGAGCAGGTGACCCTGCCCGACGACATCGCCGCCCGGCTGGAGGGCAAGTCCTCGCTGGGCCGCCTCGGGCTGCTGACGCACTCGACGGCCGGGTTCATCGACCCGGGCTTCTCGGGCCACGTGACCCTCGAGCTGTCGAACGTCGCGACGCTGCCGATCACGCTGTGGCCCGGCATGAAGATCGGGCAGATGTGCTTCTTCCGGCTGTCCTCGCCGGCGCTCGCCCCGTACGGATCGGGCGCCACCGGGTCCCGCTACCAGGGCCAGCGGGGGCCGACGGCCTCCCGCTCGTGGCAGCACTTCCACCGCACCCAGGTCTGACCCGGCCGTGACCGCGTCGCTGCCCCCGCTGCCCGAGGTCCCCGCCGCCGCGGGCGTCACGCCGCCGCCCGGGCGGCATCTCCTCGTGCTCCCCGAGGGGGTCGCGCCGGACGAGCTGGACGTGCTCGCGGCCAGCAGGTTCGCGGCCGCGCGGTGGGAGCGCCCGCCGCGCGTCCCGTCCGGCCGCCGCGCGTCGGGGGCCGCCCGCACCCCCGCCCCGGCGGCCACGCCCGGGGTGCTGCGGCTCGGCCGGCTGTCGACCCTCACCGGCCCGTTCGCGCTGGAGCCCGCGCAGCTCGCGCGCTGGGGGCTGCCGTCCGACGCGCGCGTCGCGTGGGTCGTCGACTGCCCGCGCGAGCGCGCCGAGCAGCCCGCGTTCGGCGGCGACCGGGACGGCCTGCGCCGGGCGTTCGGGACCGCCGGCCCGGTGCGCGAGGAGCAGCGCGTCGTGCAGTGGCTCGTCGCGGTGGCCCGCCGGCTCGGCGGGGCGCTGCGCGTCGACTCCGGGGTGGTGCTGGAGCCGGACATGGACGCCGCCCTCGACCTCACGGTGCTGACCGACCGCTGGGTGGAGCCCGGAACGGTGCTGGAGGCCGCCCGCCGGGTGTCGTCCCGGGCCGCGCTCGACGCGCCGCCGGCCCCGGACGCGCGCCGGGCGTCGCCGGAGCAGGCGGGTGCCGCGCTCGCCGCGCGCGACCGGGTGGGTGCCGGCGTCGCCGACACCGAGGAGCGCCGGCGGCTGCACGCCGAGGCGGACGCGTTCGACGCCCACATGCGGGAGAACCCGCCGCCGTCCGAGGCGTTCGGTCTGCAGGTCGACCTGGGGGTCGACGGCATCGTCGTCGTCGAGGTGGCCGCGGAGGCGGAGGTGCCCCTGGTGCTCGCCCAGGTCGACTGGGCGCAGGGCGAGGTCGTCGCGTACCGGGTCCGCTGGGAGGCGCCGGACGTCGAGCAGCTGGAGTCCGAGCGCCCCTCGCTGCCGCACCGGGTCGCGCGCGGCCGCGCGGCGCGGGTGGTGCGCGGCGTCGCGCGCGAGGTGCACGCCGAGGTGGGCGGGGAGATCGCCGACATGGCGGGCTTCCTGGTGGACCCCGCCGACCTCTAGTCCGCCCCGCGGAGCGCCGGCCCGCCGGGGCGCTCCCTGTTGCGGGCTCCGGCCCCCCGGCACACGATGAACGCGGGACGACGCCCGCCGGACACGACACCGGCGGGCGTCGCCTTTCGCTCTCATCGCCGGACGGGAAGGACGCCTCATGGCCGACCAGTACACGTTCCAGGACCCGATCGCGCAGTACCCGATGCCCGAGCCCCCGGAGCAGAGCCAGGACGGGCCGGGCCTCGACGCCGACCTGACGCCGCAGGCCGACCACGGCCAGGACACCTACCGCGGCTCCGGCCGCCTGACGGGCCGCAAGGCGATCATCACCGGTGGCGACTCCGGCATCGGCCGCGCGGTGGCCATCGCGTTCGCCCGCGAGGGCGCCGACATCGTGCTGTCGTACCTGCCCGAGGAGCAGGAGGACGCCGAGCGCGTCGCGCAGCTCGTCCGCGACGCGGGCCGCACGATCGTGCTCGCGCCGGGCGACGTCGTCGACCAGGACTACACCCGGTCGCTGGTCCGCACGGCGCTCGACGAGCTCGGCGGCCTGGACACGCTCGCGATCATCGCGGGCCGCCAGCAGTACGTCGAGGACATCACCGAGCTCACGCCCGAGTCGTTCGACGAGACGTTCAAGACCAACGTCTACGCGCTCTACTGGCTGGTCCAGGAGGCGGTGCCGCACCTGCCGAAGGGCGCGAGCATCATCACCACGTCGTCGATCCAGGCCTACGAGCCGGCGCCGATCCTCGTCGACTACGCGACCACGAAGGCCGCGATCAACACGATCTCCAAGGCCCTGGCCGGGCAGCTCGCGCCGAAGGGCATCCGGGTCAACGTCGTGGCGCCGGGCCCGATCTGGACGCCGCTGCAGACCGCAGGCGGCCAGCCGCCGGAGAAGCTGCCGGACTTCGGCAAGCAGACGCCGTACGGCCGCGCCGGCCAGCCCGCCGAGCTCGCGCCCGCGTACGTGTTCCTCGCCTCGCAGGAGTCGAGCTACGTGAGCGGCGAGACGCTGAACGTCAACGGGGGGATGCCGACCCCGTGACGGGACCGACGACCGGCCGGGCGGCGCGCGCGTGACGGAGCAGCCGGGGTTGGAGAACCTCGACGGCGACGCCGGCACCCGCACGGAGGGGTCGGGTCACGCGGCCGCGGACGAGCCGCGCGACCCGACCCCGCGGACCGACGGGTACGCCGACCTGCGGGCGTACGCGGTGCTGGGCGACGGGCGGACGGTCGCGCTGGTCGCGGACGACGGCCGGGTGGACTGGTTCCCGGTGCCCGACCTGGACACGCCGCCGGTGTTCGCGGCCCTGCTGGACGCGGACGCGGGCGGCTACGTCGAGATCGTCCCCACGGTCCCGTACCGGCTGCGCCGGCAGTACGTCGTCGGCACGAACGTGCTGGTCACGACGTACGACACCGACGACGGCCGGGTGCGGGTCACGCAGGCGATGAACACGGGCGTGGCGGGGCGCCTGCCGTGGAGCGAGCTCGCGTCCCGGGTGGAGGGCCTGTCGGGCTCCGTGCCGGTGGCCTGGCGCGTCGCGCCCGGGACGGTGCTCGGCAGCGCCTCGCCGTGGGTGCAGCGGACCCACCTCGGCCCGGTGCTGCGCGCCGACGGCGTGACGCTCACCGTGCGGACGCTCGGGGAGACGACCGCCGTCGTCGACGACCAGGCGTGCACCGGGGCGTTCGAGGCGACGCCCGGGTCGCGGCACCTGGTCGCGGTGGTGGGCACCGAGCGCGAGCCGGTCGTGGTGCCCGACCCGGAGGACGTCGACCGCGGCATCGACCGCACCGTCGACAACTGGCGGGCCTGGACGCGCGAGTTCCACTACGACGGGCCGTGGGGCAAGGCGGTGCAGCGCAGCGCGCTCGCCCTGAAGCTGCTGCTGCACGAGCCCACCGGCGCGATCGCGGCGGCGGCGACGACCTCGCTCCCGGAGAGCCGGTCCGGCGGCAAGAACTGGGACTACCGGTACGCCTGGGTGCGGGACGCCGCGTACACCCTCGACGCGTGGATCGGCTTCGGGCTGCGCGAGGAGGTGCACGCGGCCATCTCGTGGACCCTGCGGACGCTGCGCGCGCACGGCACGCGGATCTTCTTCGGGCTCGACGGCTCCCTCCCGCCCGCGCCCGAGCGGCACGACGTGCCCGGCTGGCGCGGCACCGGCCCGGTCGTCACGGGCAACCGCGCGGACGGCCAGCTCCAGCTCGGGGTGTACGGGGACGTCCTCGCGGTCGTCCGCGGCTACGTCGACGCCGGCAACCTGCTGGACGCGGAGACCGGGCGGCTCCTGGCGGCGGTGGCCGACGAGGCCGCCGACGCGTGGCACCGGCCGGACGCCGGCATGTGGGAGCTGACCGAGGAGCAGCACTACACCTCGTCCAAGCTCGGCTGCTGGCAGGCGCTGCGGTGCGCGGTCCACCTCGCCGAGCTCGGGCAGATCCCCGGCGAGCCCGACCGGTGGCGCGCCGAGGCCGACCGGATCGCGCACTGGGTCGGCGAGCACTGCTGGTCCGAGGAGCGCGGCGCCTACCTGATGCACCCCGGCTCGGACCGGCTCGACGCCTCGGTGCTGCTGCACGCCCGCAGCGGCTTCGACACCGGCGAGCGGATGAGCCGCACCGTGGACACCCTCCGGGCCGAGCTCGGTTCCGGCCCGCTGCTGCACCGGTACACCGGCATGCCCGAGGAGGAGGGGGCGTTCGTCGCCTGCGCGTTCTGGGGCGTGGCGGCGCTGGCCCTGGTCGGGCGGGCCCAGGAGGCGGCGGACTGGATGGACGACCTGCTGGCGCTCGCGAACGACGTCGGGGTGTGGCCCGAGATGATCGACCCGGCGACCGGGGACTTCCTCGGCAACCTCCCGCAGGCGCTGAGCCACCTGGCGCTCGTGCAGGCCGCCCTCACCCTGGCGCCCGCGCTCGCCGGCGACCACCCGGCGGCGGGCTGACCCGCCGCCGGACGCACGACCGGCGCGCGCCCACCGGCCGCGCCGCCCGCGAACTCGAGGAGGACCCCATGGACCTGGGCATCACCGGGCGCGTCGCGCTCGTCACCGGCGGCGACTCCGGCATCGGCCTGGCCACCGCCCGCCTGCTGCTCGAGGAGGGCGCCCGCGTCGTGCTGACCGACCAGGACGCGGCCGCGCTGGAGGCGGCGGTCGCCGACCTCGGCGCGGGACCGGACCGCCTGCTGCCCGTGCTGGCCGACCTCACCGTGCCGGCGGAGGTCGAGGCCCTGGTGGCCCGCGCCGGCGACGCGTTCGGCGCGCCGGAGATCCTGGTGCACGCCGCCGGCGTCACCGGCGCCCAGGGCCTGTTCCACGAGATCGACGACGCGGGCTGGGCGCGGACGATCGAGGTCGACCTGCTGGCGGCGGTGCGCGTCGTGCGCGCGGTGCTCGGCCCGATGCGGGCGGCCGGGTGGGGCCGGGTCGTGCTGCTGGCGTCGGAGGACGGCGTGCAGCCCTACGTGGACGAGCTGCCGTACTGCGCCGCGAAGGCGGGCGTGCTGTCGCTGGCCAAGGGGCTGTCGAAGTCCTACGGCCCCGAGGGCGTGCTGGTGAACGCGGTGTCGCCGGCGTTCATCGCGACGCCGATGACCGACGCGATGATGGACCAGCGGGCCGAGGAGCGCGGCACCGACCGGGACGAGGCCATCGCGTCGTTCCTCGACGAGGAGCGGCCGTTCCTCACCGCGAAGCGGCGGGGCGAGGCCGGCGAGGTGGCCGCGGTGATCGGGTTCCTGGTATCCGAGCGCGCGAGCTTCGTCAACGGCGCGAACTACCGGGTCGACTCGGGGTCGGTCGCGACGATCTGACGCGTCCGGGCACCGGCAGACCGGCGGGGCCGCCCCCGGAGGGGACGGCCCCGCGCGCGGCCCGGCTCAGTCCCCGTCGGTCTCCGGCCGCACCGCGCCCAGGGGCTCGGTCGGGGCCGCGAGGTCGCGCCGCGAGCGCCGGCGCGGCGGGTCGGCGCGCTCGGCGTCGGCGGCGGCCGGGGCGGGCTCGGCGGCGGCCGCCGCCGACGCCGTGCGCGCCGACCCGCCGCGCCCGCGCTCGCGGCGCGTCCTCGCGGCCCCGGCCCAGCCCCAGGGGCGGGGCCGGGGCGGGCCCCCGGCGTGAGCCG
>NZ_JAKRMS010000142.1 GCF_022346185.1 Cellulomonas sp. ACRRI | reverse complement strand
GGCGGGCGCCCGGGGCGCCCGCCAGGTCGACGACCACCCGGCCCTCGGCGCGGGCCAGCACGGCGTGCGCGTCGCCGACCAGGTCCACCAGCCGCAGCCCGAGCGCCCGGCACACGGCGCCCAGCACCTCGGAGGACGCCTCCTTGCGCCCGCGCTCGACCTCGGACAGGTAGGGCACGGACACCCGGGCCGCCTCGGCGACGTCGCGCAGGGTGCGGCCCTGGCGCTCGCGGTGCCGGCGGAGCACGGCCCCGACGAGCACGCGCAGCGGCGGCTCGGGTCGCGCCGCCTCGGGGCGGGGCGTGGCGGGCGGGGCGTCGGCGACGTGCGGCATGGCGGACCTCCTCGGGTCCCGCCACGCTAGCGCCGCGCACCCCGTCGCGGCCGGGCGCGCCGTTCTGCCCTCAGCAGACGAGCCCCTTGACTTCGAGCGCGCTGCAAGCGGCATCGTCCGGGGGACGGGCGCCCCTCCGCGCCCGGACCGACCCCGAAGGAGCCACCATGCGCCTGGGCGCCCACCTCATGCGGTTCGACGCGGTCGAGCCCGCCCGGCTCGGCCGCGAGCTCGCCGACACCGCCGAGGCGGCGGAGGACGCGGGCCTGTCCTGGCTGTCGGTGATGGACCACTTCTTCCAGATGGAGCCCGCGGGCTTCCCCGCGAGCGACCCGATGCTGGAGGCGTACACGACCCTCGGGATGCTGGCCGGGCGGACGGAGACGGTGCAGCTCGGCGCCCTCGTCACCGGGGTGACGTACCGGCACCCCGGGCTGCTGGCGAAGATCGTCGCGACCCTGGACGTGCTGTCCCGGGGCCGCGCCACGCTCGGCATCGGCGCGGCCTGGTACGAGAAGGAGCACGTCGCCCTGGGCGTGCCGTACCCGCCGCTGAAGGAGCGGTTCGAGCGGCTCGAGGAGACGCTGCGGATCTGCCGGCAGATGTGGGACCCCGAGGACGACGGCCCGTTCGAGGGCGCGCACTACCGGCTCGCCGAGACGCTGTGCCGGCCGCTCCCGCTGAGCCGCCCGGGACGCGGGCCCGAGATCCTGGTCGGCGGGTCGGGGGAGCGCAAGACGCTCCGGCTCGTCGCGCAGTACGGCGACGCGTGCAACCTGTTCGAGACCGGCCCGGAGGAGATCGGGCGCAAGCTCGACGTGCTGCGCGGGCACTGCGACGACGTCGGGCGGGACTACGCGGACATCCGGGTGACGCTGCTGATGGGCGGCGACCAGCTGCTCTCCGGGGACGTCGACGGCTTCGTCGCGGCGGCGCGGCCGTACGCCGACCTGGGCGTCGAGACCGTCATCCTGCGCCCGCCGGCCGAGGTGCCGCTGGCGACCTGGGTCCGGGACCACGTGGCGCCGGCGGTGGCGCGCGTGGCGGAGCTCGGCGCGCGCTGAGCCCGCGCCGCACGCGGCGAACGCCCCGAGGTGCGGCGGGGTCGCCCCCGACCCCACGATGGACGCATGCAGGGGCGGGCCGACGGGGGCTGGTGGGGCGTGGTGCTCGACGCGCCGGAGCCCAGCGCGCTGGCGGCGTTCTACGCCGAGGTGCTGGGCTGGCAGGTCGTCGGCGACGACCCGGACCACGCCGTCGTCGCGGCGCCGTCCGGCGTGGCCTACCTGGCCGTGCAGCGCAGCCCCGAGCACGAGCCGCCGACCTGGCCGGCGGAGCCGGGCCGCCAGCAGCGCCAGGTGCACCTGGACGTCGAGGTGCTGGACCTGGACGAGGCGGTCGCGGGTGCGCTGCGGCTCGGGGCCCGGCTCGCGGCGCACCAGCCGCAGCCCTCGCGGCGGGTGCTGCTGGACCCGGCGGGTCACCCGTTCTGCCTCTACCGGGACGGCTGACCGCTAGGCGGCCCGGTCGCCCGGCGCGCAGGGACCGCGGCGCGTACTGTCACCCCCGTGCGATCCCCCTGGTTCCTCCGCGTCACCGCCGGCAGCGCCACCGGCGCGCTCGCGCGCGAGGTGGACTGGGCGGCCACGCCGCTGGGGGTGCCGAGCACCTGGCCGACCGCGCTGCGGCTCACCGTCGAGATGTGCTTCAGCACCCGGTTCCCGGTGCTGGTCACCTGGGGGCCCGAGCTCACGATGATCTACAACGACGGCTACCGGGAGATGCTCGGCTCCGAGAAGCACCCGGGGGCGATGGGCTCGCCGCTCGCCGAGGTGTGGAAGGAGGTCTGGGACGACCTGCTGCCGTCGGTCGAGGCGGTGATGGTGCGCGGCGAGCCGACCTGGGAGGTCGACCGGCACCTGGTGACGAACCGCTCGGGCTACGACGAGGACGTCTACTTCACGTTCTCCTACTCGCCCATCCGCGACTCCTCGGACCAGGTCGGCGGTCTGCTGGACATCGTGACGGAGACCACCGAGCGGGTCGTGGAGCAGCGGCGGATGCGGCTGCTCGGCGACCTCTCCGCCGCGCTCTCCACCGTCCGCGACGACCTGGACGCGCTCGCCTCCGCGACGCTCGCGCTGCTCGGGAGGGCGGAGGACGTGCTGGCCGCCGCGCTGTACGTCCGGGACCGCGACGGCGCGCTGGTCCTGCGGGGCAGCGCCGGCGCGTCGCGCGGCGCGGAGGTGCCGGACGAGGTGGTCGAGCGGGTCGCCCGCACGGGCGAGGCCGAGGACCGGGGTCGCACGGTGGTGGTCCCGCTCGCCGGTGCGTCCGGCGGGACGCCCGTCGGCGTCATGGTGCTGACCGGCGCGGGCCGGCGGCCCTGGGACGACGCCTACCGGTCGTACCTGCTCCTGGTCGCGAGCATCGTCGGCTCGGCCGTCGGCCGCACCGTCCGCCACCAGACCGAGGTCGAGCACCTGCGCGAGGTCAGCGACACCCTGCAGGCCGCGATCCTGCCCGAGGGGTCCAGCCTGGTCGGCGTCGTGGCCCGCTACCGGCCCGCGGCGGGCGACCTGGCCGTCGGCGGCGACTGGTACGACGTGGTGGAGCTGGGTCCCGGCCGCCGGGCGCTCGTCGTGGGCGACTGCGTCGGCCACGGGCTGGACGCCGCCGCCCGGATGGGCCAGCTCCGCGCCGCCACCCGCGCGCTGCTGCTGGAGGACCGCAGCCCGGCCGACGTGCTCGACGGCCTGGACCGGTTCGCGCGCACCCTGCCCGGCGCGGAGTGCACCACGGTGTTCTGCGCCGTCGTCGACGAGGTCGAGCACACCGTGGTGCACTCGTCGGCCGGCCACCTGCCGCCCGTGCTGCGCCGCGCCGCCGGCGGGGCCGAGCTGCTGGTCGGCGGCCGGGGCGCCGCGCTCGGGATCTCCGCGGACTCGCGGCCCGAGGCCGTCGAGCGGCTGAGCGACGGCGACCTGCTCGTGGTGTGCACGGACGGGCTGATCGAACGCCGGCAGGAGTCGCTGCGGGTCGGGCTGGACCGGCTGGTCGCGGAGGTGGCGGCCCAGCCGGCCGGCGCTCCCACCGCCTCGGTCGCGGACGGCCTGCTGCTCTCGCTCACGCCGCGCGGCGGCCAGGACGACGTGGCGCTGGTCGTCTACCGGGCGGGCGCGGTCGCCGACGACGACGGCCGCTGACGCCGCGCGGGCGCCCCGGGTGGCCGGGTCATCCGGCGCCCGCGCCCAGCCCCTCGAGGAACCCCTCGTACGCCGGCTTCGCCTGCAGGTCGTCGTCGAACAGCAGCGGCGCCTCGTACGGCCGCTCCTGCGGCCAGGCCCGCAGCCACGACCGGGTGTCGTACAGGCCCCAGACGCCGATGAACGCCAGGTCCCGCTGCGCGAACGCGGCGGCGAGGTCCCGCACCTGCCCGCGCTGCGTCTCCAGCCGGTCCGCCGGCGTCCGGTCCAGCTGCTCGTCCCGGCCCGAGATGGCGACGTCCAGCTCGGTGACGGCCTGCCGCAGCCCGAGGCCCGCGACGGCGTCGAGCGTGGTGGCGACCCGGTCCACGTCGGTGTCCAGGTCGACGTGCATCTGGTGCCCGACGGCGTCGACCGGGGCGCCCGCCGCCTGCAGGTCCAGCACGAGCCGCACCAGGCCGCGGCGGCGGTCGGGGGCGTCGGTGTCGTAGTCGTTGAGGTAGAGGGTGACGTCCGGGCCCAGCTCCTCGCGGGCGATCCGGAACGCCTCCGCGACGTAGCCCGGGCCCAGCACCTCGTACCACCGGCTGTGCCGCAGGCCGTCGGGCTGCTCCGGGTCGAGGGCCTCGTTCACGACGTCCCAGGACGTGACGGGGCTCGCGTCCCCGTACCGCTCGGCCAGGTGGTCGGCGATCGCCCGGGTGTGGCTCCGCAGGCGGTCGAGCAGCAGCGCGCGGTCCGCGGCGCTGTCCGTGAGCGGGCGCCCGTCGGCGGCCTCGAAGAACCACTCGGGTGTGGACCGGTGCCAGACGAGGGTGTGGCCGTGCACGGTCAGCCCGTGGGCGGCGGCGAAGTCGAGCACCTCGTCCATGGGACCGAAGTCGAACTCGCCCTCGGTCGGCTGCACGGTCACCGGCTTCATGGCGTTCTCGGGCGTGATCTGGTCGAAGTGCCGCAGCAGCAGCTCGGCCGGGCGGCCGGTGAGGTCCTGAGGGCCGACCGCGACGCCGAGCGGCACCTCGGTGGCGTCCTTGAGCGCGGTCACGTCGGTCTGCACCTCAGGGGTCGGGCGCTGGACCGTGACGTCGTCCAGCCTCAGGTCGGCGGTCGACTCGGTGGTCTCGACGTAGAGCCGCCACTCGCCGTCGCCCTCCGGCACCTGCGCGGTGCCGACCAGCTCGACCCAGTCGCCTGCCGTCGCCGCCCCGCGCGCCACGTGCAGGTACAGGGGGTCGTCGCTGCCGGGGTCGCGCTCCAGGGTGAGCTGGACGTCCGCGTCGCCCGCGCCCTCGCCGAGCCGCACCCAGGCCGAGACGGTGTGCACCTGGCCGCGGGCCACGGAACCCGACAGGTCGACCGCGGCGCCGTGCCAGGCCTCGGACCGGCCGGACACGAGCAGGCTGCCCGCGCCGTCGTGCGTCGTGCCCTGCGCGTCGGAGACCTGGACGCCCTCGCCGAGCGGGGTCCAGCCCTCGTCGCCCTCGTCGAAGGTGCTGGAGAGCACGGTCGTCATGGCCTCGGCGGGCGGGGTGCTCGCGGCGGCGGTCGGCGTCGGGCCCTGGTTCTCGTCGCCGCCGGGGGTCGCCAGCACCACCGCGAGCAGCACGAGCACGAGGACGACGGCGCCGGTGCCGATCAGCAGGGCGGGTCGGCGCACGCGGGTGCCTCTCGTCCGGGGGTCGGGGAGGCACCACGGTAGGCACGCCCGAGCCCGGGAGGCCAGCCGCGCAGGTCGGGCGGGGGAGCCTGGCCACCCGCGTCGCGCCGATCGGGCCTCGGGCGCGCGGCGGGCGGTGGGGGGTCCGGGTCCGTACGCTGGCGGCGTGCGGGCCATGACGTGGAACGTGTGGTGGCGCTTCGGGGGCGCGTGGCGGGCGCGGGAGCCCGCGCTGCTCGGCGTGCTCGCGGACGCCCGGCCCGACGTGCTCGCGCTCGTCGAGACCTGGCGGGACGCGGGCGGCACGCAGGCGGACCTCGTCGCGGACCACCTCCGGCTGCCGTCGGCGGTGTTCGTCCCGACCGGGCTGCCGCCGGTGCCGGACGCGACCGACCCGGACCTGGCCGGCGTCGAGATGGGCATCGCCCTGGTGTCCCGCTGGCCGCCGGTCGCCACCCGCACCGTCCCGCTCCCGGCGCACCAGCGCCCCGGGCCGCCGGCGCACGCCCTGCACGCCACCCTCGACCACCCGGCGGGGCCGCTGCACGTCATCGTGGCGACGCTCGAGTGGGAGCCGCGGTACGCCGAGGACCGGATGGCGCAGGCCTGGGCGCTCGCCGACCTGGCGGCCGACGCGGCCCTCGACGGCGACCTGCCGGTCCTCGTCCTGGGCGATCTCAACGCCCGGCCGGACGGGCCGCAGCTGGCGGCGCTGACCCGGCAGCTCGCGGACCTGTGGCCGCTGGGCGGCGGCGACCCGGACGCGGTGACGCTGAGCTCGCTCGTGCCCGAGGCGCCGCTGGAGGCCGCCGAGCTGATCGACCAGCGCATCGACCACGTGCTCGCCCGCCCGGGCCGGGCCGGCGGGACCCTGCGGGCGGACGGTGCCCGGCTGGCCGGGACGGAGCCGGTGGACGGGCGGTACCCGTCGGACCACTTCGCGGTGGTGGTGGACGTGGAGCTGACCTCGTGACGTCCCGGCCGCGGGCGCGGGGGAGGGCCGCGCCGGCGGTCGCGGTCCTGCTCGCGGCGGCCGCCGCGTGCACACCGGGTGCGGACCCGGCACCGTCGCCGGGCCGGAGCCCGGCGGGGACGGCGGCGCCCGCTGCCGCCTCCGCGGCCGCCCCCGTGCGCGCCCCCGACGCCCCCTGGACCGACCACGGCGCCGTGGCCCCCGAGGCCACCGCGCCCGGCTACGCCGGCACCGTCGGCCCGATCACCCCGGAGCTCGCCGCCCGGATGTCCTCCTCCTGGCGCGCCGGCTGCCCGGTACCGCTGACCGACCTGCGCTACGTGACGGTGACCTACCGGGACGTCGACGGGGGCGCCGCGACCGGTGAGCTCGTGGTGCACGCCGACGTCGCCGACAGCGTCGTCGCCGTGTTCGGCGAGCTGTTCGCGCTCGGCTACCCGATCCGCTCGATGCGGCTGGTGGACGACTTCGGCGGCAGCGACGACGCGTCGATGGCCGCCGACAACACCTCGGCCTTCAACTGCCGGCCGATCAGCCGGGGCACCGGCTGGTCCGAGCACGCGTACGGCCGGGCGATCGACCTGAACCCGGTGGAGAACCCGTACGTGCGCGGGTCGCTGGTCCTGCCGCCGGAGGGCGTGCCGTTCGCGGACCGGCCCGACGCGCCGGGGGTGCTGCACGCGGGCGACCCTGTGGTGCGTGCGTTCGCCGCGCACGGCTGGCGGTGGGGCGGGGACTGGGCGTCGCCCGTCGACTACCAGCACTTCTCCACCACCGGCCGGTGACCGCCCTCGGCCTGCCCGGGCGGGAGGTCGTGCGCGAGGGACCTCGGGCCTGGCGCGGGCGGTGCGGCGAGGCGCATGGTGGGGGTGTCCCGTTCGTGGACGGAGGTGCGGGAGATGGACGACAGGGTGGTCGTCGGCTACGACACGTCGGCCGAGTCGGTCGCGGCGGTCCGGTGGGCCGCGACGCAGGCCGTGACCCGCGGCTGGGCGCTGGACGTGGTGCACGTCTGGGGCTTCGCGGGCCAGGAGGGCGGCGGCGCCGGCGAGTCCTGGCTCGGCCGCGAGGTCCAGGCGCAGGTGCGTCAGGTCGCGGAGGAGGGCGCGCAGATCGCCGCCGAGGCCGCGCCGGGCGTCGACGTCCGCGCGGAGGTCCGGCACGGGCCGCCGGCGCGCGTGCTGGTGGACGAGGCCGCGCAGGCGCGGATGGTCGTGGTGGGCCGCCGGGGCGCTGGGGTGGTCAACGCGCTGGTCGGGTCGGCCGCGACCGGCGTGCTGCACCGGGCGCGCTGCCCGGTGGTGGTGGTGCCCGCGGCGGCGCGCGCGGGGGCGGCCCGGGACCCGGTGCTGGTGGGGTTCGACGGGTCGCCGCAGTCGTTCCGCGCGCTCGAGGCGGGCTGCGACCAGGCGACGTCCCTCGGCACCGACGTGTGCGTCGTGACGGCGTGGACGGCCGCCGTCGACACCGCCGGGCCCGCGTACTGGGCCCTGACCTACCCGCAGCGCTCGCCCGCCGAGGTGGCGCTGGAGGAGGCCGAGCGCGTGCTGGAGCGCGGCCGGTCGTGGGCGGCCTCGCGCCGGGACGTGGAGGTGACGTTCGACCTGGCCGAGGGCCGGCCCGCGCAGGCCCTGGTGCGGCGCTCGCGGCACGCGAGCCTGCTGGTGGTGGGCACCCGGGGCCGCGGCGGCCTCGCGAGCCTGGTGCTCGGGTCGACGAGCCGTCCGGTCGTGCAGCGCGCCGAGTGCCCGGTGCTGGTCACGCGCAGCGCGGAGGGGGTGCCGGAGCAGCACCCGCCGCGGCCGGAGCGCGCGACGGCGTCCGCCTGACCCGGGGCCGCCGGCGGCTCAGCCCCGCGGCGGCGCGGTGCTCGCGCGCACGACCAGCCGGGTCGGCACCACGATCCGCGAGTCGGTCAGCGTCTCGTGGTCCCGGATCTGCCGGAGCAGGAGGTCGACGAGCCGGCTGCCGATCAGGTGGAAGTCCTGCTGCACGGTGGTCAGCGGGGGCCAGAGGAACTCCGTGAGCGGGATGTCGTCGAACCCGACGACCGAGATGTCGTCCGGCACCCGCCGGCCGTGCTCGTAGAGCGCCCGCACGAGCCCGGCCGCCATCTCGTCGTTGGCGCAGAACACCGCCGTCACGTCGGGGTCGGCGGCGAGGAGGCGCCCCTGCTCGTAGCCGGACCGGGCGCTCCAGTCGCCGCGCACCACGGCGGGCACCTCGCGTGCGGAGCCCACGAGGTGCTCGCGCCAGGTGTCGACGCGGATCTCGGCGGGTGCGGAGTCCGCCGGCCCCGCCAGGTGGTGCACGGTGCGGTGGCCGAGGTCGAGCAGGTGCTGCACGGCGAGGTGCGTCCCGGTCACCTGGTCCGCGGCGACCGCGGGGTGGTGGCCGACGAACCGGGAGTCCGAGACGACGACGGGCATCCGCGGCGGCACGGCCAGGCTCGCCGGGGTGGCGGTCTCCGCGCGGATGATGATCAGGCCGTCGATCGACTGGTGCGAGAGCCGCGCGGCGGCGGCGGTCACGTCGTCCGACGACGGGCTCTGGACGTCCACGAGACTGACCGTGTACCCCTCGGCGCGGGCGGCCTCGACGACGGCCTCGACGGTGCGGGACTCGCCCGTGCGCGCGAGCCGGTGGGCGATGACGCCGATCGTGCCGAAGCTGCCGTACCGCAGGGCCCGCGCGGCGTGGTTGGGGGAGTAGCCCAGCTGCTCCATCGCGGCGAGGACCCGGTCGCGCGTCGCCGGCCGCACGTTGTCGGCGCCGGTCGACACGCGGGACACCGTCTGGGACGAGACGCCGGCCAGCTCGGCGACGTCGGCGATCGACGGGCCGGCGCGGCCGCGGCCCGGGGCCGGGACGGTGTCAGTCATGCGGTGATGATAGCCGCATGGTGACGTCAACATGCGGGGCGTCACCGCAGGTCGCGCGACGACGCCGCCGCCCGGGCAGGCGACCGGCCCGAGCAGCCGCCTGCCGTACCGATCCGCGTCGTCGCGCGGATGGTGACGTCGCCATTCCGACGGCGCCCCGTGTTGACACGGTTCCCGACCGCGTGGCAGCGTGGCGCCCGCCGCCGTGATGTTGACGTCAACATCGCGGGGCGCCCCGACCCCGAAGGAGTGGCTCGCAGTGACGACCCAGAACGTCCCGGTGCCGGCGACGGTGGCGCCCCGTGCGGCCACCCGCCGGCGCACGCGACGCGGCCGGTGGGCCGGCTGGGGCTTCGTCGGCCCGTTCATGGCCGTGTTCGCCCTGGTGTTCCTCGCCCCGATCGCGTACTCGATCTACCTCAGCCTGTTCCGCAAGCAGCTGGTGGGCGGCAACTCGTTCGTCGGGCTGGAGAACTACCAGCGGGCGTTCACGGACCCGCAGTTCTGGTCCGCGGTCGGCCGCGTCGGCGCGTTCCTGGTGGTGCAGGTGCCGATCATGCTCGGCCTGGCGCTGCTGGTGGCCCTGGCGATCGACAGCGGCCGGCTGTACGGCAAGAGCTTCTTCCGGATCTCGATCTTCCTGCCCTACGCCGTCCCCGCCGTGGTCGCCGCGCTGATGTGGGGGTTCATGTACGGGACCCGGTTCGGCCTGGTCGGCAACCTCAACGACCTGCTCGGCGTGCAGCTGCCGAACCCGCTGTCGCCGGACCTGGTGCTGGCCTCGATCGGCAACATCGTGACCTGGAGCTTCGTCGGCTACAACATGCTGATCTTCTACTCGGCGCTCCGGGTGGTCCCGGCGTCCCTGTACGAGGCCGCGGAGCTCGACGGCGCCAGCCAGTGGCAGGTCGTCCGGGCCATCAAGATCCCGGCGATCCGCGGTGCCCTGGTCATCGCGACGATCTTCTCGATCATCGGCAGCTTCCAGCTGTTCAACGAGCCGAGCATCCTGCAGAGCCTCGCGCCGAACGCGATCACCACGTCCTTCACCCCGAACCTGTACGCCTACTCGCTGTCCTTCTCGGGCCAGCAGTACAACTACTCGGCGACCGTCGCGATCATCATGGGCGTCCTCACGATGATCGTCGCCTACGTCGTCCAGCTGCGCGGCATGCGCAAGGAGGCGTGAGCCCGATGACCACCACCTCGGCCCCGGCCCCTGCGCCGGCCGCGTCCCCC
>NZ_JAKRMS010000141.1 GCF_022346185.1 Cellulomonas sp. ACRRI | reverse complement strand
CCCGCCGAGATGGCAACTCTCGGCTGCACGCCGGGGCCGCCGCGCAGCCGAGAGGTGCCATCTCGGCGAACCACGCCCGGGGCGTTGATCAACCCGCGGGTTGCGCAACCGGGTCGGCGGCGAGCCACGCGTCGACGCCACGCAGCAAGCGCGCCCGCGTGCCGTCGGACGCCCGGCTCGCGCGGATCGACGCCCGCGCCAGGTCGGCCAGCTCGGCGTCCGTGAAGCCGTGCACCTCGCGCGCGGTCGTGTACTGCTCGACCAGCCGGGACCCGAACAGCAGCGGGTCGTCGGCGCCGAGCGCCACCGTCGCACCGGAGTCGACGAGGCGGCGCAGCGGCACGTCCTCCGGCCGGCGGTAGACCCCGAGCGACACGTTCGACGCCGGGCACACCTCCAGGGCGATGCCGCGGTCCACGATCCGGCGCAGCAGCGCGCCGTCCTCCGCCGACCGCACCCCGTGGCCGAGTCGGTCCGGGGCCAGCGACTCCAGCACGTCCTCGACGTGCGGCGGGCCGAGCAGCTCCCCGCCGTGCGGCACGGACGCCAGGCCCGCCCGCCGCGCGATCGAGAACGCCGGGGCGAACTCGGGGGTCTCCCCGCGGCGCTCGTCGTTGCTCAGGCCGAAGCCGATGACCTCGCCGGGGCCGTCGCCCGCGTACCGGGCGGCCAGCCGCGCGAGGGTCCGCGCGTCCAGCGGGTGCCGCATCCGGGACGCCGCGACGATCACGCCGACCTCGATACCGAGGTCCGCGCTCGCCGACCGCGCCTCGTCCAGGACGATCTCCAGCGCGGGCGTGATGCCGCCCACCGGCGGGGCGTACGACGTCGGGTCGACCTGGATCTCCAGCCGGCCCGAGCCCTCGGCGGCGTCGTCGGCCGCGGCCTCCCGCACGATCCGGCGCAGGTCGGCCTCGCCGCGGACGCAGGCGCGCGCCGCGTCGTACAGCCGCTGGAACCGGAACCAGCCCCGCTCGTCGGCCGGGACCCGCAGGCCCTCGCCGTCGAGCAGCGTGGCCGGCAGCCGGACGCCCCGCTCCACGGCCAGGTCGGCGAGCGTCTGCACGCGCATCGACCCGGTGAAGTGCAGGTGCAGGTGGGCCTTCGGGAGCAGGGCCAGGTCGCGCACCCGGCGAGTCTGCCCGATCCCCCGGCGCCCCGCCGCCTCCGCCGCGCCGGGACCCCGCCGGCGCGAGGTCGAGGGTCCGCGTCGAGGTCGAGGGTTTGCGCGGGCGGTTCCACGGGAATCCCTCGACCTCGGCACGGGGTCAGGGCGCGGGGAGCAGGCCGCGCTGCATCGCGACCGTCACCGCACGGGTGCGGTCGTCGACGTCGAGCTTCGCGAACGACCGCAGCAGGTGGGTCTTCACGGTCGCCTCGGTGATGGACAGCTCCCGGCCGATCGCGGCGTTCGACAGCCCGCGCGCCACCCCGGCGAGCACCTCGAGCTCGCGCGGGGTCAGCCGCTCGGCCTCGCCGCGCATCTGCTGCACCAGCCGGGACGCCACGGACGGCGACAGCGCCGACTCGCCCCGGGCCGCGCCCCGCACGCCCGCCACGAGCTGGTCGCGCGGGGTGTCCTTGAGCAGGTAGCCGGTGGCGCCGGCCTCGACGGCGCGCAGGATGTCGGCGTCGGTCTCGTAGGTGGTGAGCACCAGCACCCGCACGCCGGGCAGCTCGGCGACGATCCGTGCGGTCGCGGCGGCGCCGTCGAGCACCGGCATCCGCAGGTCCATCAGCACCAGGTCCGGCCGGAGCGCCCGCGCGGCCTCGACCGCCGCGGCCCCGTCGGCGGCCTCGCCGACCACCTCGACGTCCGGCTCGACGGTCAGCATGCCGACCAGACCCGACCGGACGACGGGGTGGTCGTCCGCGACCAGCACCCGCACCACCGTCGCGGCGTCCTGCTGCTCCTGCGCGGTCACGCGGTCCCCGTCCCCGGGCCGGTGCGCGGCCCCTCGTCGCGGAGCGGCATCGCCAGCCGCACCCGCGTCCCGCGGCCGGGCTCCCCGGCCACGTCGAGCGTCCCGCCGCCGGCGGTGACGCGCTCCCGCATCCCGCGCAGCCCGACGCCCTCGGCGGTGCCGGGCGCGAGGCCCTGCCCGTCGTCCAGCACCTCGAGCGCCAGGGTGCCGCCGTCCCGGACCAGCCGCAGCAGCACCCGGCGGGCGCCCGCGTGCTTGCGCACGTTGGCGAGCGCCTCCTGGGCGGCCCGCAGCAGCACGACCTCGGTGTCCCGGTCCGGTGCGCCGGCGTCCCCGAGCGCGACCTCGACCCGGACGCCCGTCTCGGCCTGGAACCGCTCGCCCAGCCGCTCCAGCGCCTCGGCGAGGGTGGCGTCCGCCAGGGCGGCCGGCCCGAACGCGGCGACCAGCGCCCGCGCCTCGGCCAGGTTCTCCCGGGCCACCTGCTCCACCTGGTCGAGCCGGTCCCGCGCCAGCTCGGCCCGGCCGGCGTCGAGCTGCGCCTGCGCGGTCTGCGCGAGCATGACGACGCTGGTGAACCCCTGCGCGAGCGTGTCGTGGATCTCCTGCGCCATCCGCTCCCGCTCCGCGAGCACGCCCGCGGCGTGGTTGCTCTCCGCGAGCTGCGCCTGCGCCGACTCGAGCCGCTCGAGCAGCTCGGCCCGCTCCTCGGACCGCTCGGCGACCCGGGTGATCCAGACGCCCAGCGCGAGGGAGAAGATCAGGCCGACCGCCATCTGCGCGACCAGCACCACGAGGTCGCGCGCCGACGGGTCCTCGCCCGCCGCGAACGCCGCCGTGGCGATCGCCGTGCACGAGCACACTGCGAGGACGACGGACGCCACGACGCCCTCCCGCATCGAGGCCGCGAAGAACCACACCTGGGAGAAGCCGACGAACAGCAGGATCGAGCCGATGGTGCTGACCCCGCTGCACAGCGAGACCACGAGCACCAGCACCACCAGGTACGCCCGGGTGAGCCGGAGGTCGCCCGTCCGCGCACCGCGGCGGCCGACCAGCACGTACGCGGCCAGCAGCGCGAGCAGCCCGCCGAGCGCGGCCCAGGTGGACCCGTCCGGCGGGTAGCTGTCGGCGACGGTGACGATCGAGATCGCGCTGATCGCCAGCAGCGCGTAGAAGGCGGCGTCCCACCCGGCCAGGGAGCGGCGCCAGAACATCGTCCGCTCGGACTCGGGGCGCGCGGCCCCGGGGGCCGGCGCCGCCGCCCCGTCCCCCGGCCGCGCTCCGCTGATCACGGGCACAGTGTGGCGCAGGTCAGCCGTCGTCACGCCGCCGCCACCGGAAGGTCCGGACGCCGACCACCAGCCCGACGACCAGCCACGCCAGCAGCACCGCCGCGGTGGCACCGTG
The DNA here is from genome assembly GCF_022346185.1 of Cellulomonas sp. ACRRI. Taxonomy (GTDB): domain Bacteria; phylum Actinomycetota; class Actinomycetes; order Actinomycetales; family Cellulomonadaceae; genus Cellulomonas. The sequence goes on along the minus strand of NZ_JAKRMS010000141.1, from coordinate 7,269 downwards.
CTGCCAGGACCCGGACGGCTCCAGCGAGGCCGCCTCGTCGGGCAGGAACACCGACCGCATGCCCTGCGCCATCCACTTGAGCGGGAACACCGACGCCACCTGCTGCATCCACGACGGCAGGTCGTAGAAGGCGAAGAACACGCCGGAGATGAACTGCAGCACGAGCACGACCGGCGTCACCACCGCGCTCGCCGACCGGCCCGACCGCGGCAGGGACGAGAAGCCGACCCCGCACACCGACCCCGCCGCCACGCCGAGGACGAACACCCAGGCGAACGTGGCCCACCCGGCGGCGTCCGGCATGTCGACGTCGAACAGCAGCCGGGCGACGGCCAGCAGCAGCGCCACCTGGACGACCGACACGACGAGCACCTGGCCGAGCTTGCCCAGGAAGTACGCGGTCGGCGGCAGCGGGGTGCCGCCGAGCCGCTTCAGCCCGCCCTCGTCGCGCTCGACCGGGATGGAGATGGCCAGCGACTGGAACGAGGACAGCAGCACGCCCGTGGCGATCATCCCGGGCAGGAAGTACTGCGCGAACGGCACGCCGTCCGCGACCTCCGCACCGTCCTGGCCGAACACGGTGGCGAAGATCGCCAGCATGATGATCGGGTAGGCGAAGATGAAGATGATCGCGTCCCGCTCGCGGAAGAACCCGCGGATCTCGTAGCGGGCGCGCTCGACGCCGAGGCGCAGGGTCCCGGGCAGGCGGCCGGTCGCGGTCCGGCCCGTGGTGGTGGCGCTCATCGTGCGGCCTCCGTCGTCGCCAGGGCGGCCCGGGCCGCCGGGGTGGTGAGCTCGTCGTCCGCGATCAGCCCGAGGTAGATGTCCTCGAGCGTCGGCCGGACGACCTGCAGCCCGGGGACCTCGCCGCCGAGCCGGGCGCCGAGCGCCGCGACCACCGCCGTCGGGGTGTCGGTCTGCGCGCGGCGGACCTCGCCGCCCTCGGTCCACTGGACGACCGCCTGCCGGGCCGAGCGCCCGCCCAGGTCGGCCGGGGTGTCGACCGCCACGACCCGGCCGGACCGGACCACCGCCACCCGGTCGGCCAGGTGCTCGGCCTCCTCCAGGTAGTGCGTCGTCAGCAGGATCGTCGTGCCGCCGTCGCGCAGCCCGGACACCAGGTCCCAGAACGCGTGCCGGGCCTCGGGGTCGAACCCGGTCGTCGGCTCGTCGAGGAACAGCAGCTCCGGCCGCCCGACGATGCCGAGCGCGACGTCGAGGCGCCGCCGCTGGCCGCCGGACAGCTGCCGGCTGCGGGTCCGCGCCTTCTCGCGCAGGCCGACCGCCTCGATCACCTCGTCGGGGTCCCGCGGGTCCGGGTAGTACCGGGCGAAGTGGCGCACGAGCTCGGAGACCGTCGCCTCGGCGAGGTCGTGGGTGCCCTGCAGCACGATGCCGAGGCGCGCGCGCCACTCCCGGCCCGCGCTCTGCGGGTCGGCGCCGAGGACGCGGACGTCGCCGCCGTCCCGGTGCCGGTACCCCTCCAGGATCTCCACGGTCGTCGTCTTGCCCGCGCCGTTGGGGCCGAGCACGGCGACGATCTCGCCGCGGGCCACCGTGAGGTCGAGCCCGTCGACGGCGCGCTTCTCGCCGTACCGCTTCTGCAGGCCGGTCACCCGGACCGCCAGGTCGCTGTCGTCCATGGCACCCAGCCTGGCGGGCGGGGGTCGCGCCGCGGGACGACCGTCGGACGGGACCGTCCGTCCACCGATCGGTGGACGGGCGGGTCAGCCCTCCGCGAGCAGCGCCTGGATCCGGCCGACCCCCTCGGCCAGGTCGGCGTCGCCCAGCGCGTACGACAGCCGCAGGTACCCGCTCGGCCCGAACGCCTCGCCCGGGACGACGGCGACCTCGGCCTGGTCGAGCAGCAGCGCGGCCAGCTCTGCGGAGGTGGTGGGCGTGACGCCGCGGACCGTGCGGCCGAGCAGGCCGTCCACCGCCGGGTAGGCGTAGAAGGCGCCCTCCGGGGCGGGGATCACGACGCCGTCGATCTCCGAGAGCATCGACACCATCGTCCGGCGGCGCCGGTCGAACGCCTCGCGCATCGCGGCGACGGCGGACAGGTCGCCGGTCAGCGCGGCGATCGCGGCGTGCTGGGACACGTTGGCGACGTTGGAGGTCAGGTGCGACTGCAGGTTGGTCGCGGCCTTGACCACGTCGGACGGGCCCACCAGCCAGCCCACCCGCCAGCCGGTCATCGCGTAGGTCTTCGCGACGCCGTTCAGCACGACGGTGGTGTCCGCGAGCTCCGGGACGGCGGACAGCACCGGCGTCGCCACCGCGCCGTCGTAGGTCAGGTGCTCGTAGATCTCGTCGGTCACGACCCAGATCCCGTGCTCCAGCGCCCAGCGCCCGACCTCGGCGGTCTGCTCCGGGGAGTACACGGCGCCGGTCGGGTTGGACGGCGAGCAGAACAGCAGCACCTTGGTGCGCGGGGTCCGGGCGGCCTCGAGCTGCTCGACCGTGACCTTGTAGCCCTGGTCGACGCCGGCGATCACCTCGACGGGAACGCCGCCGGCCAGGCGGATCGCCTCGGGGTAGGTGGTCCAGTACGGCCCGGGGAGCAGCACCTCGTCGCCCGGGTCCAGCAGGGTGGCGAACGCCTCGTACACCGCCTGCTTGCCGCCGTTGGTCACGAGGACGTCGGCGGGGGAGATCGCGTAGCCGGAGTCGCGCAGCGTCTTGGCGGCGATCGCCTCCTTCAGCGCGGGCAGGCCGCCGGCGGGGGAGTAGCGGTGGTTCGCGGGGTTCCGTGCGGCGGCGACGGCGGCCTCGACGATGTAGTCCGGCGTCGGGAAGTCCGGCTCCCCGGCGCCGAAGCCGATGACCGGCCGGCCGGCGGCCTTGAGGGCCTTGGCCTTCGCGTCCACCGCGAGGGTGGCGGACTCGGCGATGCCACCGACGCGCGCGGACACGCGACTGGGCCGGGCGGGCTGGGCGGGGGCGGGCGCGCTCACGGGGTCATCCTCGCAGACCGGGCCGCGCCCACGCAGGGCACGTCCGCGGCGGGGCGCGGACGCCCACCGGGCGCGGAGGGCGGTTCGACCCCGGCCCGTGCGTCGCGTACAGTGGTCCCTCGGTGGTTGACGTCCACCATGGTGAGCCGCGCCCGCGAGGGAGCCTCACCAGGACGCCGCCGCCGTAGGGTAGTGGCGCAATTGGTAGCGCACCGGTCTCCAAAACCGGCGGTTGCGAGTTCGAGTCTCGCCTGCCCTGCGCGTGTGGTCACGGACCGCGCGGCTCCCCCGGGGACCTCCCGGGGCGCGGCCGCCGGCCGACATGAGGCGCCCGGCGACGGCCGGCGTCGCGAGACGTAGGGGAATCGATCAGGTGAGCGACTCGGCACCCGTGGCGGCGTCCGACGCGGGCGAGCCCGCGGAGCGGACCGGCGGCAAGAAGGCCGCCCGCCCGGAGAAGAAGCGCGGCCTGTTCGCCCGGATCGCCCTGTTCGTCCGTCAGGTGGTCGCGGAGCTCAAGAAGGTCGTCCGCCCGACCCGGACCGAGCTGGTCACCTACACCGGCGTCGTGCTGGTCTTCGTGGCCGTCGTGATGGCGTTCGTGACCCTCGTGGACTTCGGCATCGGCCGGGCCACGTTCTGGATCTTCGGGGGCTGAGCCTCCGCGGCGCCCCCGCGGGGCGCACGTCACCTCAGCACCACCTTCCGCAGCAGAAAGCAGGTTCGCCCGTGTCGCAGGAATCGCAGGAGCCCGGTCTGGGTGCCGCCGAGTCCGAGCTCGACGACGCCCTGGCGTCGGTCGAGGCGGTCGAGGCCCCGGCCGCCGGCGAGCCCACGGACGAGGCGGCCGACGAGGTCGAGGCCGACGGCGAGCCCGCCGCGGACGAGCCCGCCGACGACGAGGTCGTCGAGGACGAGCCCGTCGCCGACGAGCCGGACGCCGACGAGGACCCCGTCGCCGCGTTCAAGGCGCAGCTGAAGTCGCAGTTCGGCGACTGGTACGTCATCCACTCGTACGCGGGCTACGAGAACCGCGTGAAGACGAACCTCGAGAACCGCATCCAGAGCCTCAACATGGAGGACTTCATCTTCCAGGTGGAGGTCCCCATGGAGGAGGTCGTCGAGATCAAGAACGCGCAGCGCAAGGTCGTGCGCCGCGTCCGGATCCCCGGCTACGTCCTCGTGCGCATGGACCTCACCGACGAGTCGTGGGGCGCCGTCCGGCACACCCCGGGCGTCACGGGCTTCGTGGGCCACACCCACCAGCCGGTCCCGCTGACCCTCGACGAGGTGTTCTCCATGCTGGCGCCGACGATCGAGGCGAAGGCCCCGGCCGCCGCCCCGCAGCAGAAGACGGCCACCCCGATCGAGGTCGACTTCACCGTCGGCGAGTCGGTCACCGTCACCGACGGCCCGTTCGACACGCTGCCGGCCACGATCTCCGAGATCAGCCCCGAGAACCAGAAGCTCAAGGTCCTCGTCTCCATCTTCGGCCGGGAGACCCCGGTCGAGCTGTCGTTCAGCCAGGTCGCCAAGATCTGACCCGCCGCCCCGCAGCACGCGGGGCGCGTGCGGACGCAGCACTGCAACCGGGTCATCGCCCACGGCGTCGGCCCACGAGAGAAGAAAGGGTGGCTCATGCCCCCGAAGAAGAAGGTCACCGGCCTCATCAAGCTCCAGATCAACGCCGGTGCGGCGACCCCCGCCCCGCCGATCGGTCCGGCGCTGGGTCAGCACGGTGTCAACATCATGGAGTTCTGCAAGGCCTACAACGCGGCCACCGAGTCGCAGCGCGGCAACGTGATCCCGGTGGAGATCACGGTCTACGAGGACCGGTCCTTCACCTTCATCACGAAGACCCCGCCGGCCGCGGAGCTCATCAAGAAGGCCGCCGGTGTCGCGAAGGGCTCGCCCACGCCGCACACGGTCAAGGTCGCGACGCTGACCGCGGACCAGGTCCGCGAGATCGCCTCGACCAAGCTCGAGGACCTGAACGCCAACGACCTCGCCGCCGCCGAGAAGATCATCGCCGGCACCGCGCGCTCGATGGGCATCAAGGTCGAGGGCTGAGCCCCCGGCTCGACAGGACGACCGCCCGCCCCGGGACCTCCGGGGCGGGCGACCCAGTGGCAGGGCCCTGTGCGGCCCGACGACCACGACTGCTGAAGGAGAGAGAGCAGATGGCGAAGCACAGCAAGGCGTACCGCGCCGCGGCCGAGAAGATCGAGGCCGGCACCACCTACAACCCGCTGCAGGCGATCCGCCTCGCGCAGGCGACGTCGACCACCTCGTACGACGCGACCGTCGAGGTCGCCATGCGTCTCGGTGTCGACCCCCGCAAGGCGGACCAGATGGTCCGCGGCACGGTCAACCTGCCGCACGGCACCGGCAAGACCGCCCGCGTCATCGTGTTCGCGACCGGTGAGCGTGCCGAGCAGGCCCGCGCCGCCGGTGCGGACGAGGTCGGCGGCGACGAGCTGATCGAGAAGGTCGCGGCGGGTTACACCGACTTCGACTCCGCGGTCGCGACCCCGGACCTCATGGGCAAGGTCGGCCGCCTGGGCAAGGTGCTCGGCCCGCGTGGCCTCATGCCGAACCCGAAGACCGGCACCGTGACCATGGACGTCGCGAAGGCCGTCGCCGACATCAAGGGCGGCAAGATCGAGTTCCGCGTCGACAAGCACGCGAACCTGCACTTCATCATCGGCAAGACGTCGTTCTCGGACACCCAGCTGGTCGAGAACTACGCCGCCGCGCTGGAGGAGATCCTGCGTCTGAAGCCGTCCGCGTCGAAGGGCCGCTACATCACCAAGGCGACCGTCTCGACCACGAACGGCCCCGGCATCCTGCTGGACCAGAACAAGACCCGGAACCTCACCTCGGAGGACGAGGCGGCCTGAGCCCCCTCACCCGGCACGCCGGAGGCCCGGCACCCCTGAGGGGGTGCCGGGCCTCCGGCGTGCCGGGCGTCCTCCGGGGTCGCGCGGCGGACGGACGCGCGGGCGGAGCGGGGCCGCGCGGCGTCGGGGGAGCCGTCCCTGCCGACGCCGCGCGGCGTTCGTGGGCCGGGACCTGCCGGCCGGGCGGGCCTAGTGGCCCGCGTGGCCCGTCTCGGCGGGCAGGCCGTGCGAGCCGTGCGGCACCGCGTGCGCGCCCGCGTCGGTCGCGGCGAGGCCCGGCACCGTCGCCAGGGCCACCAGGAGGGCGCCGACGGCGAGCGTGCCGGCCTGGCCGGCGCCGCCGGGCGCGCGCCGGTGCGGGGCCGGGTCGGCGGCGGCGCGCAGCCCGAGCCCCAGCAGGATCCCCACCGCCAGGGCCAGCGCCAGGGCCGCGGCCTCGGCGGCCGTGGTCGCGGTCCCGGTCAGCGGGGCGCTCAGCAGCACCGCCGGCCCGGCCGCGAGGGCGACGCCTGCGGCGGCGCGGGGCGCGGGAGCGGGCCCGCGCAGGGCGAGGACGCCCCAGCCGATGGTCACGAGCCCCAGGGCGGCGAGCGCGACGCCGACCGGCAGGTGGTGCTCGAGGTGGCCCGCGCCGACGCCGCAGGCGACCAGACCCAGCCCGAGCGCCCCCAGGGAGGACCACTGCCGGGTCAGGGCCTGCAGCGCACCCTCGGCGGCCGCGTCGGTGCCGTCGACCGCGGCGGCGGGCGCGTCCGTCGAGACGGCGCCGCCCGCCGGCCGCACCGGGGCGTGCGCGCGGCCGCCGAGCAGCCCTCGCGCCGGCCCGGGCGCGCGGCCGGCGAGCGACCCGCTCACGCCCGGCGCGCCGCGGCCGGGGCGGTGGCGGCGCGGTCGGCGCCGAGGCCGACGCCGAGCAGCAGGACCGCGCTGGCGAAGTGCAGCACGTTGTCCGCGCCGTTCAGGGCGAGGATGTTCGCCGACGACCCGACGAGGAACAGCCCGAGCAGCCCGACCAGCAGGTAGACCGCGCCGACGGTGGTGTTCACGCCGCGCGCGGCCCGCACCGAGGACAGCGCGGCACCCAGCAGCGCGGCGCCGATCGCGAGGTGCACGATGTTGTGCAGGGGGTTGACCTCGAAGAAGATCAGCGTCCCGCCCTCGGTCCCTGCGAAGTCCGCGCCGGAGCTCACGAAGAAGCCGGCGATCCCGACGAGCAGGTAGACGGCGCCGAAGATCCCGCCGACGAGGCGGTTGGCAGACTGGCCCATGGTGATCTCTCCTCCCGGGGTGACGTCCCCGCTGACGTGGGGCCCCCCCCCCGGGCCCCCCCCCCGGGGGCCGGGCCCCCCGGGGGGAGCTAACCCACCGCCCCGCGGGCCACCCCCCCCGCGGGGGGCGGCTCGGGGCCCGCG
>NZ_JAKRMS010000140.1 GCF_022346185.1 Cellulomonas sp. ACRRI | reverse complement strand
CCCGCCGCCGCCACCCCGAGGACCCATGCGCATCACCACCGCCCCCGGCACCCGCACGATCCACGCCGACGCCTACCTGCTCCAGGTCCGCGCGGACCCGCCGCGCGCCGTCCTCGCCGACCCCGACGGGCGCATCTGGTCGCACCTGAGCCTGCTCGCCTCCGTCGACGTGGTCGGCGCGGCGGACGAGTCGTCCGACGTCGGTGCCCCGACGGTGCACGACGCGTCGGGCGCCGCGGTCGGCGCCGAGCCCGTCGACACCCCCGTCGCCGAGGTCCGGCTCGACTGCCGGAGCACCGCGTGGGACCGGCGGCGCACCACGCTGCGCTGCCTGCCCGACCGGCTGGAGCTGGTCGTCGAGGTCGAGGGGTCGGGCGTGCTCACCGACGTCCGGCTGCTCGGCGGGCGGGCCGTGCTGCGCAACGGCGCGGGCGGGACGTTCCGGTCCTCGGTCGAGCACCGGTCGGTGTTCGTGCCGACGCCCACGGAGCCGGTGGACCTGGTCCGGCCGGCCGCGTCGGCCGCCACGCTCGGGGTCGTCGGCGACGCGTCGCCCGGGCGCCTGCACGCGGTGTTCTCGCCGCCGCCGCTGTGCCTGGTCCTGGGCCGGGAGCCGGCGGCGTCGGCCCTCGACGTGCCCGCCGCAGGCGACGGCGCCCCGGGATGGCTCGCCCTCGGCCTCGTCACCCCGGTCGCCGACCTGCGGCTGACCGAGCTCCGCTACCTGCCCGTGGACGGCGGCTTCCTGCTGGAGCTCGACCACGACGCGCACACCGCGGTGGACGGCACGTGGCGCAGCCCCGCGGTGGTGCTGCGGCCGGCCGCCGACCCGTGGACGGCGCTGGCGGACCACCGGGCCGACCTCGTGGCGGCCGGCGCCCCCGGCGGCCCGGTCGCGCCGGTCGCGGACTGGTGGGCCGAGCCGATCTTCTGCGGCTGGGGCGCCCAGTGCGCGCGGGCCCCGCTGCCCGGTGAGCCCGCGTCGCACCCGTTCTTCCTCCAGGACCTCGGCCCGGCGGTGGTGCCGCCGGGGCTGCCGATCGCCCCCGACCTGGCCCGGCAGGACGTCTACGACGAGCTGCTCGCGCACCTCGCGGCGCACGACGTGGTGCCGGGCACCGTCGTGATCGACGACAAGTGGCAGCGGGCCTACGGCACCGGGGAGGCGGACCCCGACCGCTGGCCCGACCTGCGGGCGTGGGTGGCCGCGCGGCACGCCGCCGGCCAGCGGGTGCTGCTCTGGTGGAAGGCGTGGGACCCCGAGGGCCTGCCCGTCGAGGAGTGCCTGGTCGACGCCACCGGCCGCCCGGTCGCGGTGGACCCGGCGAGCCCGGCGTACCGCGAGCGGCTCCGGCGCACGGTCGCCCACCTGCTCGGCCCGGACGGGGTCGACGCCGACGGGTTCAAGGTCGACTTCACGCAGCGCGCGCCCGCCGGGCACGCGGTGCGCCGGCACGGGGCGGGCGGCACGGCCGCCGCCGACGCGCCGTGGGGCGTCGCCGCCCTGCACGCCCTGCTGGGGGACCTGTACCGCGCGGCCAAGGACGCCAAGCCGGACGCGCTCGTCGTGACCCACACCCCGCACCCGGCGTTCGCCGACGTCTGCGACATGGTGCGGCTCAACGACGTGCTGGAGCGGGACACCGCGGGCCGGGTGGTCCCGCTGGCGGACCAGATGCGGGTGCGCCGCTCGATCGCCCGGGCCGCGCTGCCCGGGCACCTCGTGGACACCGACCAGTGGCCGATGCTCGACCGGGCGCAGTGGCGGGACTACGTCACGGCGCAGGCCGAGGGCGGCGTGCCGGCGCTCTACTACGCGGAACGGGTGGACCGGTCGGGCGAGCCGCTGACCGCGGACGACCTGGCGCTGGTCGCGGGGTCCTGGGCGGCGTACCGGGCGGGGCTGCGGGCCGCGGCCGGGACCGGGGCGCGGACGTGACCGGCGACCCGGTCGCCGCCCCCGCCGCCGCGGCCGACGTCGTCGTGGTCGGCGCCACCTCCGCCGGCGTGTGCGCCGCCGTCGCGGCCGCGGAGGCGGGGGCGACCGTCCTGCTCCTCGAGCCCGGCCGGCACGTCGGCGGCATGACCTCCGGCGGCCTCGGCTACACCGACGTCGGCGACGTCCGGGTGCTCGGCGGCATGGCCGCGCGGTTCCGGGCGGAGGTCGCGGCGCACTACGGGGTGCCGGTCGGCGCGTACGCGGGGCCGGAGCCGCACGTCGCGGAGGCGATCCTGCGCCGGTGGCTCGACCACCCGCGGATCCGGGTGGAGCACGGCGCGGCGGTCCGGTCGGCGGACGTGGCGGACCGCGCGGTCCGGTCGGTGGGCACCGCCGACGGGCGGACCTGGAGCGGTGGTGCGTTCGTCGACGCGACGTACGAGGGGGACCTGCTGGCGCTCGCGGGCGTGCCGTCGCGCGTCGGGCGCGAGGACCGCTCCCTGCACGGCGAGACCTTCGCCGGCCGCCGGGAGCCGGTGCCGGGCCGGCACGCCTTCCCGGCCTGGGTCTCCCCGTTCGTCGACGACCCGTCGGGCGAGACGCCGGGCCCCGTGCTGCCCCAGATCCGCGACGTGCCGCTCGCCCCGGTCGGCTCGGGGGACGGCGGCGTCATGTCCTACGGCTACCGGCTGTGCCTGACCACCGCGGCGGACCGGGTGCCCGTCGAGCGCCGCCCCGGATACGACGACGCGCACTGGGAGCTCGGCCGCCGGCTGTTCCGGCACTGGGCCCGCGCCGGCCACGTCCCGGAGGCCGGGTCGCTGCTCGGGCTCGAGCCGAACCTGCCCGGCGGCAAGGCGGACGGGAACTCGCTCGGGCCGTTCTCGCTCAGCGTGCTCGACGGCACGGCCTGGGAGTACCCGACCGCCGGCTGGGACCGGCGCGAGGAGATCCGCCGGCACCACCTCCACCACGCGCAGGACCTGCTGTGGTTCCTCACCCACGACCCCGAGGTGCCCGCCCCGGTGCGCGCGGAGCTGGCCCGGTGGGGGCTGCCGGCCGACGAGTTCGCCGACACCGGGCACCTCCCGCACCAGCTCTACGTCCGCGAGGCGCGGCGCATGGTCGGCGAGGTGGTGCTGACCGAGCACGACCTGCGCGCCCCCGCCCGGTGGCACGACGTGGTGGCGATGGGGTCGTACCACCTGGACGTGCGCGAGGTGCAGCGCACCTGGCGGTGGGTGCACGAGCACCCGCGACCGGTGGGGATGGTCGTCACCGAGGGCTACTACTCGGTGCCGGTGCCGCCGTACCCGATCCCGTACCGGGCGCTGGTGCCGCGGTGGGCGGACTGCACCAACCTCCTTGTGCCGGTGTGCGTGTCCGCGTCGCACGTGGCGTTCTCCTCGATCCGGATGGAGCCGCAGTACCAGATGCTCGGGCACGTCGCGGGGCTCGCCGCGGCGCGGGCGGTGGCGGCGGGCCGGGCGGTGCAGGCCGTCGACGTGGCGGCGCTCCAGGACGACCTGCGGGCGGCGGGCCAGGTGCTCGCGGTCTGACGCGGCGGGCGGCGCGTCGCGCCACGGCGGTGGGCCGGTGGGGGACGTGCGGGACGATCCGGGCATACGGGCCGAAACCACCGCTGAGCAGCGCTTCTCTTCGGTCGCACCGCTTGTCCCGGCCGATCTGGAATCGATACCATAGGCGCATGCCCCCCACCGCCATCGCCACCGTCGCCGAGGTCGCTCCCGGGGTGTTCCGCGTCGCCGACACCTGCCAGGTCTACGTCGTCCGCGCGGCCGAGCCGGCCGCCGACGGCACCCGCACCGCCGTCGCGATCGACTTCGGGTCGGGCGCCGCGCTGGACCACCTGGACGAGATGGGCGTCGACCGGATCACCGACGTCCTCATGACCCACCACCACCGCGACCAGGGCCAGGGGCTGCCCCGGGCCGTCGCGGCCGGCATCGCGATCCACGTCCCGCCGGTCGAGCGCGACCTGTTCGACCAGGTCGACGAGATGTGGCGCACCCGCCGGGTGGTGAACGACTACAACCTGCGCGAGGACCGGTTCTCGCTGCTGGAGCCGGTACCGGTCGCCGACGTCGTCCCCGAGTACCGGACCCGGGTCTACGGCGGCGTGCCGGTGCAGGTCGTGCCGACCCCGGGCCACACCACCGGCTCGGTCAGCTACGTGGTCGAGCGGGGCGGCCGGCGGCTCGGGTTCACCGGCGACCTCGTCTACGCCCCGGGCAAGGTGTGGTCGCTCGCGGCCACCCAGTGGTCCTACACCGAGAACGAGGGGCCGGCGATGACGGTCCTGTCCTGCTACCTGCTGATGGACGAGCACCTCGACCTGCTGCTGCCGTCGCACGGGCAGCCGATGGACGACCCGCAGCACGCGCTCGGGCTGCTCGCGAGCCGGATGCGCGGCTACGTCGACTCGCGTCGGCCCCAGCCGTGGGACCTGCGGCTGCGCCTGACGGAGCCGTTCCAGCGGATCACCGAGCACTTCCTGCTCAACCTGTCGAGCAACGCGTGCTCGTACGTCCTCGTCTCGCGGGACGGCGCGGCGCTGCTGATGGACTACGGGTACGACATGACCACGGGCCTGCCGTCCGGCGGCGACCGGGCGTCCCGCCGGCCGTGGCTCGCCTCCCTGCCGGCGCTGCGCCGCGACCACGGCGTGACGGCGGTCGAGGCGGTGCTGCCCACGCACTACCACGACGACCACGTGGCGGGGATGAACCTGCTGCGCGAGGTCGAGGGCACCGAGGTGTGGGCGCCGTCGAACGTCGCGCCGATCCTCACCGACCCGATGCGGTTCGACCTGCCCTGCCAGTGGTACGACCCGATCCCCGTCGACCGGGTGCTCCCGGTCGGCGGGACGTTCCGCTGGCACGAGTACGAGATCACCGTGCACGAGCTGCCGGGGCACACGCTGTACGCCGCCGCCTTCGAGGTGGAGGTCGACGGCGTCCGGGTCCTGGTCACGGGCGACCAGCAGGACGGGCTCGGCATCCCCGGGAACCGGCGGGAGATCCTCAACTACCAGTACCGGAACCTGTTCCGGATCACCGACTACCGGGACAGCGCGGCGCTCTACCGGCGGGTCGCGCCGGGCGTCATGGTGTCCGGGCACTGGGAGCCCCGGTGGGTCGACGACTCCTACCTCGCGATGCTGGAGGAGGAGGCCGAGGAGCTGGTGCAGATGCACCACGACCTCCTGCCGCTCGACGAGCTGGACCTGGGCACCGACACGCACATGGCGCGGATCGCCCCCTACGTCTCCCGGGTGCCCGCCGACCGGCCCGCCCGGTTCACCGTCACCGTCCGTAACCCCACCCGCGAGGAGCGCAAGGCGACCGTCCGCCCGGTGCTGCCGCTAGGCTGGCGCGCGCACCCCGACGAGGCCGTCGTCGCGCTCCCGCCCGCCGGGCTCGCGGAGATCGACCTGGACGTGGTGCCCACGGGTCCCGCGGCGGTCCGCCGGCGCCTGGCCGTCGACGTCAGCATCGGCGACCTGCGCCTCGGCCAGCACGCGGAGGCGCTCGTGGACGTCGTCGCGGACTGAGGCCCACGGGCCCGGGGGATCGAGGAGCACTGCATGGAGGCTGCCGCGCCGGGCACGCGCGGTGCGGTGACCGCCGCAGGGCGCCGCGCCACGATCAAGGACGTGGCCGAGGCCGCCGACGTCTCCCGCTCCACCGCCTCGCGCGCGCTCACCGGCCGCGGCTACGTGGCGCCCGCCGTGCGCGAGCGGGTGCGCCGGGCCGCGCAGACGCTCGGCTACGTGCCGGACGCGATGGCGCGCAACCTCCGCCAGCAGGTCAGCCGCTCGATCGGCGTCCTCGTCTCCGACCTGCGCAACTCCTTCTACGCCGACCTCGCGAGCGGGGTGAGCGCGCAGTCCCGCAAGCGCGGGTACGCGATGATGCTGGCCGACGACGCGGGCTCGGTCGACGCCGAGCTCGAGGCCGCCGAGACGTTCGTCGCGCTGCGCGTCGCCGGCGTCATCCTCACCCCGCTGTCCGCCGAGGTCACCGAGTACCTGGGCCGGCACCGCATCCCCGTGATCGAGGTCGACCGGCAGTTCGCCGAGGGGGCCTGCGACGCGGTGGTCGTCGACAACAAGGCCGCCGCGGAGCGGGTCACCACCGGCCTGCTGCAGCAGGGCCACCGCCGGGTCGCGCTGCTGATCGACGAGATGGACTGGACGACCGGGCGCGACCGCCTGGTCGGGTACCGGTCCGCGTTCCTCGCCGCCGGGCTCCCGCTCGACGACGCCCTCGTGGTGCGCGGGGGCTGGGACGTCGACGCGGCGACCGGGGTCGCGCGGGACCTGCTCGGCGGGCCGGGCCGGCCGACCGCCGTGTTCGCCGCCAACAACGTGCTCGCGGAGGGCGTCTGGCGCGCCGCGCAGGCGCTCGGGCTGCGGGTGCCCGAGGACCTCAGCCTGGTGTCCTTCGACGACGCCCCCTGGATGACGATGGTGACGCCCGGCGTGACGGCCGTGGCGCAGGACGCGGTCGCGCTCGGCGAGGCGGCGGTGGCGCAGATGTTCGAGCGGATCCAGAACCCGGAGTCGCCCAAGCGGACCGTGATGCTCTCGGCCGCGGTCGCGCAGCGCGGCTCGACCGCCGCCCCCGCCGAGGCCTGACCCGCCCCGGGCGCCTGCCCGCGGGCTCCCGCGCCGGGCGCCTGCCCACGAGTGGAACATCTGGCCGGACACGCCCGGGGCGTGTCCGGCCAGACCTTCCACTCGACGGTCCTCCCACCGGTCGCTCGCGGGCCGACCTGGACTCGATCCCACGTCCCGGGATCGTTTCCCGCGCCGTGCTTGACGCTCTCTCGCGCGCCCTCCTATGCTGAATCTGGAATCGATCCCAGAGGGCCGGACGGCACCGCCGCCGTCCGGTACCCGGGGTCGCCGCGCGCCGCCGCACCCGGCCGCGCGCCCGCCGGGGGTCTGGAGGACGCATGACGACGGACGGCTCGCTCGCGCCCGCGGGCGGAGGCGCGGCCACCGGCACGCCGGTCCTCGCGCTCGACATCGGTGGCACCAAGCTGGCCGTCGCCGTGGTCACCCCGGACGGCGCCGTGCACGGGCTCCGCGTCCGGCCCACCCGCCGCGACGAGGGCCCGCAGGCCGTGATCCGCCGGCTGTTCGACATGGGCCACGAGGCGGTCGCGGAGGCCGGGCTCGGCGGGGTCGGCGCCGTCGGCATCGCCTGCGGGGGCCCGCTGGACGCGCCCTCGGGGCTGCTGCAGTCGCCGCCGCACCTGCCCGGCTGGGACGACATCGCGATCGGCCCGCTGGCCACCGCCGAGTTCGGCGTGCCGTTCGCCCTGGAGAACGACGCGACCGCCGCGGCCGTCGCCGAGCACCGGTACGGCGCCGGGCGCGGTCTGGCCAGCCTCGTCTACCTCACCGTGTCGACCGGCGTCGGCGGGGGCGTGGTCCTCGACGGCCGGCTGCACCGCGGCGCCGCCGGCAACGGCGGCGAGCTCGGGCACATCACGGTGCGGCGCGGCGGCCGGGCCTGCTCGTGCGGCCGGCGCGGCTGCATCGAGGCGTACGCCTCGGGCTCGTCGATCGCGGCGCGCGCGGTCGAGGCGCTCGCCGACCCCGCGCCGGGGGAGGCGCCGTCGTCCCTGGCCGGCCTCGCCGCCGTCACCGCGGCGGACGTCAGCGCGGCGGCGGCCGCCGGCGACCCCCTCGCGGCCCGGGTCTGGGACGAGACCGTAGACCTGCTGGGCAGCGCCGTGTCGGACCTCGTGAACGTCCTGGAACCCGAGCTCGTCGTCCTCGGCGGGGGCGTCACCCGGTCCGGGGCGATGCTGCTCGACCCGGTGCGGGCCATCGTCGCCCGGGAGGCCATGCCGCCGGCCGCCCGCGCCGCGACCGTGCGGCTCGCCGCCCTCGGCGACGTCGTGTGCGTCGTCGGCGCCGGCGCGATCGCCCTCGACGTGCTTCCCGGCGCCGCCGGGGGCGCGACCCGGCCCGCTGGTGCCGACGCCGCTCCCGCACCCGCCCACCATCCGCACGACCACGCGCCGACGGAGGCCGCTCGTGTCTGATCCCACCGCCCCGATGCTCACGCCCGCCGCGCCCGCCGCGCCCGCCGCGCCGCCCGGCGACTGGCTGCACGCCCACCTCGCCGCGCACGCCGACGTCGCGGGAGCGATGGTCGGCCTGGCCGACCGCATCCGCGCGGCCGGCGAGCTCGTCCGCGACACGTTCGCCGGCGGGGGGACCCTCTACACGTTCGGCAACGGGGGCAGCGCCGCGGACGCGCAGCACCTGACCGGCGAGCTCGTCGGCCACTACAAGCGCGACCGCCGGCCGCTGCCCGCCGTCACCCTCAGCACCGACCCGACGTCGATGACCTGCATCGCGAACGACTACGCCTACGAGGACGTGTTCGCCCGCCAGGTCGAGGCCCTCGCGCGGCGCGGCGATCTTGTCGTCGCGTTCACCACCAGCGGCCGGTCCCCGAACGTCGTCCGCGCGCTGGCCGCCGCCCGCGCCAACGGCGCGACCACGCTGCTCCTCGCGGGTGGCGACGGCGGCCCCGCGCGGGAGCACGCCGACCACCTGCTGCTGGTGCCGTCGTCGGCGACGCCGCGCATCCAGGAGATGCACACCTTGGTGCTGCACGTGATCAGCGAGATGGTGGACGCGTGGGCGGCCGACGAGCCGCCCGCGGCCTGACGGCCGTGCCCGCCCGAGACCGACCGACCGACTGACCGACGACCGCGACGGCGGAGGGTGGACCCGTGGACGAGGAAGTCCCGCTGCGGCCGACGGGCGCGCTACTGCCGGAAGGGCCCGCGTGGTCCGGCGACGCGGTGCCCGTGGTGGGCACCGTGCGGCACGTGGTCGAGGTCGTGCTGCCCGACGGGACCGTGCTCCCGGCGCCGCCGTCGCCCGCCGGCCCGGGCGCGTACGCCGGCGAGGCCGGGCCGTTCCGCGCCGTCGCGACCTGGGCGCCGCCGACCGCCACCGGGCGCGTCGACGTGCGCCTCGACGTCGAGCACCGCGGCGACGCGCCGACCGACGCCGGCATCCGGTTCCGCGTGCACCTGCCGCCGGCGGCCGAGGCGCCCTGGTGGCTCGTCCCGGGGGCGTTCTACGGCGAGAACCGGCCGGCGGACTGCGACCGGCTGTTCCCGCGGTTCGAGGTCGGGGCCGACGACCCCGCCGGCATGGTGAGCGACCGCTGGGAGTTCCGCGCCGACCGGGCCGCCACCCCGGCGGTGTTCGCGTGGGCCGGCCCCGGCGGGGTGGCGCTCGTCGGTCCGGAGACGACCGCCCTCGGCATGACCGGCCTCGGGCTGGCGCACGACGCGGCCACCGGCGCGGGCAGCGTGCACCTGACCTTCCCGTTCCGCGAGGGCCCCGTGTCATATGCCGGCTCGGCGACGCCGCGCCCCGCGGAGACGACCACGTACCGCTGGGCGCCCGGCGAGCGGGTCACCCTGCGGTTCGCCGTCTACGCGACCGGACCGGACCGGCACGCGTACGCCCCGGTGCTGCGCGAGGAGCACGGGCGGGTCCGGGGCGCCGCGCCGCTGCGGCCCTGGGTCGGCGTCGCCGAGGCCGCCGACCTGGCCGCCGAGGGCCTGCACCGCTGGCACTACGCCGAGCCGGGCGTCCTGCTGGAGACGGTCGGCTTCGACCGCGAGGTCTCGGGCCGGGACGGCCTGACGGTCGACCGCCAGGCCATGCACGTCGGCTGGGTCAGCGGCATCCCGTGGGCGTACGCGCTGCTCGCGCACGCCCGCCGGCGGGGCTCCGACGCGGCAGGCGCGGACGCCGCGCGCGTCATCGACTTCATCTGCGACCACCTGTCGCCCTCGGGCACGTTCTGGGGCGTCTGGTACGCCGAGCACGGCTGGTCGCAGAGCTGGTCCCGGACCCGCGGCGCCCTGCACTCCCGCACGCTCGCGGAGGCGTCGCTGTTCCTGGCCCGGGCGCTCGAGCTCGGCGACGACGTGCGCGCCGCGCACCCGGGATGGGCAGCGGCGCTGCGGTCGAACCTCGACGCCGTGGTCCGCCGGCAGCGCGCGGACGGCAACCTCGGGTCCGCGCACCACGCCGAGACCGGCGAGGTGCTGTCCTGGCACGGCGCGGCCGGCCTGACCTGGGTGGCGGCCCTGGCCGAGGCCGGGCGCTGGGACGGGCCCGACGGGGCGGACGGCGCCTACCTCGCGGCCGCCGTGCGGGCGGGGGAGCACTACGCGCAGTTCGTCGACCGCGAGTTCCTCCACGGGGCGCCGGAGGACGTCGACCTCGCGCCGACCTCCGAGGACGGCTACGTCGCGGTGATGTCCTACGTCGCCCTGCACCGGCGCACCGGGGACCCCCGCTGGCTCGACCTGGCCCGGCGCGCCGCCGATTGGATGCTGACGTTCCGGTACTCCTACAACACGCGGTTCCCCGAGGGGACGCTGCTCGACGTCTACCGGTTCGCGACCCGGGGCGCCGACAACGCCTCGCCGTCCAACCAGCACCTGCACGCCTACGGGCTGATCTGCACGCGCGAGCTCGCCGAGCTGTCCGCGGCCACCGGCGACCCGCACTACGCCGACCGCGCCGCCGAGACCCTGGCCTGCTTCCGGCAGCTGGTCGCGCGGTTCGACGGGGACGTGAACGCGTACCGGGGGATGACCTCCGAGCGGTACTACCAGACCGCGTGCTTCCAGGCGAAGGGCATGCTGCTCACGCTGAGCCACGCCTGGACGGTCGGCGCCCTGCTCCTGGCCTGCGAGCAGTCCCTCGCGGACCCGTCCCTCCTCCCGGACCCGGTCTGACCCGAGCCCCGCCGCCCCGCTCGCTGAGGACGCCCGGCTCGCCAAGAACGCCCCCCGCGCCGCGGACGCCCCCTCGCCGAGATCGTCCCGCTCGCCGAGATAGGACCTCCGCGCCGAGATAGGACCCCGGGCGGTCCTATCTCGGCGCGGAGG
>NZ_JAKRMS010000013.1 GCF_022346185.1 Cellulomonas sp. ACRRI | reverse complement strand
CGATCGCGAACACCGCGCGCTTGCCGGGGAACGAGAACTTGGCGAGGCCCGCGGCTGCGCACCCCCCGTCGCCGGCACAGCGCCGACAGGCCGCGCCGCAGCGTGCTGCTGACCGTGCTCACCGCGGTCGTCGGGATCTACGCGCTGATCCCGCTCGCGTGGCTGGTGATCAACGCCAGCAAGACCCAGTCCGACCTGTTCGACTCGTTCGGCCTGTGGTTCAGCGGCGACTTCGCGCTGTTCTCCAACATCGCGGACACGCTGACCTACGACGACGGCATCTTCCTGCGCTGGCTCGGCAACACGCTGCTGTACGTGGTCGTCGGTGCCGGCGGCGCCACGGCCCTGGCCGTGCTGGGCGGCTACGGCCTCGCCAAGTTCTCGTTCCCCGGCAAGCGCGCGGTGTTCGCGATCGTGATCGGCGCGGTGGCCGTCCCCGGCACCGCGCTGGCCGTGCCGACCTTCCTGATGTTCAGCCAGATGGGCCTGACCAACACGCCGTGGTCGGTGATCATCCCGTCGCTGATCTCGCCGTTCGGCCTGTACCTGATGTGGACGTTCGCCGCCGAGGCCATCCCCACCGAGCTGCTGGAGGCGGCGCGGATGGACGGCGCGGGGGAGCTGCGCACGTTCGGCCGCATCTGCCTGCCCCTGCTCGGGCCCGGCATCGTCACGGTGCTGCTGTTCACGATGGTCGCGACCTGGAACAACTACTTCCTGCCGCTGATCATGCTGAAGAACCCCGACTGGTACCCGCTGACGCTCGGCCTGAACGCGTGGAACGCGCAGGCCGCGACCGCGGGCGGGCAGGCGATCTTCAACCTCGTGCTCACTGGCGCGCTGCTCACGATCGTCCCCCTGATCGCCGCGTTCCTGCTGCTGCAGCGGTTCTGGCAGTCCGGCCTGTCCGCCGGCTCCGTCAAGGAGTGACCGGCGCCCGACCGCGCCCGGGCGTCCGCGCCCGTCCCCGTCCGTCCCGTTCTGACAACGAAGTGAGAGGACCCCGCATGACCACCACCCCCTCCCGGCTCTGGCGCGGCGCAGCCGTCGCCGGCGCGCTGGCCCTGGCCCTGACCGCCTGCTCCTCCGGTGGCGACTCCGGCTCCGGGTCGGGCTCCGACGCCGCCGACGGCGGCTCCCTGACCGTCTGGGCCTGGGACAACACGGTCGAGCCGATCGCCGACGCGTACATGGAGGAGCACCCCGACGTCACGATCGACGTCGTGAACGCCGGCACCAACACCGACGAGTACACGGCGCTGCAGAACGCGGTCGCGGCGGGCTCCGGCGTGCCGGACCTCGCGCAGATCGAGTACTACGCGGTGCCGCAGTTCGCGATCGGCGAGGCGCTGGCCGACCTGACCGAGCTCGGTGCCGACGACCTCGACGGCACCTACAGCCCGGGCCCGTGGAGCGCGGTGCACCAGGGCGACGGCATCTACGGCCTGCCGATGGACTCGGGCCCGATGGCGCTGTTCTACAACACCACGGTGTTCGAGAAGTACGGCGTGCAGGTGCCGACCACGTGGGACGAGTACCTCGCCGCCGCGCGGGCGCTGCACGCCGCCGACCCGAACGTGTACATCACCAACGACACCGGCGACGCGGGCTTCGCGACGTCGATGATCTGGCAGGCCGGTGGCCACCCGTACCAGGTCGACGGCACCGACGTGACGATCGACTTCACGGACGAGGGCTCCACGAAGTTCGCCGAGATGTGGCAGCAGCTGCTCGACGAGGACCTGGTCGCCCCGACCTCCTCGTGGAGCGACGAGTGGTACCAGGGCCTGGGCAACGGCACGATCGCCTCGCTCGCCATCGGCGCCTGGATGCCCGGCAACCTCGAGGCCAGCGTCACCCAGTCGGCGGGCCAGTGGCGCGTCGCGCCGCTCCCGCAGTGGGAGGCGGGCCAGACCGCGTCGTCGGAGAACGGCGGGTCGGCGCTGTCGATCACGGAGGCGAGCCCGAACAAGGAGCTCGCCTACGACTTCCTGACCTACCTGTCGAACGGTGCCGGCACGAAGATCCGCATCGACGCCGGCGGCTTCCCGGCCACGACGGCCGACCTGGAGTCGGACGAGTTCCTGAACAAGGAGTCCGACTACTTCGGCGGCCAGAAGATCAACGAGGTGCTCTCGCAGTCCGCGGCCGACGTCGTCGAGGGCTGGCAGTACCTGCCGTACCAGGTGTACGCGAACAGCATCTTCAACGACACGGTGGGCCAGGCGTACGTCGGCTCCACCACCCTGACCGAGGGCCTCGCGGACTGGCAGCAGCAGTCCGTCGACTACGGCAACGAGCAGGGCTTCACCGCGAAGTGACGCCGGTGGGCCGGCGGCGGGCGACCGCCGCCGGCCCGCCCCGCCGGGCTGCAGCAGCGCCGGCGCGCACCCCACCGAGACCCGGGAGCACCACCCCGCCATGCCCACGTTCGAGATCGGCGACACCGACTTCCTGCTCGACGGCCGCCCGTACCAGGTGATCTCCGGCGCCCTGCACTACTTCCGGGTGCACCCCGGGCTGTGGGCGGACCGCATCCACAAGGCCCGCCTCATGGGGCTCAACACGATCGAGACGTACGTCGCGTGGAACGTGCACGCCCCCGAGCGCGGCCGGTTCGACCTGGAGGGCCCGCGCGACCTCGGCCGGTTCCTCGACCTGGTCGCGGCGGAGGGGATGCACGCGATCGTGCGGCCCGGGCCGTACATCTGCGCGGAGTGGGACGGCGGCGGACTGCCGGGCTGGCTGCTCGCCGACCCGGAGGTGGGCGTGCGGCGGCACGAGCCGCGCTACCTCGCCGCGATCGAGGAGTACTACGACCAGCTGCTGCCCCTGGTCGCCGAGCGCCAGGTCACGCGGGGCGGGTCGGTGATCGCCGTGCAGGTGGAGAACGAGTACGGCGCCTACGGCGACGACCAGGAGTACCTGCAGGCGCTGATCACGATGAACCGGGAGCGGGGCATCGAGGTCCCGCTGCTGAGCTGCGACCAGGCCGACGACGCCATGCAGACCCGGGGCAGCGTCCCGGAGCTGCACCGCACCGCGACCTTCGGCGCGCGCGCCACCGAGCGGCTCGCGCTGCTCCGCCGGCACCAGCCGACCGGCCCGCTGATGTGCATGGAGTTCTGGAACGGGTGGTTCGACTCCTGGGGGCAGCACCACCACGTCGCCCCGGCCGAGGTGAACGCGCAGGACCTGGACGACCTGCTCGCGGCGGGCGCGTCGGTCAACCTCTACATGTTCCACGGCGGGACGAACTTCGGCTTCACCAGCGGGGCGAACGACAAGGGCACCTACCTGCCGATCACGACCTCGTACGACTACGACGCCCCGCTCGCCGAGGACGGGACACCGACCCCCAAGTACGTCGCGATGCGCGAGGTGATCGCGCGGCACGCCCCGGTGCCCGACGAGGTCCCGGCACCGCGCACGCCCGCGCCGGAGCTCACCGTCGACCTCGACCGGCGCGTCCCCCTCGCCGAGGCGCTGCCGGCCCTCGGCGACCCGCGGGACTGGGACCACCTGCCCACGACCGACGAGCTCGGCCACTGGTCCGGCTTCACGCTGTACCGCACCCGGGTCACGGCCGAGGACCGGGTGCTCACGCTCGACGAGGTCCGCGACCGGGCGCTGGTGGCGCTCGACGGCGAGCCGGTCGGCGTGCTCAGCCGGACGGAGCACAGCCGGACGATCGCCCTGCCCGCCCGGGACGGCGAGCTCACCCTGCTCGTCGAGGACCAGGGGCGGGTCAACTACGGCCCGCGGATCGGCGAGCCGAAGGGTCTCATCGGACCCGCGCGCACCGCCGTGCGGGAGCTGACGGACTGGTCGGTGACGCCGCTGCGGCTGGACGGCGTGGAGCCGGGGCTGGCCGCCCTGCTGGACGCCGCGCCCGCCGCCGACCCCGCGGCGCCGGTCGCCGGCCCGGCGTTCCTCCGCGGCACCTTCGACACCGTCGCGGGCGCCGACCACTTCCTGCGCACCGACGGCTGGGGCAAGGGGCTGGTCTGGGTCAACGGGTTCCTGCTGGGGCGGTACTGGAGCGCGGGCCCGACGGCGACGCTGTACGTGCCCGGGCCCCTGCTGCGGGCGGAGGGCAACGAGGTCGTCGTCCTGGAGCTGCACGGCGCCGCCGCGGCGCGGGTGGCGTTCGCGGCGGGGCCCGACCTCGGCTC
Organism: Cellulomonas sp. ACRRI; assembly: GCF_022346185.1. GTDB lineage: Bacteria > Actinomycetota > Actinomycetes > Actinomycetales > Cellulomonadaceae > Cellulomonas. The sequence goes on along the minus strand of NZ_JAKRMS010000013.1, from coordinate 44,498 downwards.
CTCGGAGGTCTGAGAAGTCACCCGCCCGCCACCGCGGTCCACCCGGTCGGCCCCTCAGATGACCTGCGAGGACGCCGATGACACGTGCAGGTCCCCGGCAGGTTCGCCGGGGCGGCACGTGCAACAGCGAGGGATCGGGACGTGGACGGCGCAGGGTCGCAGGAGTGGGAGGCCGCCGAGGGCGCCCGGGTGCTGCGCGGGGCCTTGGCGGCGCTCACCCGCGACGGCACGTTCCCCCTCGACGGGCTCACTCCGCGCTCGCCCGCGTCGGCCGCCGAGGGCGCCGGGCGCGTCCCGGGCCTGCCGCGCCGCCGGCGGCGCGTCGAGGCGGGCGACGCGGCGGCACCCGAGGACCTGGCCGCTCTCGCCGCCCGGCAGGCCCACCGGCTCCGCCAGCTCGAGACGCTGATCGAGGCGGCGCCGGTCGGCATCGGCCTGGTGCAGCTCGACGGCCGGACCCCGCTCACGAACGACACGCTGCGCCAGCTGCTCGGCTACTCGACCGAGGAGTTCGCGGCGATGCCGTTCGCGGACTACACCGTCCCCGAGGACCAGGCGGAGAACGACCGGCTGTTCCGCGCGATGGTCGACGGCGAGAGCGGCACCGACGGCTTCGCGATGCAGAAGCGGTTCGTCCGCAAGGACGGCAGCACGCTGTGGGTGGACCTGACGGTGTCGCTGGTCCGGGACGCGGACGGGCGGCCGGACTACGCCATCGGCATGGTCCAGGACATCACCGAGCGCAAGCGGCTGGCCGACGAGCTCGCCGCCGCCGAGCTGCACTACCGGCTGCTCGTCGAGCACGTGCCCGCGGTCGTGTACATCGCCGAGCCCGGTCCGGGCGGCCGGTTCGAGTACGTCAGCCCCCGGCTGGAGTGGATGCTGGGGCGCTCGCCCCAGGAGTGGCTGGACGACCCGGGGGAGTGGTCGCGGGCCATCCACCCGTCCGACCGCGCGATGCGCACCCACGAGGAGGCGCTGCGCGAGGGCCTCGGCGTGGGCGGGCAGCTGCCGTCGATCACCTACCGGCTGCGGCACCGCGACGGGTACGACGTCTGGGTGCGCGACGACGCCGTGCTCCGGCGGGACAGCGACGGCCGGCCGCGGCTGCACGGCGTGCTGGTCGACGTCAGCCAGGAGAAGACGCTCGAGGAGCGCCTGGCGCACATGGTCGACCACGACGCGCTGACCGGGCTGGTGAACCGGGCGCACTTCCACCGGCTGGTGGACGAGGCGCTGGCCGGGCGGGTCGACGGGCGGCGCGGGGTCGCGGTCCTCTACGTCGACCTGGACGACTTCAAGGCCGTGAACGACAGCTTCGGGCACGCCGTGGGCGACCGGGTGCTCGTGGCGGTCGCCGACCGGCTGCGCGAGCTCGTGCCGCCGACGGGCGCCGTCGCGCGGTTGGGCGGCGACGAGTTCGCGGTGCTGGTCACCGGCACGCCCGCGGCCGTGCGGCGCGCGGTCGCGGCGGTGCAGGGCATGGGCCAGGTGTCGGTCCCGGTCGGCGGCGCCTGGGCGCGGGTGAGCGCGAGCGTCGGGGCGGCGTCGGCGGGCTGCGCGCACACCACGGAGAAGCTGCTGCACGACGCGGACCAGGTGATGTACGACGCGAAGCTCGGTGCCGGCCGGCCGGGGCGGGGTGGCGCGCGACGCGGTCCCGCCGGCGGCCGGCGCGCGGGCGACCGCGGTGCCGCGGGCGGTGGCACCGGCGACGAGGGCGGCCGGCGCGCCGGGGGCTGAGGCGGATCCTCGAGTCCCCGGCGCGCCGGTCGTCGTCGTCAGGCGGTGGCGCCCACCCGGGCGAGCATGCCCAGCACCACGGCCGCGGAGCGGTCCGCGGCGTCGTCCACGTGCGTGAGGAAGTCGTCCGCGCCGGCCGGGCCGCACAGGTCGGAGATGCCGCGCACGGCGAGGAACGGCACGCCGTAGACGTGCGCCACCTGCGCCAGCGCGGTGGTCTCCATGTCGGTCGACAGGCCGGCGGGGAACTGCTCGCGCACCGGGCCGACGAGGCTCGCGTCGACGAACGCGTCGCTCGACAGCATCAGCCCGGCGCGCACCGTGAGGTCGCCGGCGTCGGCACCGAGGGCCGACCCGCGCAGCGCGGTGTCCCCGTGGTACGTCGCCGGCATGCCCGGGACCTGGCCCAGCGCGTAGCCGAACGCCCGCGCGTCCGCGTTGGTGTACACGTGCTCGGTGCCGACGACGACGTCGCCGACGTGCACGCCCGCCTGGACACCGCCCGCGCTGCCCGCGCTCAGCAGCGCGGCCGGAGCCGCACCGCCCCGGGCCGCCGCGACCAGCACCAGCGCCGCCGAGGCGGCCGACGCCGCGTTCGCCAGGCCGATGCCGGAGCGGACCAGCAGCACGTCGCGGCCGCCGACGGTCAGCACGTGGTGCTCGGCGCCGCCGACCGTGGCGGGGTCGCCGACCGCGTCGGCCCGCTGGAGGAACGGCGCGGCCTCGTCCGGCATCGCGACCGAGACGACGACGTCGACGCCCGCCAGGGCGCTCGTCGCGATCACGCGGTCACCTGGCTCCACTCGGCGCGGTGCGCGAGGAACTCCCGCGCGGCGCCCTGGGCGCCCTCCAGGGTGTGGTTGGCGCCCCAGCCGCACTGGACCTCGTTGGCGGCGGGCACCTCGCCGGCGGTGGTGATGTCCTCGAGCGTCTCGGCGACCAGGTCCTGGACGTCGGAGTCGGCCCACTCGCCCTGCAGGATCAGGTAGAACCCGGTCTGGCAGCCCATCGGGGAGAAGTCGATCACCCGGTCGCTGTGGTTGCGCGAGTGCTCGGCGAACAGGTGCTCCAGCGAGTGCACGACCGGCATCTCCAGGTGCGCCTTGTTGGGCTGCGCGAACCGGATGTCGTACTTGCTGATCACGTCGCCCGCGGGGAGCGCCTTCTTGTCGGCCAGCCGGATGTACGGCGCGGCGACCGTCCGGTGGTCGAGGTTGAACGACTCGACGTTCATGCGGGGCTGGTTCACGGGACTCCCTCGAGGGTGCTCGGTCGGACGAGATCATTGTGCAGCGGTCCGCCGGGCCGCGGTATTCCGGGCACGGAGGCCGGACGGAGGTGTCGCGGCTCAGGCCGGGCGGACCGCGCGCGGGGGCCGCGGGCGGGTGCGGGGCGCGCGGGACCGGTCGGTGAGCTCCAGCAGCCGCACCACCCGGCCGCGGTGCGGGGCCCACGGCGCGAGCACGTCGAGGACCTCCTCCTGCTCCACCCGGCGGCCGGCGATCGCGGTGCCGACGAGCCGCGGCAGGTGCAGGTCGCCCACGGACACCGCGTCCGCGTCGCCGAGCGCGCGGCGGGTCGTCTCCGCGACGGTCCACACGCCGACCCCGGGCACGGTCGCGAGCCGGCGCCGCACCTCTGCGGCGGCGCCCGGCGCGTCCGGGGCGACGTCGAGCACCTCCTGCAGCCGGCGGGCGACCGCCGCGGCCCGCAGGATCGTCGAGGACCGCTGGTCGTCGACGCCCGCCCGCCGCCAGTCCCACACCGGGACCCGGCGCCAGCCGAGCGCGTCGGGCGGCACCCGCATCCCCGCGGGCGCGGGCCCCGGCGGGACCTCGCCGTGCCGGAGCAGCAGCCAGCGCCACGCGTGGTGCGCGTCCACCGTGACCACGCGCTGCTCCAGCACCGCCGGGACCAGCGCACCGAGCACGTCGCCGGTGCGGGGGATGCGCAGGCCGCGCAGCCGGTGGTGCGCCGCGGCGAGCACCAGGTGGCCGGCGGCGTCGAAGGTGCGGGGGTCGTCGCGCGCGCCCAGCAGGTCCGGCACCCCGGCGAGCGCCCGCGCCGCGCCCGGGCCCCACGCCGCCGCGGCGACGCCGCCGGGACCGGGCCGCAGGTGCAGGGTGGCGGGGCCGTCCGCGGTGCGCAGCGCGTGCCACACCGTGCCGTCCCGCTCGATCCGCAGCGCCGGGTCGAGGCCGCCGCGGCGGACCAGCATCAGCGTGAGCCGGAGGTCCAGCGGGCCGTCGGGGACGTACCCGCCGGTCAGCGGGGCGCCGCGGTCGCCGGGCGGCGCCGGGTGGGCCGCGGCGCGCTCGGGACGGCTCGGGTGCTGCACCCCACCAGCATGCCGGACGGGGCCGACAGGCCCCGCCCGGCCGCCGCCGGCCCGCGCGACGTCAGCGCCCGAGGAAGTCGAGCAGCACCTCGGTCACCTCGGCCCCGTGCGTCCAGAGCATGCCGTGCGGCGCGCCCTCGATCTCGACGTACTCGGCCTGCGGCAGCGCCGCGTGGAACGGTCGCCCGGTGGCGTCGATCGGCAGGATCCGGTCCGCGGTGCCGTGCACGATCAGCGTCGGCACGTCGACCTTCGGCAGGTCGCCCCGGAAGTCGGTCAGCCAGGCGGGCACGACCGCGCTGGACGCGAACCAGGACGAGCCGGCGGCGACGTCCCACGAGTGCCGGAGCGCCTCCTCGGACAGCCGCGACCCGAGGTTCTCGTCGGTGTTGTAGAAGTCGGCGTAGAAGCTGGTGAAGTACGCGTACCGGTCGGCGGTCACCGCCTCGACGATGCCGTCGAAGACCTCCTGGGGGACGCCGGTCGGGTTGTCGTCCGTCCGCAGCAGGAACGGCTCGAGCGAGGCCAGGAACACCGCCTTCGCCACGCGCTCGGAGCCGTACGTGCCGAGGTACCGGCCGACCTCGCCGGTGCCCATCGAGAACCCGACCAGGACCGCGTCGCGCAGGTCGAGGGTGTCGAGCACCGTCTTCAGGTCGGCCCCGAACGTGTCGTAGTCGTAGCCGGTGGTGGGCTGGCTCGACTGCCCGAAGCCGCGGCGGTCGTAGGTGATCACGCGGTAGCCGGCGTCGAGGAGCGCGGCGGACTGCTTCTCCCACGAGTGGCCGTCCAGCGGGTAGCCGTGGATCAGGACGACGGGCTGCCCCGTCCCGTGGTCCTCGTAGTAGAGGTCGATCGACGTGGTGTTCTCGGTGCCCACGGTGATGTACGGCATGGCCAGCCCTCTCCTCGGTGCGGAGAACGGTCGTTCTCTGCGATGTCGCCTACAGTAGAGAACGAACGTTTTCCACGCAACCCCCGGAGGTGGCGATGAGCCAGGTGCACGGGACGGCGCGTCCGGCGCCGTCCGACGACGAGCTGCGCGAGCGGGTCCTGGACGCGGCGGACCGGCTCTACTACCGGCGCGGCATCCAGGCCGTCGGCATGGACGAGCTGCGCACCGAGGCCGGCGTCCCGCTGAAGCGGCTGTACGCGCTGTTCGGCGGGAAGGACGCGATCGTCGCGGAAGTGCTGCGCCGGCGCAGCGCGCTGTGGGAGCGCGGCGTGCGCGGCGCCGTCGACGCCGCCGGCACCCCCCGCGAGCGGCTGCTCGCCGTGTACGACCACCTCGCCGCCTGGTTCGGCGAGACCGACTTCCACGGCTGCATCTTCATCAACTCGTTCGGCGAGCTCGGCGGGTGCTCGCCCGACGTCGCCGAGATCGTCCGCGCCCACAAGGCGACGTTCCAGGACTACGTCGCGGGCCTCGTGGCCGACGCCGGCGGACCGCCCGTGCTCGCGGCCCAGCTCGCGATCCTCGCGGAGGGAGCGCAGACGACCGCCGCGATCGCGGGCACGGCCGAGGCGGCGGCCCAGGCGCGGTCGGCGGCGGCGACGCTGATCGACGCGGCGGGGCTGCCGGGCTGACGCCGGGGGTCAGGCCGCGCGGTGGTCCTGCACCCGCGCGAGGAACTCCGTGACGGTGCCCAGGTACTCCGCGCGCGGCCCGTCGGCCGAGAGCGCGAGGTCGTGGATGCCGCCCGGGACCGTCACGAGCGTGACGTCGTCGCCGAGCCGGGGCGTGCGGGACCAGATCTGCTGGACGTCGAGCACCGTGTCCTGCGCGTCGAGCAGCGGGTTGGACCGGGAGTTCGGCCCGGACTGCGCGGCGGTGCACACCAGGACCGGGACCTCGATGTGCAGCCCGCGGGCCAGCCGGGCCTGGCCCCGGCGCACCGCGCGCAGCCAGCCCGCGCGCACCGGGAAGCCCTCGGCCGGCTTGAGCGCGCGGTCGTACGTCCAGCGCCCGCCGTTGTCCGCGTGCAGGTGCCACGAGTACGCGGACGGCCCGTCGGCGAGCACCCGCATCCGGTCGACCGGCCCGAGGCTGTCCAGCACCCAGGTCGACACCACCCGGTGGAACCACCGGGAGTTCAGGTCGAACCACGGGCTGTTCAGCACCAGGGCGTCCACGGCGCCGCGGCCGCCGGGGCTGTCCGCCCACAGCGCCGCCGTGAGCCCGCCCGTCGAGTGCGCGTGCACCGTGAGCCGGTCGTGGCCGAGCTCCTCGCGCAGCAGCCGGGCGGCCAGGCCCAGGTCGGCGCGGTACTCCGCGAGGTCGTCGACGTAGTGCGGCACCTGGCCCTCCCGCCAGGACCGGCCGCACCGGCGCAGGTCGAGGGCGTAGAACGTGTGGCCCGCGGCGGCGAACGCGTCCGCCAGGTGGGTCTGGAAGAAGTAGTCGTTGAACCCGTGCACGTGCAGCACCGCGCTGCCGCCGGGGGCCGCGCCGGGCTCCGGCGCGCGGCGGACGACGGTCGCCACCAGGTCCGGGTCCGTCGCCGACAGCGCGAGCGTGCGCTGCTCCCAGCCCGGCCCGAGCGGGTCGGGCCGCCAGCCGGTCACGCGCGCCCCGGGTCGGCCGACGCGCGCGCCCCGGGCCGGGCCGCGGCCAGGTGCAGCGGCAGCAGCGCGGCCAGACCGAGGGCGATGACGAGCACGATCCCCAGGATGCCCCACCGCTGCGACCCGGCGAGCGCCACCGCGGTCGAGAACGCGAACGGCGCCAGGAAGCTCGCCGCGCGGCCCGTCGTCGCGTACAGGCCGAAGATCTGGCTCTCCCGCCCGGGCGGCGCGAGGCGCGTGAGCAGCGACCGGCTCGCCGACTGGGCCGGGCCCACGAACACGCAGAGCAGCAGCCCGCAGACCCAGAACGCCGACGTCCCCGCGCCGGCCAGGGCGAACGTGGCCACGCCCGCGACCACCAGCCCGACCAGCGACACGACGATGAGCACCCGCGGCCCGACGCGGTCGTCGAGCGCGCCCGCCGCGAGCGTTGCGACGCCGGCGACGACGTTCGCGGCGATCGCGAACACCACGACCTCGCTCGCGGAGAACCCGAACGTGCCGGAGGCGATCACGGCCCCGAACGTGAACACGCCCGCGAGCCCGTCGCGGTACACGGCGCTCGCCAGCAGGAACCCCACGGTGCTGCGGGACGTCCGCCACAGGTCGCGCACGTCGGCCACGATCCGGCGGTACGCGTCCACGACGCCGGGCCGGCGAACCGCCGCCGCGGCCGCCGACGGGTCGTCGGGGACGGCCAGCAGCACGGGGACCGCGAACACCCCGAACCAGAGCGCCGAGACCAGCACCGCGACCCGGATGTTGACGCCGTCCTCGCCGGTCACGCCGAACCAGCCGACCTCCGGGTTGATGAACCCGACGAACAGCACCAGCAGCAGCACGATGCCGCCCAGGTAGCCCGCCCCCCAGCCGAGCCCGCTGACCCGGCCGAGCGTGGCCGGGGTCGCCACCCGGGGGAGCAGGGCGTTGTAGTGCACGCTCGCGAGCTCGAACGTGAGGTTGGCGGTCGCGAGCAGGGCGATCCCGAGCAGCAGGTTGGCGGTGAGCGAGTCCGGGTCCGGCCGGACCAGGACCATCGCCGCGCACAGGGCGACGGTGATCGCGGTCTGCACCGCCAGGTTGCGGCGGCGGCGCCCCGAGCCGTCCGCGCGGGTGCCGCTCAGCGGCGCGAGCAGCGCGATCAGCACGCCCGCCGCCGTCAGGCCCCAGCCGAGCCAGGTCGAGTGCCGGGCCAGCGCGGCGTCCAGGGCGTCGCCGCCCTCCGCGACCACCGCCGGGTCGACGAACGCGTCGCTCGTCAGCCAGCGCGTGAACACGAACGTCGTGATCACGGCGTTGAACGCCGCGGAGCCCCAGTCCCACAGGGACCAGGCGACGACGCGGCCGCGGGAGCCGGGGGCCGGCGCGCGCGTGGGCGCGCCGGCGCGGCCCGGGTCCGCGGCTCGGGGCGTCGGCGGGCCGGGCGGCGTCGGCGGCAGCGGGGCGGGGTCGGCGTGCACCCGCCAGGCATACCGTCATCGGGCGTCCCGCGCGTGTCGAACGGCTGAACGCGCGGCGACGCGGGCGGCGGCGTCACCCGTCCGGAGCGGTTGCCGCGCCCGCGGGCCCTGCCTACGGTCCGGCCATGACCGCGACCGTCCGCATCGGCATCTCCGGCTGGCGGTACGCGCCGTGGCGCGGGGTGTTCTACCCGAAGGGCCTGCCGCAGCGCCGCGAGCTCGAGCACGCCTCCCGGCACCTGGGCACCATCGAGATCAACGGCTCCTTCTACGCGCTGCAGCGCCCGGAGTCGTACCAGGCGTGGCGCGCGGAGGTCCCGGAGGGCTTCGTGTTCTCCGTCAAGGGCGGCCGGTTCGTCACGCACATGAAGAAGCTCGCCGACGTCGAGGTGCCGCTGGCGAACTTCTTCGCGTCGGGCGTGCTCGCGCTCGGCCCGGCGCTCGGCCCCGTGCTGTGGCAGCTGCCGCCGACGCTCGGCTACGACCCGGACCGGCTGGCGCGGTTCTTCGACCTGCTGCCGCGGACGACGGCCGCCGCGGCCGAGCTGGCCGGGCGGCACGACGAGCGGCTCGACGACCGCGCGTTCACCACCACCGACGCCGACCGGCCGCTGCGGCACGTGCTGGAGGTGCGGCACGCGTCGTTCGAGACGCCGGAGTTCCCGGCGCTGCTGCGCGAGCACGGCATCGGGCTGGTGGTCGCCGACACCGCCGGCCGCTGGCCGTACCTGGAGGACGTGACGTCGGACCTGGTCTACGTGCGGCTGCACGGCGACTCCGAGCTGTACGTCTCGGGCTACGACGACCCGGCGCTCGACCGGTGGGCGGCGCGGGTGCGGGCGTGGGCGGCCGGCGGGGAGCCGGGCGACGCGCGCCGGCTGGGTCCGCCGGCCGCTGCGGTGCCGGAGGGGCGGGACGTCTACGTGTACTTCGACAACGACGCGAAGGTGCGGGCCCCGGTGGACGCGATGGCCCTGGCGGCTCGCCTGGGCGTCGGTCCGCCGGGGGCGCGCCACCTGTGAGTGTGCAATGGGTTCTCACTTTCGACCGATTTGTCCGCGAGGCCGCGAGGCCTTTGCGTCGCGCGGAGACGGTGCGTTACCGTCATTTCTGGGGGGCGTCCGATCAGCCGCGCAGCTCGAAGGAGAGATCATGCGCAATGCTCGACGTCTTGTCATCGCCTGTGCGACATCGATCGCGCTCGTGGGTGTGGGTGCTCCGCTGGCAGCCGCGGATGCGACCGGACCTGCGCTCACGGCCGAAGCGGTGCGAGAGATGCTGCCTCCGACGGAGAGGGTGCGCTGGGACGCGCTCACCGACGACGAGCGCACCCAGACCCTGGAGATCCTCGGGGACGACGGCTTCGGCAATCCGGCGGCCGTCGACGAGATCGAGGCGCGTTGGGACGAGGTGGAGGTCGTCGAGGAGGCGGGCGGTGACCCGAGCGGGACCCGCTCGACCGCCCGCACCCACTGGTACAGCCAGAACTGGACGATCCTCGGCATCACGTACACGGAGATCAAGACCACGATCGGGTTCACCGCGAACGGATCGAAGGTCGTGAGCGTGAACCGGTGCTACGGCACGTACACCAACTACGTGCCCCTGCGTTCGATCTCGAGCGCGAGCTGGTCCGAGAGCACGGCGACGACCGCGACGTGCAAGACCGAGTGGTCGCTGGGGCGCCCGCTGCAGTCGACCGTGACCGGCATCCAGGGCCTGCGGGTGTCGGGAGACGGCGTGCTGCTCCTGACGTGGAAGGTCTGAGTGTTCGGCCTTGCGCCGCTGGAGGCACTCGTCGTCGTGCTGTGGTTGGTCGGGGTCGTCGCCGCGCTCCGGGTGCTGCGCCGTGGAGGGCTGGCGCGGGGTGCGGTCGCGGTTGCCGTCGCATTCTTCTTGCCCGTTGCCGGAAGCCTGCTCGCGATCTTCCTCGCATTCGTCGAGTGGCGTTCGCGGTCAGTTTCCCTGGGGGCACGTGAGGGGGGATGACGACATTCTCCGGGGTCGACCTCGCCCGTGCGCCGACCGACACGACGCCGCCTGTTCAGCCGCGACCAGGATCGCAGGCGGGCGTCAGCCGCGGCCGCGGAGGCGGTCGATCTCCCGGCGCTCGCGCTTGGTGGGTCGGCCGGCGCCGCGGTCGCGCTGCGCCGCCACCGCCACCTGCTCCGGGGGCGGGGGCGCCGGGGTGCGGTCGACGTAGCACCGGGCGGCGGGCTCGGCGCCGACGCGGCGCTCCAGGACGTGCGCGACCTCGACGATCCGCTCGGGACCCTCGCCCCGGACCCGGACCTCGTCGCCGACCTTGACCGACGTCGCCGGCTTGGCGCGCTCGCCGTTGACCCGCACGTGGCCGGCGCGGCACGCGGTCGCCGCCGCGGCGCGGGTCTTGGTGAGCCGGACGGCCCACACCCAGCGGTCGACCCGGGTGGACGGCGGCCCCGCGGGCAGCGGCTTCGCGGCGGGCGCGGGGGAGCCCGTCGCCCCCGGACCGCCCGCGGCACCGGGGCCGGCCTCGTCGCCGGCCGCCCGGCCCGCCGCCTCGTCGCTCAGCACGTCGCCGCTCCGGTCAGGCCGCGGTCCGGGCGGCGCCGAGGATCTCGGTTGCGTCGTGCCCGCCCGGCTGCTCGCCCGCAGCCGCGGCGGCCTCGGCCAGCCGGAGCAGTGCCGCGTTGAGCGGGGTCGCGACCCCGTGCAGGCGGCCGAGCAGCACGATCTCGCCGTTGAGGTAGGCCGCCTCGATCGACCCGGCGCCGCGCACCAGGCTCTGCCACGACGACCCGCCCCGCCGGGTGACGCCCGGCAGCTCGGCGAGGGTGAAGTCGCCGCGGGCCTCGGCCTCCTCCTCGGGCGACGTCGGCTCGATCCCCGCCGCCGCGAGCACCGCGCGCGCCTCCGCGACCGTCGCGGACAGCAGCTCCTTCGCGGCCGGCTCGCGGACCGGGCCGCACAGCGCCTCGACGGCGTTCCCCAGGTTGCTCAGCAGCTTCGCGTACTTCCACGCCATGACGTCCCGCACCACCGGTGCGCGGAAGCCCACGGCCGCCAGATCCGCCGCGACGGCCGCCAGGTCCGGGTCCGGCGCGCCGGCCGGGTACGAGCCGAGCGTGAGCACCCCGGTCACGGGGCTGCCCGCCGCCGAGACCCGGCCGGGCTCGAGGAACGTCGCGGGCAGCCAGACGCACATCCCGGCGACGCGGGCGAACCGGCGCAGCGCCGTGCGCTCGTTGTCGACGCCGTTCTGCGCGCACACCAGCAGCAGGTCCTCGCCCGCGGTGCGCCCGCCGGCGACCGGGCGGCCCGCCCACTGCGCCGTCGTCGCGGCGGTGTCCTGGCCCTTCACGGCGAGCACGAGGACGTCGCCGGGGCGCAGGTCGACGTCCTCCGGCCCGGCCGCCGTCGCGGCCCGGACCACCCGCGCGCCGGCCGGGGTCGTGAGGTGCAGGCCGTCCGCCCGCAGCGCGTCCAGGTGGGCGCCGCGCGCGACGAGCACGACCTCGCGCCCCGCCTCCGCCAGCAGCCCGCCGATGGTCCCGCCGACCGCGCCGGCGCCGATGATCACGTATCGCACGCGTGCCACCGTGCCACACGCGGCGCCCTCGCGGCGTGCGGGGCCGGTCGCCGGACGCCCGGGTCCCGGTGCGGACCGTCCCGGGCACCGACGTACGGTGGAGGTCATGACCTCCTCCGTCGTCGCCATCACCGGCGGCCATGTCGTCCCCGTCTCCTCCGACCCGATCGACGGCGGCACCGTCCTGATCCGCGACGGCCGCATCGAGGCCGTCGGCGCCGACGTCGCCGTCCCCGAGGGCGCGACCGTGATCGACGCGGCCGGCCGCTGGGTGCTGCCGGGCTTCGTCGAGGCGCACGGCCACGTGGGCATCCACGAGGAGGGCGAGGGCGTCGCCGGCAACGACACCAACGAGATGACCGGCCCGAACATGGCGGCGGTCCGCGCGATCGACGCGGTCAACATCGACGACGAGGGCTTCCGCGACGCGCTGTCGGGCGGCGTGACCTCGGTCGTCGTGAAGCCGGGCTCGGGCAACCCGATCGGCGGCCAGTCGGTCGCGATCAAGTCCTGGGGCGGCCGCACCATCGACGAGCAGGTCATCAAGGCGGCCGTCTCCGTGAAGTCGGCGCTCGGCGAGAACCCCAAGCGGGTGTACGCCGAGAAGAAGCAGACGCCGTCGACGCGCCTCGGCACCGCGCTGATCATCCGGCAGGCGTTCACCGACGCGCAGCACTACCGCGCGGCGCGCGCCGCGGCCGAGGCCAAGGGCGAGCCGTTCAAGGTCGACCTCGGCCTGGAGACGCTGGCGCGGGTGCTGGACGGCGAGCTCGCCTGGGACCAGCACGCGCACCGGCACGACGACCTGGTGACCGCGATCCGCCTGGCCGACGAGTTCGGCTACCGCCTGGTGCTCAACCACGGCACGGAGGGCCACAAGATCGCGGACGTCATCGCCGAGCGGGACATCCCGGTGATCTTCGGCCCGATGTTCACCTCACGGTCGAAGGTCGAGCTGCGGGACCGCGCGATCGCCAACCTGGCCGCGCTCGCGAAGGCGGGCGTCCGGGTCGCGATCACCACCGACCACCCGGTGGTCCCGATCAACTTCCTGGTGCACCAGGCGACGCTCGCGGTGAAGGACGGCCTGCCGCGCCAGACCGCGCTGGAGGCGCTGACCGTGAACCCCGCGGCGTTCCTCGGGCTCGACGACCGGGTGGGCGCGCTGGAGCCGGGGCGCGACGGCGACGTCGTGATCTGGTCGGGCGACCCGCTCGACGTGCACGCCCGCGCGGAGCACGTCCTCATCGAGGGCCGCACGGTCTACACGTGGGACGAGGCGACCCGGACGGCGCACGTGGTGGAGCGGTCGGAGCGGTTCACCGCCTGACCCGCGCGCCGGCGTCGGTTCATGGGCGGCGCTCAGGGAGGGTTCAGCGGTCGTCCGGGATCGGGGCGTTCTCTTGCTCCTGTCGGCGCCACAGCGGCGCCCCGCAGGAGGTGTCCGGAATGGACCAGCACGACCAGGCCGCCCAGTCGACCGAACCGCAGCAGCCCGCAGCGCACCCCGGCGACGCAGTGCTCCCCGGGGACCCGGCCGCCGCCCCGCCCGCCCCGCGCCGCTCCCGCCGGCGCCGCACCGCCGTCGCCCTGGTCGCCTCGGGCGCCGTCGCCGGGGCCCTGGTCCTCGGCGGGTCGGCGGTCGCGCTCGGCCGGCCCGCGGGCACCGCGGGCACCGGGCTCACCGCCTCGGCGGGCCGCGACGGCTCCGCGTCCGGCATCGGCGGGTGGAGCGGGGCCACCGGGTCGCAGGGCGGCTCGTCCTCCGGCTACGGGTACGGGGGGTCCGCGCCGTCGACCGGCCTCCCCGGCTCCTCGTCCGGGTCGGGGTCGACCGGCACCGGCACCCTGGACACGAGCACCGCCACCGAGGCCCAGCAGCAGGGCGTGGTGCTGATCGACACGGTGCTCGGCTACCAGTCCGCCGAGGCCGCGGGCAGCGGGATCGTGCTCACCTCCGACGGGCTCGTGCTGACGAACAACCACGTCGTCGAGGGCGCCACCGAGATCACCGTCACGATCGGCGCCACCGGCGAGACGTACACCGCCCAGGTGGTCGGCACCGACGCGACCGCCGACGTCGCGGTCCTCCAGCTGGAGGGTGCGTCCGGCCTGACCACCGCGACGCTCGACCCCGACGACGGCCTGGCCGTGGGCGACGCGGTCACGGCGGTCGGCAACGCGCAGGGCGGCGGCGTGCTGCTCGCTGCGGACGGCACCGTCACCGCGCTGGACCAGTCGATCACCACCCAGGCCGAGGGCGTCTCGTCCGGGGAGTCGCTGACCGGGCTGATCCAGGTGGACGCCGACGTGGTGTCGGGCGACTCCGGCGGTGCGCTGCTGGACGACCAGGGCGAGGTCGTCGGCATCACGACCGCCGCGTCCTCCGGCTCGTCGGACATCACGGGCTTCGCCATCCCGATCGACGACGCCCTGGACGTGGCGACGCAGATCGTCGCGGGCCAGGACTCCGGCACGATCACGCTCGGCTACCCGGCGTTCCTCGGCGTGCAACTGGCGACCGGCGCCACCTCGACCGTCCCGGGCCCGGGCGGCCTCGGCGGGGCGACCGGCTCCACCGGCGCCGGCGCGATCGTCGCGGGTGTCATCGACGGAACCCCGGCGGCGCAGGCCGGCCTGGCGGCGGGCGACGCGATCACCGCGGTCGACGGCACCGCCGTGGCGGACGGCGACGCGCTGAGCGCGGCGCTCGCGGCGCACGCCCCCGGCGACCAGGTGACGCTGACCTGGACCACCGCCGACGGCACCGCGCAGACGACGACCGTCACCCTGATCGCGGGCCCGGCGGACTGATCCCGGCGCCCGGCCCGGGCGCCGGGCCGCCCGCTCCCCGGGTGGCCGGGCGCCCGGTGGCCGGGCGCCCCGCGCCGCGCGGCCTACCGTCTCCTGCCGTGCCCACGACGATCGGCGGCGGCCGGACCGGAACGCGTAGGCCGGGCCGCCTGGGCGGCCCGGCGGCCCGGCGGCCGGGCGCTCCCGCCCGCGCCCCACCGGCAGGCCCTACGCTGACGCACCATGGCCGTCACGATGCAGGACGTCGCGCGCCGCGCCGCCGTGTCCGTCAAGACGGTGTCCCGGGTGGTCAACGACGAGCCGCACATCAGCCCGGACAAGCGGGCGCGGGTGCTCGCGGCGATCGAGGAGCTCGGCTACCGGCTCAACCCCGCCGCGCGGACGCTGCGCACCGGCCGGTCCGGCGTCATCGGCCTCGGGCTGCCCGACCTGCGCGAGCCGTACTACGCCGAGCTCGCGCACGCCGTGCTCCAGCAGGCCGGCCGGCGCGGCCTGACCGTGCTCGTCGACCCGACCGGCGGCGACCGGGACCGCGAGCTCGCGCTGCTGCGCGGCCGCGGCGGCGGACTGGACGGCGTGCTGCTGTACGCGCTGGGCGTGGGGGCGGAGGACGCCGACGCCGCGGCGCTGCCCGCGGTGCTGCTGGGGGAGCGGGTCGAGCCGGGGGTCGCGGCGGCGGTCGACGCCGACCCCGCGGTCGCCGCCGCCGTCGCCCACCTGGTCGAGACGGGACGGCGGCGGATCGCGGTGCTCGGGGCCGACCCCCGCCCGGGGTCGCCCGGCGCTCGCCGCACCGCCGCCTTCCGCCGGGCCGCCCGCGACGCCGGCCTCGACGTCGACGAGGCGCTGCTGCTCGACGTCGGACCGCGCTGGGGCCGCCAGGCGGGCGCCGAGGCCGCGGCCCGGCTGCTGGACTCCGGCCGGCCGGTCGACGCGCTGGTCGCGCACACCGACGCGCTGGCCCTGGGTGCGCTGCGCGCCGCGCTCGACCGGGGGCTGCGGGTGCCCGAGGACCTGGCCGTCGTCGGGTCCGGGGACACCGAGGACGCCCGGTACGCCGTGCCGTCCCTGACGTCGATCGCGCAGGGGACCAGCGAGGTCGCCGGCACCGCCGTCGCGCTGCTCGAGGACCGGATCGAGGGCCGCGCGCCGCGGGCCGACGGGGCGCGCGCGGCGGCCGCGGTCGAGCTGCGGCTGCGCGAGTCCACGCTCGGGGTGGGGGTCGCGTGACCGCCGCCGCCGAGGGTCCCGCCGAGGGCCCCGCCGACCGCACCCCGGCGGACCCCGCCCGGCCCGTCACGATGGCGGACGTCGCGGCGGCGGCCGGCGTGTCGGTCAAGACCGTCTCGAACGTCCTCGCCGGGCACGCGCACGTCCGGCCCGGGACCCGCGACCGGGTGCTCGCCGCGGTGGACGCGCTCGGCTACCGGGTCAACCCGTTCGCCAGCCGGCTGCGGTCGGGACGGACGGGCGTGATCGCGTTCGCGCTGCCCCACCTGTACCAGCCGTACTTCGGCGACCTGGCCGAGCGCGTCATCGCCGAGGGGGAGCGCCGCGGGCTGGCCGTGGTCATCGAGCCGACCGACGCGGTGGCGGCCGCCGAGCGCGCGGTGCTCACCGGGGGTCGCCGGCAGCAGGTCGACGGCGCGATCGTGTCGCCGGCGGCGCTGAGCCCCGCCGAGGTGGAGCGGCTGCGCGTCGAGGGCCCGGTGGTCCTCCTGGGGCCGCGGCTCGGCGCGCCGCCGGCGGACCAGGCCGTGATGGACGACCGCGGGGCCGCGCGGACCGCGGTCGCCCACCTGCTCGCCACGGGCCGGCGGCGGATCGCGGCGATCGGCGCGACGCCGAGGGGCGGGTCCGCCGCCCTGCGCGAGGCGGGGTACCGGGACGCCCTCGCGGCGGCCGGCGTCCCCGTCGACGACGCCCTGGTGCTCGACGCGCCCGACTGGGACCGCCGGTCGTCCGGCGCGGCGGCGGCGGTGCGGCTCCTGGGGTCCGGGGCGCCGTTCGACGCGGTGTTCTGCTTCAACGACGCCATGGCGTTCGGCGCGCTGCGGGTGCTGGCCAGCCGGGGGCTGCGCGTGCCGGACGACGTCGCCGTGGTCGGGTTCGACGACACCGAGCAGGCCCGGTTCTCGACCCCGCCGCTGACCTCCGTCGACCCCGGGCAGGAGCAGATCGCCCGGACCGCCGTCGAGCTGCTGGTCGACCGGATCGGCGGGTACGCGGGGGAGCCCCGCGTCGTGGTGGCGGAGCACCGGCTCGCCGTGCGGGAGTCGACCGGCGGTCCGCGGACGCCCGTCGCCTGATCCCCCGTTCGTGGCGCGACCCTCCGTCCGATCGGGGTGCGTCGCGACGGACCGACGGGAACCGGGTCGACCGCGGCGTCGTGACGTGCATCGATGTCAGGTGGCTGCTCGGGGTCGGTGCCGCGTTCTCGCCCAGCATTGCGCGGGGGCAGTACCGCTACGCGTCGGCATCGCGGGCTCACGGGGTTGACATCGATGTAATCGGACAGCACAGTGGCTCCCGCACCGTTGCACCGCTCACGGCGAGGAAGCCTCATGACGCACGCGGCCACCACCGCACCCACCGCCCGCCCCGCGCAGCCGCTGCGCGCGCACGCCGGCCCGGTCGCCCCGCGCGCCACCGAGCGCCTGGTCCAGCGCCCGCTGCCGGCCTCCGCGGTCCGCCTCGACCCGGCCGGCCACCTCGGCCGCTGGCAGCGGCTGAACGCCGGTGCGACGCTGCCGCACAGCATCGGGATGCTGGAGGACAGCGGCGCCCTGCCGAACCTGCGCCGGGTCACCGGGGAGCACGAGGGCCCGTTCGTCGGCTACCAGTTCGCCGACTCGGACGTCTACAAGGTGCTGGAGGCGATCGGCTGGGAGATCGGCCGCACCGGCACGGACGCATTCGACGGCTTCCTGGACCGCACCCTCGACCTGCTGGAGCGCGCGCAGGACGACGACGGCTACCTCAACTCGTTCGTGCAGGTCGACCGGCCCGCCGAGCGCTGGGCGGACCTGCGCTGGGCGCACGAGCTGTACTGCGCGGGGCACCTCATCCAGGCCGCGGTCGCCCTGCACCGCGGCGCCGGGCGGGCCGACTACCTCGCGCTGGGTCGCCGGTGCGCCGACCTGGTCGTCGCCACGTTCGGGCCCGGGGGCCGTGCCGGCTACTGCGGCCACCCGGAGGTGGAGACGGCGCTGGTCGAGCTGTACCGCGAGACGGGCCACGAGCCCTACCTGGCCACGGCCCGCAGGATGGTCGACGAGCGCGGGCAGGACCTGGCGCTGCTCGGCCCGGACCGGCTCGGCGCGCACTACTTCCAGGACCACGCCCCCGTCCGGGAGTCGCTCGAGGCGACCGGCCACGCCGTGCGGCAGCTCTACCTGGACGCCGGCGTCACCGACGTGTTCACCGAGCAGGGCGACGACACCCTGCTCGCCGCGATGCGCGCGCAGTGGGACTCGGCCCACCACCAGAAGATGTACGTGACCGGCGCGATGGGTTCGCGGCACTTCGACGAGTCGTTCGGCGACGCCTACGAGCTGCCGCCGGACCGCGCCTACGCCGAGACCTGCGCCGCCATCGCCGACGTGCAGTGGTCCTACCGGATGCTGCTGGCCGACGGCGGCTCGCGGTACGCCGACGCGATCGAGCGGGCGCTCTACAACGCGGTCGCGGCGTCGGTGTCGGCGGACGGCCGGTCGTTCTTCTACTCCAACCCGCTGCACCTGCGCGAGGGGCATCGCGAGGAGAAGAACGCCCCGTCCCGGCGCACGCCCTGGTACTCCTGCGCGTGCTGCCCGCCGAACATCGCCCGGCTGGTGGCGTCGCTGCACGCGTACCTGGCGACGGCGACCGACGACGCCCTCCGAGTGCACCTGTACAGCGCGGCGACGATCGCGGTCCCGGAGCACCTCGGGACCGGGACGGTCCGCGTCGACACCGCGTACCCCGCCGACGGCCGGGTGCTCCTCGAGGTCGACGGCGACCTCACCGGCTCGCTGGCGCTCCGCGTGCCCGGCTGGGCCGACCGGGTCCGGGTCACGGTGGACGGCACCCCGCTCGCCGCGGCCACCCGGGCCGACCTGCCGCTCGAGGACGGCTACCTGGTGCTGCCCGCGGGCACCCGCCGGGTCGAGCTCGACCTGGACATGCCGGCCACCGCGGTCGCGGCGCACCCCCGGGTGGACGCCGTGCGCGGCTCGGTGGCGCTGGTGCGCGGCCCGGTCGTCTACTGCGTCGAGCAGGCCGACCACCCCGACGGCCCGTCCGTCGAGGACGTGCGGCTGCGCGCCGGCGGCGCGCTCACCGTGGTCCCGGGTGACGACTCGCTGCCGCGCATCGCCGCGGAGGGCGTCGCCGCCGAGGTGGCCGACGCCCCGCTGTACGGGGCGGGCCCGCGCGTCCCCGCCGCGGGCGCGCCCGTGCGGCTGACCGCGATCCCCTACGCGCAGTGGGGCAACCGCGCCCCCGGCGCCATGCGGGTCTGGCTCCCGCTCGCCTGACCGGCGTCCGGCGCCGCGGCCGAGCGGCCCGGCGCCGGACGACCCCACGACGCACGACCCGGCCCGCGGGGGCCGGCACCCCACGACGAAGGGACGGCGCGACGATGCGCAGACGGGTCAGGAGGGCGGCCGCGCTGGCCGCCGCGGTGGTGCTCGGCGCGAGCGCCTGCGCGAGCGGGCCCGGTGGCGGAGGTGACGACGACACCGTGACGCTCTGGGTCCGCGACTACCAGAAGGCGATCATGGGGACGCTCGCGGACGAGTTCAACGCGACCCACGACACGCAGGTCGAGGTCACGCTGGTCCCCGCGACGAGCTTCGTGCAGAAGCTCGGCACCGCGGTGGCGGCCTACCAGGGACCGGACATCGCGTCGCTGGACCTGGTGTTCGCGCCGTACTTCGCCTCGGCGGGCGTGCTGGCCGACGTCACCGAGCGGGTCGACGCGCTGCCGTACGCGGACGACCTCAGCCCGGCGCACCTGGACCAGGTCACCTACGAGGGCCGGACCTACGGCGTCCCGTTCACGGGCGACGTGTCGGTGATGTTCTACAACAAGACCCTGTTCGCCGAGGCCGGGCTCGACCCCGAGGTCCCGCCGGCCACCTGGGCCGAGGTGCAGCAGGCCGCCGAGGCCGTGGCGGCGCTCGGCGACGGCACGAACGGGTTCGTGTTCTCCGGCGCGTGCGGCGGCTGCAACATTTTCTCGCTGACCCCGCTGGTGTGGGCGTCCGGGGGCGACGTGCTGAACGCCGACGGCACCGAGGCGCTGCTCGACTCGGACGAGGTCGGCGGGGCCCTCCAGCTGTACCGCGACCTGTACGACGCGGGCACCATGCCCGAGCTGGTGCGCACCGACGCCGGGCCGAACGCGGCGAGCGCGTTCCAGTCCGGCACGGTCGGCATGCGGTTCGACGGCACGTCGTTCATGTCGACGCTGGTGTCGGACGGGTCGGTCGACTTCGGCGTCGCCCCGATCCCCGGGCAGGACGGCGGCTCCGCCTCGTTCGCCGGCGGCGACGTGCTGTCCGTGATGACCGGTGCCGACAACCCGGACGGGGCCTGGGAGTTCCTGCAGTGGACGACCGACCGCGACGCGCAGCAGGTGCTCGCGGACCACGCGATCCTGCCGATCCGGATGGACCTGCTCGACGAGATCTACGTGCCGCAGGACCCCCGGTTCGCCGTGTTCGCCGACGCCCTGTCCGTCGGGCACGTGCCGTACTCGATCGTCGAGAACGAGCTGTTCAACGACAACAACGGCGTCTGGGCCGGGCTGGTCCAGGACGCCGTGTTCGGACCCGGCAGCGTCGCCGACGCGCAGGCCGCGGCCCAGGAGGACGCCCAGGCGATCCTCGACAAGGCGAACGACTGACCTCATCCGCGGGGCACCGCGCCCCCTCGAACGACGGAGTTCCGAGCGATGACCGCACCCGTCATGGCCCCACCCGCACCCGGCGGCGTCGCGCTGCCCCGGCGCCGCCGCAGGCGCGCCACCCTCGCCCGCCGGCGCACCCGGCTCGGCGTGCTCATGGTCCTGCCGGCCGTCGTCATGCTCGGCCTGTTCTTCCTGTGGCCGCTGACGCAGACGGTCCGGATGTCCTTCTACGACTGGCCGATGCTCGGCGAGCACACCTGGGTCGGGCTGCAGAACTACACGGACGCGTTGACCGACTCCGACTTCCTCGCGGCGGTCGGGTTCACGCTCCGGTACACGCTGATCGCCACGCCGCTGCTGTTCGCCGTGGCGCTGGTGCTGGCGCTGCTGGTCCGCGGGGGCACCCGCGCGGCGCGGGCGTTCCAGACGATCTGGTTCATCCCGGTCGTCATCGGCATGGCCGCCGCCTCCTACCTGTGGATGTACCTGTTCCAGCCCGACCTCGGCCCGGCCGCGGCGATCGGGGAGCGGGCCGGCCTCCTGGACGCGTCCCAGAACTACTTCGCCACGTTCACCTCAGCGCTCGTCATCGTGCTGGCGATGGTCACGTGGAAGGTGGTCGGCCTGCAGATGCTGCTGCTGTCCTCCGGGCTGCAGTCCATCCCGGTCGAGGTGACCGAGGCCGCGCGCATCGACGGCGCGGGGCGGTGGCAGGCCTTCCGGCACATCACGCTGCCGCTGCTACGCCCGACGCTCGCGCTCGTGCTGGTGTTCTCGGTCGCCGGGTCGCTGCTCGCGTTCGACCAGTTCTTCATCATGACCGCCGGCGGGCCGTCGAACTCGACGATCACCGCGGTGTTTCAGACCTACCGGACCTCCTTCATCCAGTTCGAGCTCGGCGCCGGTGCCGCGATGTCGGTGCTGCTCATGGTCGTCCTCGCGGCCGTGAGCGCCCTGCAGATGCTCCTGCTGAGGAACACGGACAACGCATGAGCACGCTGGTCGCCGCCGACGCCTCGGCCCTCGCCACCCCCGACCCGTCCCGGACCCCGGCGCGCCGCCGCCGCGGCCGGGTCCCGCGCACGATCGCCGAGGTCCGCGCGTCGATGCCCCGCCTCGCGTGGTGGGTCGTCTGCCTCTGCCTCGCGATCGTGTTCCTCTACCCGCTGTACGTGATGATCACGCAGAGCCTCAAGGCGCCCGCCGAGGCCGTCGCGGTCCCGCCGACGATGTTCCCGCACGACTGGTCGCTGGAGAACTACGCGGCGCTCGCGGACTCCTCGTCCGGGATCAGCCTGCTGCGCTCGCTCGGCAACTCGGTGCTGGTGTCGGTGTCCGTGACGCTGCTGACCACCGTGGTCGCCACGCTGGCCGGCTACGGGTTCGCCAAGCTGCCGTTCCGGGGCTCGGGGTTCATCTTCTTCCTGGCCCTGGTCGCGTTCATGGTGCCGTTCCAGGCGATCATCACCCCGCTGTTCCTGATCCTGCGGAACCTCGGCCTGCTCGGCTCGCTGCCCGGGCTGATCCTGGTGATCGCGACGTTCAGCCTGCCGTTCGGGCTGTTCCTCATGCGGAACACGTTCGCGGCGCTGCCCGGCAGCCTGGAGGAGGCCGCGATGATCGACGGCTGCGGGACGCTCGGCGCGATGCGCCGCGTGCTGCTGCCGGTGGCGCTGCCGGGCGTGATCTCCACCGCGCTGCTCACGTTCTTCACCGCGTGGAACGAGTTCTTCGCGACGCTGATCCTGCTGGTGGACCAGGACAGGTACACCCTGCCGGTCAGCCTGCAGATGCTGGCGTCCGGGCAGAACAACCAGCTGGACTGGGGCGTCATGCAGGCAGGGGTCACGGTGACGGTCGTGCCGTGCATCGTGATCTACCTGCTGCTGCAGAAGTACTACGTCAGCGGCCTGCTCTCGGGTGCCGTGAAGTAGCGGTCCGCCGCGGGCGGGCCGGGCGCCGCGCCGCCGCCTCCCCGGTGTCCCAACCGGGCGGGCGGCGCCGCGCGCGCCCCCTCACCGGGCGTCGGAGTCGGCTCCCTGGATCGCGGCCCTGCCGGCCTCGAGCCGCGCGACCGGAACCCGGAACGGCGAGCAGGACACGTAGTCCAGGCCCACCGAGTCGAAGAACCGGATCGACTCCGGGTCACCACCGTGCTCGCCGCAGACGCCGACCGTGAGGTCCGGGCGGGTCGCCCGGCCCTCCTCCACGGCGATGCGGACGAGCCGACCGACGCCCTTCGTGTCGATGGTCTCGAACGGGGACACGGTGAGCACCCCGTTCGCGAGGTACTCCGGGAAGAACGCCCCCTCGACGTCGTCCCGGGAGAAGCCCCACGTGGTCTGCGTGAGGTCGTTGGTGCCGAACGAGAAGAACTGCGCGACCTCGGCGATCCGGTCGGCGGTGAGCGCCGCGCGCGGCAGCTCGATCATGACGCCGACCGGGAGGTCCAGGTCGACCCCGCGGGCGGCGCCGACCTCGGCCATGATCCGCAGCGCCTCGTCGCGGACCAGGTGCAGCTCCATCACGGAGCCGACCAGCGGCACCATGATCTCCGCGTGCGGCGTGCCGCCGGCCTCGAGCCGGTCGGCAGCCGCCTCGCAGACCGCGCGGATCTGCAGGGCGAACAGCCCGGGCACCACCAGGCCGAGCCGCACGCCGCGCAGCCCGAGCATCGGGTTGGCCTCGTGCATCCGGCGCACCGCGGCCAGCAGCCGGGTGTCGTGGTCGTCCTCCTCGCCGCGCTCCCGGGCGAGCGCCACCTTCACGGCCAGGTCGGTGAGGTCGGGCAGGAACTCGTGCAGCGGCGGGTCGATGAGCCGGATGGTGGTCGGCAGGCCGTCCATCTCGGTGAGCAGCGCGCGGAAGTCCTCGCGCTGCAGCGGCAGCAGGGCGTCCAGCGCCGCCTGGCGCTCCGCGTCGTCGTCGGCGAGCACGACCCGCTCGACCAGCACCCGCCGCTCGCCGAGGAACATGTGCTCGGTGCGGCACAGCCCGATGCCCTGGGCGCCGAGGGTGCGCGCCCGGCGGGCGTCCTCGGCGGTGTCGGCGTTGGCGTGCACCCGCAGCCGCCGGGTGTCGTCGGCGTGGGTGAGGATGCGGTCCACGGACCGGACGAGCTCGGCCGTCTCCTCGTCCTGCCCGGCCAGCGCCAGCGCGGCGTCGATGCCCTCGCCGAGGTACGTGCTGACGGGGGAGGGGACGACCGGCACGGCGCCGAGGTAGACCTCGCCGGTGGAGCCGTCGATCGCGACGACGTCGCCCTCGGCCACCTCGTGCCCGGCCACCGTCATCGACCGCGCCGCGGGGTCGATGACGAGCGCGTCGGCACCGACCACGCAGGTCAGGCCCATGCCGCGCGCCACGACCGCCGCGTGGGACGTCTTGCCGCCGCGGGCGGTGAGCACGCCGACCGCGGCGATCATGCCGCCGAGGTCGTCCGGGTTGGTCTCCCGGCGGATCAGCACGACGTCCTCGCCGGCGGCGGCGCGCGCCTCCGCCGTCGCCGAGTCGAACACGGCGTGACCCACCGCGGCGCCGGGGGAGGCGGCCATGCCGGTGGTGAGCAGGGTGCGCTCGGCGCGGGCGTCGAACCGGGGGAACATCAGCTGGGAGAGCTGCGCGCCGCTGACCCGGGCCAGCGCCTCGTCCATCGTGATGAGGTGCTCGTCGACCAGCTGGGTGGCGATCCGGAACGCGGCCGGTGCCGTGCGCTTGCCGACCCGGGTCTGCAGCATCCAGAGCTTGCCGCGCTCGACGGTGAACTCGACGTCGCACAGGTCGCGGTAGTGCGTCTCCAGCCGGCGCATGGCCTGGCGCAGCTCGCCGTAGGCCTGCGGGGACACCTGCTCCATCTCGGCCAGGCTCAGCGTGTTCCGGATGCCGGCCACGACGTCCTCGCCCTGGGCGTTCGCCAGGTAGTCCCCGTAGTCGCCGGAGTGGCCGGTGGCGGGGTCGCGGGTGAACGCCACGCCGGTGCCGGAGGTCGGCCCGAGGTTGCCGAACACCATGCTGACGACGTTGACCGCGGTGCCGAGGTCGTCCGGGATGCGCTCGCGGCGCCGGTACAGCCGGGCGCGGTCGGTGTTCCAGGACCGCAGCACCGCGACGATCGCCAGGTCGAGCTGCTCGCGCGGGTGCTGCGGGAACTCGCGACCCGACTCGGAGCGGACGATGTCCTTGTACGCCTCGACGAGCTGGCGCAGGTCCGCCGCGTCGAGGTCGACGTCCTGCTCGACGCCCTTCGCCGCCTTCGCCTTGTCGAGCGTGTCGGCGAACAGGTCGCCGTCGATGTCGAGGACGGTCCTGCCGAACATCTGGATCAGGCGCCGGTAGGAGTCCCACGCGAACCGCTCGTCCTGCGCGAGCTCGGCGAGCCCGATGACGGACGCGTCGTTGAGCCCGACGTTCAGCACGGTCTCCATCATCCCGGGCATGGAGAACTTGGCGCCGGAGCGCACGGAGACGAGCAGCGGCTCGTGGAAGTCGCCCAGCCCGCGACCCAGCGCGTCCTCGAGCCGGCGCAGCGCCATCGTGACCTGCACGCGCAGCTCGGGCGGCAGGTGCCCGGTGCGCATGTAGGCGCGGCAGGCGTCGGTGGTG
Source organism: Cellulomonas sp. ACRRI (assembly GCF_022346185.1). Taxonomy (GTDB): domain Bacteria; phylum Actinomycetota; class Actinomycetes; order Actinomycetales; family Cellulomonadaceae; genus Cellulomonas. The sequence continues at coordinate 19,512 of NZ_JAKRMS010000013.1, read as the reverse complement.
ATGGTGAAGCCGGGCGGCACCGGCAGGCCGAGGCGGGTCATCTCGGCGAGGTTCGCGCCCTTGCCGCCGAGCAGGTCCTTCTGGTCCTTGCCACCCTCGGAGAAGTCCTGGACGTAGCTGGCCACGTGCACCTCCGGTACGACCGCGGGGGCGTCGTTGCACCCGCCCTCCTACTGTGCTCCCCGCGGTCGCGGTCCGGTAGGGCCATCGGTACCTGGCGGAGGCGCCACGCGGCGGGGAGAATCCGGGGGCGGTCCGTCGGCGGCGGTCGGTAGGATGGGGGGACCAGCACCTCCTCGAGGAACGGAGCGCACGGCGCACGCCGAGCACATGGCCGAGACCACACCTGATCGCCCGCGGCGATCGCTCCCCGGCGCCGCCCGGGTCGAGCACCGGATCACGATCCCGTCGAGCGTGTCCATGGTCGAGCTCCTGGGGATGGACGACCAGGTCCTGCGCGCCGTGGAGAGCGGCTTCCGCACGGTCGACGTGCACGTGCGGGGCAACGAGATCACCCTGGCCGGCCCCGCCGGGGACGTCGCCCTCGTGGCGCGCCTCGTCGACGAGCTGGTCGAGACCGCCGTCGCCGGCACCCCGCTCACCCCGGACGTCGTGACGCGGTCCGTCGCGATGCTCACCGCCGGCACCGCCACGCGCCCGGCCGACGTCCTGACGTTCAACATCCTGTCCAGCCGCGGCCGCACCATCCGGGCCAAGACGGCCGGCCAGAAGGAGTACGTCGACGCGATCGACCGGAACACGATCACGTTCGGCATCGGCCCGGCCGGCACCGGCAAGACCTACCTGGCGATGGCCAAGGCCGTGCAGGCGCTGCAGGCCCGCCAGGTCAACCGCATCGTGCTCACCCGCCCGGCGGTCGAGGCGGGGGAGCGGCTCGGGTTCCTGCCCGGCTCGCTCAGCGACAAGATCGACCCCTACCTGCGGCCGCTGTACGACGCGCTGCACGACATGGTCGACCCGGAGTCGATCCCGCGGCTGATGGAGGCGGGCACGATCGAGGTCGCGCCGCTCGCCTACATGCGCGGCCGCACCCTCAACGACTCCTTCATCATCCTGGACGAGGCGCAGAACACCTCCGCCGAGCAGATGAAGATGTTCCTCACCCGCCTGGGCTTCGGCTCCAAGGTGGTCGTGACCGGCGACGTCACCCAGGTCGACCTGCCGTCCGGCACGACCTCCGGCCTCCGCGTCGTGGAGTCGATCCTCGACGACGTGGACGACGTCGCCTTCTGCCGGATGTCCTCCTCCGACGTCGTCCGCCACCGCCTGGTCAGCGACATCATCGACGCCTACGCACGCTGGGACAGCACCAAGAGATGAACTCACCCCACGAAACCGCTCGCTGCGCTCGCGCTTCCGCGGGGGCCCCGAGATGAGCATCGAGGTCAACAACGAGTCCGGCCACGAGGTCGACGAGGCGGAGTTCGCCGCGCTCGCCCGCTTCGTCCTGGACCAGATGCACGTGCACCCGCAGACCGACCTGTCGATCCTGTTCGTCGACACCGAGGTCATGACGGACCTGCACGTGAAGTGGATGGACGAGCCCGGCCCCACGGACGTGCTGTCGTTCCCGATGGACGAGCTGCGCCCCGGCCGCGCCGACGAGCCGACGCCCGCCGGGCTGCTCGGCGACGTCGTGCTGTGCCCCGAGGTCGCCGTGGAGCAGGCGCGCACCGCCGGGCACTCGACCGTCGAGGAGCTGCTGCTGCTGACCACGCACGGGATCCTGCACCTGCTGGGCTACGACCACGCGGAGCCGGAGGAGGAGAAGGAGATGTTCGGCCTGCAGCGCCAGCTGCTGCTGACCTTCCTCGCAGGACGATGACCGCCGGCGTCCCTCTCGGGCTGCTCGCCGCCCTGACGGTCCTGGCCGTGCTCGTGGCGGCCGTGCTGTCCGCGGGCGAGGCGGCGGTGCTGCGGCTGTCCCGCGGCGTCGTCGCCGACCTGCTGGCGTCCCGGCACCCCGCCGCGGAGCGGGTGCGCCGCCTCACCGAGGACCGGACCGCCGTCGCGGGGTCGGCGGGCGTCGTCCGGCTGCTGTGCGAGATGGTCGCGGCCGTCTGCCTCACGCTCGCGATCGCAGCCTCGTCGCTGCCCTGGGCGGCCGAGCTGGTGGTGGCGGTGCTCGCCTGCGCCTTCCTCACGGTGGTGCTGGCCCGGCTGAGCCCGCGGTCGCTCGGCCAGCGGTACCCGCGCCAGGTGCTCACCACGACGTCCCGCCTGCTGCTCGCCGTGCGGTCGGTCGCCGGCCCGCTGGTCCGGGTCGCCCCGGCGGCGGGCACCGACCTGGACTCCGAGGAGCTGCGCGAGATGGTCGAGCGCGTCGGGGAGTCGCCGGCGATCGACCTGGACGAGCGCGCGATGGTGCGCTCGGTGCTCGGGCTCGGCGACACCCTGACCCGCGAGGTGATGGTGCCGCGCACCGACATGGTCACCACGCACGAGGCCACGCCGCTGCGCAAGGTGCTGTCGCTGCTGCTGCGGTCCGGCTACTCCCGGGTCCCGGTGGTCGGCGAGGGCGTGGACGACCTGCGGGGCGTGCTCTACCTCAAGGACCTGGTGCGCCGGATGCAGGACGACCCGGAGGGCGCGGAGGCGCCCGCCGGGTCGCTGGTGCGGCCCGCCGTGTTCGTCCCCGAGTCCAAGCCGGTCGACGAGCTGCTGCGCGAGCTGCAGGCCGGCGCCAGCCACATCGCGATGGTCGTCGACGAGTACGGCGGCATCGCCGGCCTGGTGACGATCGAGGACGCCCTGGAGGAGATCGTCGGCGAGCTGACCGACGAGCACGACCCGCACGCCCCGCAGGTCGAGGACCTGGGCGGCGGGACGTTCCTGGTGCCGGCCCGGCTCGCCAAGGACGAGCTCGGCGAGCTGTTCGGGCTCGACGTCGACGACGACGACGTGGACACCGCCGGCGGCCTGCTGGCCAAGGCGCTCGGCAAGGTGCCGATCCCGGGCTCGGCGGGCGAGATCCACGGCCTGCGCCTCGTCGCGCAGGGCACGGAGGGCCGGCGCAAGCGGGTCGCGCGGGTGCTCGTCTCCCGCGCCCCGGAGCCCGACGACGACGACCAGCCCGGCGAGCCCCGCGAGACCGCCGACCGCGCGGCCGCCCCCATCCCCGAACCGACGGACCACTGACATGACCCAGACCCCCGTGCCCCACCGTTCCGGCTTCGCCTGCCTCGTCGGCCGGCCCAACGCCGGCAAGTCGACGCTCACCAACGCGCTGGTCGGCCAGAAGGTCGCGATCACCTCCGGGCGGCCGCAGACCACCCGGCACACGATCCGCGGCATCGTGCACCGCCCCGACGCCCAGCTCGTCCTGGTGGACACGCCCGGGCTGCACCGCCCGCGGACGCTGCTCGGCGAGCGGCTGAACGACCTGGTGCGGGACACGCTCACCGAGGTCGACGTCGTGGGGTTCTGCCTGCCGTCGGACCAGAAGGTCGGCCCGGGCGACCGGTTCATCGCCGAGCAGCTCGCCCAGCTCGGCCGCCGCACGCCGGTGGTCGCGATCGCCACCAAGGCGGACCTGGTCGGCAAGCAGCGCCTCGCGGAGCACCTGCTCGCGGTGTCCGAGCTCGGCGACTGGGCCGACATCGTGCCGGTGTCCGCGGAGTCGGGCTACCAGGTCGACGTCGTCGAGCAGGTGCTCGTCGGGCACCTCCCGGAGGGCCCCGCGCTGTACCCGGAGGGCGAGCTGACCGACGAGCCGGAGGCCGTGATGGTCGCCGAGCTGGTCCGCGAGGCCGCCCTCGAGGGCGTGCGCGACGAGCTGCCGCACTCGCTCGCGGTCGTGGTGGACGAGATCGTGCCCCGGGAGACCGGCGACGGCGAGACCCCGATGCTCGACGTCCGGGTGCACCTGTTCGTCGAGCGCGACAGCCAGAAGGCCATCGTCATCGGCCGGGGCGGCTCGCGGCTCCGTGAGGTCGGCACCCGCGCGCGCCGCGGGATCGAGGCCCTGCTCGGGTCCCGGGTGTACCTGGACCTGCACGTCAAGGTCGCGAAGGACTGGCAGCGCGACCCGAAGCAGCTCGGGCGGCTGGGCTTCTGAGCGCCGCGACCACTCAGCGCGACCGGGAGGTCCCCCCGGGGGAGCACCGGGGTGGGGATAATCGCGACGTGCGCTACCGGACCGCCGCGGGGACCGTCGTGGGCGCGGTGGTGCTCGCCGTGCTCGGCGCCCTCATGGGCCCGCAGTGGGCGCCGGTCCCGCTGACCGACCCGCTGACCGTCCAGGCGTCGTCCACGGCGATCACCGGGGCGCCCGCCCTCGGCACCTACCCGGTGCGGTCCTCGGTGGTCACCGTCTCGCTCGACGGGACGGACGTCGAGGCGCGGCTGCTGGAGCCGATCGGCGTCGAGGGCGACGTCCCCGGCGTCGTGTTCGTGCACGGCGCGGGGACGGGGAGGTACGAGGACGCGTTCGTCGACCAGGCGCGGGCGCTCGCGGAGTCGGGCGTCGCGGCCCTGGTGCCGAACAAGCGGCTGGACACGTACACGCTGCGGCACCGCGACTACGTGGCGATGGCCGACGACTACCTGCGCTCGTTCGACCTGCTGCGCGGCGTGCCCGGCGTCGACCCGGCGCGCGTCGGCGTCTACGCCGAGAGCGAGGGCGCCTGGATCGCCCCGGTCATGGCCGCGGAGCAGCCGGACGTCGCGTTCGTGGTGCTCGCGTCCGCGCCGGTCGTGCCGCCGCGGCAGCAGGCCGCGTTCGCCGTCGACTCCTACCTGCGGAACACGGGCGTCCCGCAGCAGGTGTTCCGGGCCATCCCGCGGGCCGTCGGCATGTCCCTGCCCGGCGGCGGGCTCGACTACGCCGACTTCGACGTCGCGCCGTACCAGCGCCGGATGACCCAGCCGGTGCTGGTCGTCTACGGCACCGCCGACGCGTCCATGCCGGTCGTCCAGGGGGCGGAGCAGATCATCCGCGACCTGGCGATCGCCGGGAACACCGACTACACCGTGCGGTACTACCGCGGCGCCGACCACGGCATCCGGGTGGACGCGGTGGTGGCGCCGTCGTTCCTGCACGACCTGTCCGGCTGGGTGCTGGGGCTGCCGGAGACCGCGGCCGCGCCGCCGCGGATCGCCGGCCAGCAGCCGGAGCAGCTGTACTGGGCCGGCCCGGTGCCGCAGCCGCGGTGGCTGGGGGACGGCGACGTGCTGCTGTTCCTGGTCGTGGGCGCCGTCGGCGTGCTGGTGCTGCTGCCCGCCGGGCGGCTCGCGGTCGTCGGGGTCCGGCGGGTGCGGGGCCAGGAGCCCGGCCCGGGCCGGGACCGCGCGCTCACCCGGCGGCTGGCGCTGCTGTCCGCGGCGTCGGTCGCGACCGTCGTCGTGCTGGTCTGGTACCTCGTGGCGGTGGCGCGGCTCGCGGTCGGCTACGAGCGCAACGGCTGGGTCGTGCAGGGCGGCTGGATCGGCGTGCGGCTGCTCGGGCTGGTCGCGGTGTCCGCGGCGGCGGCCGTCGTGGTGCGCCTGCGCCGGCTGCGGCGGGCAGGGGAGCCGATGGCGCACGGGGTGCTCGGGCACGCCGTCCTGTGGGGCACCTGCGCCGCCAGCGCCGCCCTGCTGGTGGTGCTGGCGTACTGGGGCGTGTACCAGCTCGGCATCTGACGGTGTGGACGATGCGGTGGGTGGGGCCGCGACCAGGCACCATGGTGCCTGCCAGGGCGACGAGGGGAGAGCACGGGTGCGCACGACGTGGGGTTCGGCGACCGACCGCGGGCGGGTGCGCGCGCTCAACGAGGACGCGCTGCTCGCCCACCCGCCGGTGTTCCTGGTCGCGGACGGCATGGGCGGGCACGAGGCGGGCGACGTCGCGAGCCGGCTCGCGGTCGAGGAGTTCGGCGCCCTCGCCGGGCGGTCCGCCGTGGACCCGTCCGACCTGCACGCGTGCTTCCGCAGCGCCGCCCGCCGGATCCGCGGCGCCTTCGAGCGGCGCGAGGGCGGCACGACGGTCGCCGGGGTGGCCCTCGGCGAGCAGGACGGCGCCCCGCACTGGCTGGTGTTCAACGTGGGCGACTCGCGGGTCTACCGGTGGGCCGACGGGGAGCTCGCGCAGCTGACCGTCGACCACTCGGTGGTGCAGGAGCTGGTGGACTCGGGCGCCCTCAGCCGGGACGCGGCCGAGCAGCACCCGGAGCGGCACGTGCTGACCCGGGCCCTGGGCACCGGTGCGGACCCCGAGCCCGACTACTGGATGCTGCCCGCGCGGCCCGGCGACCGCCTGCTCGTGTGCTCCGACGGCGTGACCGGCGAGCTCGCGCCCGCCGACCTGGCCGACGTGCTGGACCGGGTCCCGGGGGCCGGCGCGGCCGCCGCGGAGCTCGTCCGCCGTGCCGTCGAGGCGGGCGGCCGGGACAACGCCACCGCGGTCGTGGTGGACGCGGTCGACGACGACGCGGACGGGACGGATTCACCCGGATGGCTCGCGTTCGGCACCCGTCCTGCCGATAGGACATGGGACGAGACGGTCGACGGGGCCACCATCCCGCGACCGCGAAGCCACCAGGAGGACCGTCGGTGATCGTGCCCGAGTACACCCCCGGCGAGTGGTACGCCGTCGTCGCCGGAGGCGTCGTGCTGCTGCTCGCCCCGTCGACCCCGCCGGAGATCGTCCGCGACGTCTGGGCCACCGCGCCCGAGCGCGGCGGCGGCCTGGGCGCGCAGCTCGACGCCCTCGTCCGGCACGGCATCGGCGGGCTGCACCCGTTCGCGGCGGTGGACCTGGCCGGCGGCCGGGTGCACACCGCGCTGCGCGGCGACGTCGAGGTCGAGGTCGTCCGCGGCACCCGCGCGGAGGTGCTGTCCGCGCCCGAGGTCGTGTCCTGGTCCGAGCGCTCGGTCGGCTCCGCCGAGGAGGTCACCGTCCGGGTGTCCGGCGCCGGCCGCGGCCCCGCGCTGCCCATCGTGAGCGGCGTGGTGCGCGCGTCCCGGGTGCGGGTGCGGCTGACCGGCGCCGAGCCGGCGCGGGAGGTCGACGCCGCACCGTCCGAGCCCGTGGTGCTGCCCGCGGCGCCGACGCCCGTGGCCGTGGCGCCCGCGCGCGAGGCGGCGGCCGCCGAGGTCGCGCCGGAGCCGAGCCCGGTCCGGGTCCCCGCGACGGCGCCGGCGGACGAGCCGTCCGGCACGGAGGTCGTCGAGGGCGTCCCGGCGACCGGGGAGGTCGTGGAGGGCGAGCTCGTCGGGCCCGAGGTGGTCGAGGACGCGCCGGCGGCGGACGCCCCCAGCGGCGCCGCCCCTGCCGCCCCTGCCGCCCCGGTCGTCCCGGCGCCCGCGCAGCCCTCCGTCCCGCCGCGGGCGCCCGCGCCGGTGCTGCCCGGCCCGGCGTCCGCGGACGACCACGACGGCCTGACCATCCTCAGCGGCGAGCTCGCCTCGATCCGCCAGCACCTGCCGTCCTGGGCCGTGTCCCAGACCGGCGACTGGCCGTCCGGCGGGGTCGTGCCCACGCCGGCCCCCGCGCCGGGCGTGTCCGGCGCGCTCCCGGTGACGGCCGCCGCGACCGCCCCGGCGCCGCGCCTGGCGCTGTCCACGGGCGCCCTCGTCCCCGTCGACGGGGTCGTGCTGATCGGCCGCGCGCCGCAGGCCGACCGCGCGCCCGACGGCACCGAGGCGCGCCTCGTCACCGTGCCCAGCCCCGAGCAGGACATCTCGCGCACCCACGCCGAGGTCCGCCTCGAGGCCGGCCGCGTGCTGGTCACCGACCTGTACTCCACCAACGGCATCACCGTCGCGTCCGGCGCCCTGCCGCCGCGGCGCGTCACCGCGGGCGAGCCCGTCGCCGTCGGAGAGGGGGACGTCGTCGACCTGGGCGACGGCGTGACGTTCACCGTGGAGCCGGGTGCGTGAACCGTCGTCGTGAGGCCTCGCAGCCGCCGCACCTGCCCGGCTACGCGGTGCAGCGGCTGCTGGGCTCCGGGGGCTCCGCCGACGTGTTCCTGTACGAGCAGGACCTGCCGCGGCGCCCGGTCGCCGTCAAGGTGCTGCTCGCGAGCGTGGACGCGGACGCGCGTGAGGCCTTCGAGCGCGAGGCGGACCTGACGGCCCGGCTCTCGCACCACCCGTCGATCGTGACGGTCCACCAGGCGGGCGTGGCCGGCGACGGCCGGCCGTACCTGGTGATGGAGTACTGCGCGCGACCCGGCCTGGGCCAGCGGTACCGCTCGGAGCGGTTCGAGGTCGCCGAGGTGCTGGAGCTCGGCGTCCGGCTGGCCTCGGCGGTCGAGACCGCGCACCGGGCGGGCATCCTGCACCGGGACATCAAGCCCGGGAACGTGCTGACCAACGACTTCGGCCGCCCGGTGCTCACCGACTTCGGCATCGCGTCCACCGTGGACGCGGGCGGCCCTGCCGTCGGCATGTCCATCCCGTGGGCGGCGCCCGAGCTGCTGGCGGTCGAGCCGCACGGTGACGCACGCTCCGACGTCTACTCGCTCGCCGCGACGCTGTTCTCCGCGCTCGCGGGCCGGTCCCCGTTCGAGCGTCCGGGGGGCGGCAACGAGGCCGCCGACCTGGTGGGCCGCATCGAGCGCGGCGCCCCGGTGCCGTTCGTCCGCGACGACGTCCCGGACCGCCTGCGCACCGTGCTGGCCCGCGCGATGGCGCGGGAGCCGCAGCAGCGGCACGCCCGCGCGCTGGACCTGGCGCAGGACCTGCGGGCGGTGCAGGCGGACCTCGGGCTGCCGGTCACGGCGCTGGACGTCGAGGAGCACGCCGGACGGGCGGGCGCCCCCGCCGCGTCCGCGGCGGCCCCTGCCGACGCCACCCGCGTGCGGCCGGTCGTGGAGGTCGCGCCGCACGGCGCGCCGTCGGCCGCCGCGCCGGGCGGGCCCGCCGGGCCCGCGTCCGCCGTCGCGCCCGTCGGCCCGCCGCTCGACCTCGGCTCCGGCCCGGACGCCACCCGGCTCCGGCCGGTCGTCGCCGTGCGCCCCGGTGCTGCCCCCGCGGCCCCCGCCGGCGACGCGGGCCCCGAGCTCGTCGCCGCCCCCGTGCACGAGGTGCACCCCGGCACCGCGGCCCGGTCCCGGACCGGGCGGGTGCTCGCGGCGGTCGGCTCCGTGGTCGCGATCGCCGCGGCCGTGGTCGCCGTCGTGTGGCTCGCCGACCGGCCGGAGACCGATCCCGGCCCGGCCGCCGGCACCGAGTTCCCCGGCCCGGCCAGCACCCTGGGGCAGACCGTGCCGGCGCCCACGAACCTGTTCGGCGCCCGCCAGCCGGACGGCACCGTCGTGTTCACCTGGACCAACCCCGACGAGCAGGACGGCGACACCTACCTCTGGGGCGTGCGCACCGCCACGGGCGAGCCGCAGCTCGAGATCGTCGACGAGCCCACCGTCACCGTCACGCCGCCGGCGGAGGGCGGCGAGGTGTGCGTCGAGGTCTCGATCGTGCGGGCCGACCGCCGCGCGTCCACCGTCCCGGCACAGGGGTGCGCGGCGTGAGGACCTGGAACCGCAGGAAGGTCGCGTCCACCGCGGCCGTCGTCACCGTGCCCGCGGTGCTCGCCACGCTCGCGATCGTGAACCCCGGGTTCCCGCTCGCGCAGGTCGACCTCAACGACGGGGCGGTGTGGCTGACCTCCACGAGCACGCTCCAGGTCGGCCGGTACAACGCCCAGGTCGAGGAGCTGAACGCGGGGCTGGTCGCGAGCAGCACGGAGTTCGACGTGCTGCAGGACGCCGGGGACGTGCTCCTCGTGGAGGCCGGGACGCTGACCGTGGTCGACCCCGCCGGGGTCACCGCCGCCGCGCAGGTCGCGGTCCCCGCGGGCGCCCAGGTGTCGATGGCGGGCGGCACGGTGGCGGTGATGGACACCGAGGGCCAGGCGTGGGTCCGGTCCTTCGACGACCTGCCGCTGCTCCAGGTGGCGGCCGACGAGCCGGACGCCGACGTCGGCGCGGGCGGCGTCATCACCGCCTCGGTCACCGGCGACGCGTTCGCGGTCGCCGGGACCACCGGGGAGGTCACCCGGCTCACGCCGACGGCGGGCGGCCCCGCGACGGCCGAGGAGGCCCCTGCGCTGGACGGCCCCGTCGAGTCGCTCACCGCGGTGGGCGACGTGCCGGTCGGCCTGGACGGGGACACCGTCCGCACCCCCGGCGGGTCGAGCGCGCTCGGGCTCGCGCAGCCCGTGCTGCAGCAGCCCGGCCCGGCGGCCGGCACCGCGCTGGTCGCGGGCAGCACCGGCCTGGTCGAGGTGGCGCTGTCCTCGGGGGACGTCGCCGCCGAGCACGAGGCGGGCGGCTCCGGCGCGCCCGCCGCGCCGGTCCGGGTCGGGTCCTGCGCGCACGCGGCCTGGCCGACGGCGGCCGACAACTACCTGGAGCTGTGCGCCGACGCCGCGCCGCGGCTCGAGTCGCTCGCGGGCGTCACCGCGACGGACCACCTGGTGTTCCGGGTGAACCGGCAGGTCGTCGCCCTGAACGAGACCGTCGACGGCCGGCTGTGGCTGCCGCTGGAGGACACCGAGGTCCGGGAGCCCGACTGGACGGACGTGGTCCCCGAGGAGCAGCCGCAGGACGAGACCGACCGGGCCGAGGGCGACCGCACCACGCAGGAGCTGGTGCCCGAGTGCTCGCCCACGTCCGCCGCCCCGAACGCCGTCGACGACGCGTTCGGCGTGCGCGCCGGCCGCACCACGATCCTGCCGGTCATCGACAACGACACGTCGTCGGACTGCGGCATCCTCGTGCTCAGCGAGGTGGACCCGCTGCCCGCCGAGTTCGGCACCCTGCAGCAGGTCTACGGCGGGCGGGCGCTCCAGGTCGCCGTGCCGGCGGACGCCTCCGGCTCGGTGACGTTCGCCTACTCGATCAGCGACGGCCGCGGCACCGCGGCGCCGTCCACCGCGCAGGTCACGCTCACCGTCCGCGACCCGGCGGTGGACGAGCCGCCGGTGCAGGACCGCACCGGCGAGATCCGCGTCGAGCAGGGCCAGACCGCGACCTACCCGGCGCTCGCCGACTTCTCCGACCCCGACGGCGACCCGCTGACCCTGGTGGGCGCCACGGCCGAGAAGGGCACCGCGCGGTTCCGCCAGGACGGCACGCTGACCTACGTGGCCGACGGCGGCGAGCTCGGCCGGGACGTCGTGCACGTGGTCGTCTCGGACGGCACGTCCACCACCGAGGGCACCGTCGACGTCGACGTGCGCGCGATCGGCTCGCTGGACCTGCAGATCGACCCGGTGCACGCCGTGACGTACGTCGACCAGGACGTCGAGCTGCGCCCCCTGGACGCGGTCCGCACGTTCGGCGCGGAGCAGCCGCGGCTGGCCGGCGTCGAGGACGTGCAGGGCACCACGATCACGCCCGACCTGGACGCCGGCACGTTCTCGTTCCGCGCGGCCCAGGCCGGCACGTTCTACGTGAGCTTCACCGTCACCGCCCCGCCGCAGCAGGCGACCGGCGTGGCGCGCATCGACGTGCGGGAGCGACCCGAGCAGGTCGAGCCGCCGATCGCGGTCGCGGACGACGCCTGGCTGCCGTCGGGCGGGGAGACCACCGTCGACCCCCTGGCCAACGACACCGACCCGGCCGGCGGGGTGCTGGTGCTGCAGAGCGTCTCCGCGCCCGACGGGCTGCGGGTCGCCGTGCGGCAGCGGAGCCTCGTCACGATCTCGGCGGTCGGCGCGCTCAGCGAGCCCGTGACGCTGCAGTACGTCGTCTCCAACGGCACCGCCAGCGCGACCGGCCAGATCCTGGTGCGCCCCGTGCCGGCCTCCGCGACCCCGCAGCCGCCGGTGGTGCCGAACGTCACCGCCGACGTGCGGACCGGCGGGGTCGTGACGATCCCGGTCCTGGACGGCGCGTCCGACCCCGACGGCGACGCCATCGCGCTGCAGCCCGACCTGGCGGAGCCGCTGGGCGACGGCGAGGGCCTCCTGTTCGTCTCCGGGGACAACCTGCGGTACCAGGCGCCGGCGACGCCCATGACCGTGCACGCGACGTTCGTCGTGCGGGACGCCACCGGCATGGAGACGGCCGCCACCGTGACCGTGCGCGTGCACGAGTCCGACCCGGAGACCAAGGCGCCGCCGAAGCCGCGCGCCCTGACCGCGCGGGTGTTCGCGGGCGAGACGGTGCGGATCCCGGTGCCGCTGGTCGGCATCGACGCGGACGGCGACGGCATCACGCTGCTCGGCGTCGCGTCCGCCGGCACGAAGGGCCGGGTCACCACCGTCGGAGCGGACTTCCTCGAGTACGAGGCGCTGCCCGACGAGGCCGGCACCGACACGTTCACCTACGCGGTCGAGGACTGGACCGGCCAGCGCGCCGTCGCCACCGTCCGGGTCGGCATCGCGGCCCGGCCCGGCGACAGCAACCGCGTGGTCGCCCGGGACGACACCATCACCGTCCGCCCGGGGCAGACCGTCGAGGTGCGGGTCCTGGAGAACGACACCGACGTGCTGGGCGGCGAGCTGTCCGTCCGGGACGACCTGGAGGTCGACCCCGGCATCACCGCGACGCTGTCCGGCAGCCGCGTGGTGGTGCGGGGCGACACCGCCGGCGTGTTCACCATCGGGTACACGGCGGTCAACGAGCGCGGGGCGGCCAGCGGCGCCGCGCTCTCGGTGACCGTCGACCCGGACGCCCCGGTGCTGGCACCGATCCCGCGGGACGTCGTCGTGCCGCCGGTCGACACGGTCGGCCGCACCAGCGTGGACGTCGACGTGCTGGCGGTCGCGCAGAACCCCAGCGGCCCCATCGGCGACCTGCGGGTGTCCGTGCCCGGCAGCGCGGCGTCCGTGGCGACGGTGCGTGCCGACGGCACCATCACCGTCACGCTGGCCGAGACCGCGCAGACCATCCCGTACCTGCTGACCAACATCACGGCCGAGGACGTCAGCGCCTACGCGTTCATCTCGGTCCCCGCGCTCGGCTTCTTCCCGCCGACCGCCCGGCCCCGCGCGCCCGAGCTCCGGGTCGCGAACGGCGAGACCCTGACCATCCCGCTCGACGAGCAGGTCCAGGTCGCGCCCGGCCGCACCGCGCAGGTCGCCGACGCGACCGCGGTGACGGCGACCCGCTCCGACGGCTCCGCGCTCGTCGCCGACTCCACGACGGTGCAGTTCCGGCCCGCCCCCGGCTACGTCGGCCCCGCGTCGATCACCGTGCCCGTGACCGACCGGACGGGACCGGGGGACACGTCCGCGCGGACGTCCGTGATCACGCTGCCGATCACGGTGTACACGCTCGACGACTACCCGCCGACGTTCGTGCCGTCCATGCTCGAGGTCGGGCCGGGCGAGGCGCCCACCACCGTCGACCTGCAGGCCTTCACCCAGGGCGTCGAGGGCGCGTCCGGGCAGGACACCTTCACCTACCGGCTGACCGGCGACGTGCCGGCGGGGTTCACCGCCTCACTCCAGGGCAGCAGGCTGTCCGTCGCGTCCGACGTCGGCACCCCGAAGGGCACCCGCGGCACGCTGCCGCTCGAGCTCGGCTACGGGCGTGCCGGGAAGATGGCCGTCCAGGTCGAGGTGCGGACCGTGGCGAGCACCCGGCGGGTCGCCACGCTGCAGAACATCTCGATCGGCGACGCCGTCCAGGGCCAGGACCGCGTGGTCGACGTCCTCGCCGGCGCCTCCAACCCGTTCCCCGACCAGCCGCTCCGGGTCGTCAGCGCCACCGTGGAGACGCCCGGGACGGGCACCGCCTCGGTGTCCGGCTCCGACGTCGTGGTGCGCCCGTCGGCCGACCTGGTCGGGCAGATGGTCGTGCGCGTGCGGGTCCGGGACGCCACCGACGACAGCGCCCGCGAGGTCGCCTCCAGCATCACGCTCCGCGTGCGCGGCAAGCCCGCCACCCCCGCCGCGCCCCGCGTCGGCGAGGTCCGCGACGGCACCGTCGTGCTGACCTGGACCGCGCCGGACGGCCGCGGCGAGCCGATCCAGGCCTACCGGGTGACGTCGAGCCCGGAGGGCAAGGTCACCGAGTGCGCGAGCACCACCTGCACCATCGGCGGGCTGACGAACAACGTGGAGTACACGTTCACCGTCGAGGCGCGGAACGCCGTCGGCTGGTCCGACCCGAGCCCGGCGTCCGCCGTCGCGCGCCCGGACGCCGTGCCGTCCACGCCGAACGCGCCGCGGTGGACGGCGTTCGGCGACGGCGAGCTCACCGCGCAGTGGGACGTGCCGGCCACGACCGGGTCGCCGGTGACCTCGTACACGCTGATGATCTCGCCCGCGCCGCCGGGCGGGTCCGCCTCGGTCACCACCAGCGGGACGTCGTACACGTTCCGGGGGCTCGCGAACGGCACGGCCTACTCCGTGCAGGTGCGGGCGCACAACCGCGCCCCGGAGCCCAGCGCGTGGAGCGCGCCCTCGGCGACGGAGACGCCCTCGGCCCCGCCGGGCATCCCGACGGTCCGCGCGCAGTCCGTCGCGTCCCCGGAGGGACGCCAGATCGACGTCGCCTGGGACCCGCCGACGTCCAACGGCGCGCCGGTGCTGCGGTACTACCTGACGATCTCCGGCGGGCCGGGCGAGGGCACGTTCCCCCTGGGCGCGGACCGGCTCGGCTACTCGCTCACGGGTGCCCAGAACGGCGCGGAGTACACCTTCCAGGTGGTCGCCGAGAACCGCGCCGGTCGCTCGCAGGCGGGCTCCGCACGCGCGGTGGCGTTCGGCGTCCCCGCGACGGCGGGCGCGCCGCGGTTCGTCGGGGCGTCCTCCGACGCCGAGGCCGGGCAGGGCTGGGTCGACGTCGAGTGGGACCGGGTGGACGGCAACGGCGCGCCGGTCACGGACTACCAGGTCGGGACGTCGGCGGGCTCCGTGCAGCGCACCGGCGAGCGGTCGGCCCGGATCAACGGGCTCGGCGCCGGTGCCCGGGTCTCCGTCACGGTGCAGGCGTGCAACCAGCGCGGGTGCGGCGCGGTGGGCCCTGCGGCCACCACCACTGCCGACCAGGTCCGCACCCGACCTACCGCCCCGACCGGGCTGTCCGTCGTCGCCTCGGCGAGCGGCGGCGGAAACGGCCGGCCGGACACGGCGCAGCTCGCGTGGAGCCCGCCGGGCGACACGGGCGGCAACGCGATCGAGCGCTACGAGTTCACGCTCACCGGCTGGCGGCCGTGGGAGACGATCTCCCGGCCCGACCCGGGCGGGGCGACCACGGTCACGGTCGGCCTCGACGGCGACCGGAGCGTCTCGAACCCGACGGACCTGACGCTGCGGGTGCGCGCCCGCACGGCCGCCGGCTGGGGACCGTGGGCCGAGGTCACCCAGCGGGTGTCCTGGACCGAGCCGGGACCCGAGACGCCGCCGGGCTCCGGCGAGACGGATCCTCAACCGCCGGGCGACGGCTCCTCCGGATGACCCCCCACCTGCCGATCGGGTGATGGGCCCCGCACGACACGACCCCACGACAGACAGCACCGACAGGAGACACCCCCGATGACCCCCGAGCAGTCCGCCTGGTTCGCCGAGACGTTCGCCGGCCTGGTGGGCAACGTGTCCCGCGCGGTGCTGGGCGCCGACCGCCCGGTGCGGCTCGTGCTGACCGCGATGATCGCCGAGGGCCACGTGCTGCTGGAGGACGCCCCGGGCACCGGCAAGACCTCGCTGGCCAAGGCGATCGCGGCGTCCGTCCAGGGCACCCACCAGCGCATCCAGTTCACCCCGGACCTGCTGCCCAGCGACGTCACCGGCGTCACGATCTGGGACCAGGGCGCGCGCACGTTCCAGTTCCACCCGGGCCCGGTGTTCACCTCGGTGCTGCTGGCGGACGAGATCAACCGCGCCTCGCCCAAGACGCAGTCCGCGCTGCTCGAGGTGATGGAGGAGGGTCACGTCACGGTCGACCGGGACACCCACCCGGTGGGCCGGCCGTTCGTCGTGATCGCGACGCAGAACCCGGTCGAGCAGGCGGGCACCTACCGGCTGCCCGAGGCGCAGCTCGACCGGTTCCTGGTCCGCACGTCGCTCGGCTACCCGGACCGCACCGCGACGGTGGAGATCCTGTCGGGCGCCCGGGACCGCACCCGCGAGCTGGAGGCCGTCGTCACGACCGCCGGCGTGGTGGAGATGGCCGAGCTCGCGCAGACGGTGCACGTGGACGGCTCGGTGCTCGACTACGTCGCCCGCCTGATCGAGGGCACCCGCGAGGACCCGCAGACCTCGCTCGGCGCGAGCGTGCGCGGCGGCCTGGCGCTGGTGCGCGTCGCGCGGGTCCAGGCCGCGGCGGCGGGCCGGGCGTACGTCGTCCCGGACGACGTCAAGGAGCTCGCCGTCCCCGTGCTGGCGCACCGCCTGGTGCTCGACCCCGAGGCCGACTTCCTCGGGGCGACGTCCACCCAGGTGGTCGAGCGCGTGCTGTCCGCGACCCCGCCGCCGGTGGCGCGCGCGTGAGGTCGGCCGACGTGGGGGTGCACCCGGGAGGTGCGGCGTGAGGCGCTCGCGCACCCGGCTCTCCGGCGTGGGCTGGGGCGCGGGGCTGCTGGGCGCGGCCGCCGCGGCCGCCGGCGTGCTGCTGGGCTGGGCCGAGCTCGCCGCGCTCGGCGCCGTCGGCGTCGCCGCGCTGCTGGTCGCCGTCGCGATGACCTGGGGCCGGCTACCGCACGCGGTGCGGCTCGACCTGGCGGACCGGCGGGTGCGCGTGGGGGAGCGGGCGTTCGGCGGCGTCGTGGTGTCCGCCCCCGCCGGGCGGCGGACGCGCGCCGTGCGGCTGGAGCTCCAGGTCGGCGAGGGCCGGGCGGAGCTGGACGTGCCGTCCCTCGCGCCCGGCGCGGAGCACGAGGAGCTGTTCGCCGTGCCCACCGACCGGCGCGCGGTCGTCACCGTGGGCCCGGTGCGCGCGGTGCGCGGCGACCCGCTCGGCCTCGCGACCCGGCACGCCGTGACCACGGGCTCGGAGGAGCTCTACGTGCACCCGCGCGTCGTCATGCTCACCGGCGCCGACGCGGGCCTGCTCCGCGACCTCGAGGGCGGGTCCACCCGCGACCTGTCCGACATGGACCTGGCGTTCCACGCGCTGCGTGACTACGTGGTCGGCGACGACCGGCGGTCGATCCACTGGCGCACGACCGCCCGCCGCGGCCAGCTCACCGTGAAGCAGTACGAGGACACCCGGCGCACCCAGACGGCCGTCGCCCTCGCGACCGACCCGCGGGACTACCGGCACGCCGAGGACGACGCGGAGCTCGAGCTCGCGGTCAGCGTGGTCGCCTCGCTGGGCGTGCACGTGCTGGCCGAGGAGCACCCCCTCGCCGTGCTCGCCGGCCCCGGCCGGGTGCGGACCACCGCCCGCCGCCCGCTGCTGGACGACTGCTCCGGCATCACCTGCGGCCCGGACGGCACCGGCTCGCGCCTGCTCGGCCGGCGGGTCGCCCGCGAGGCGGCGGACGTGACGCTGGCGTTCCTCGTGACCGGCTCCGTCGTGCCCGCGGCCGACCTGCGCGCCGCCGCACGGCACGTGCCCGAGGGCACCCGGACGATCGTGGTGAGCTGCGTGCCCGGCGCCGAGGTCGAGGTGCGCACGCAGCGCACCCTCAGCCTGGTGCGGCTCGGCGCGCTCGACGACCTGCCCCGCGCCCTGCGACTGGCGGCGGCGGCATGACGACGACGACCGAGACGCACACGGGGTCCGGCCCGGCCGGGCCCGCGACCGCCGCCCGGCCCGGGACCGCGGCGCCCGGCGTGCCGACGCCGCCCGGCCCGCCCGACGACGGCCGCCCGCGCTCCGGCGGCTCCGGCCCGCAGCCCGCCGGTGCGGAGCGTGCGCGCCGCGGCGTGCCCCGCGGCGGCCGGGCCGTCGTCGACGTGCTGGTGCTCGCCGGCGCCGTGCTCGCCGCGCTGACGCCACTGCTGCCCGTCTACGGCGGCTCGGTGCTCCTCGCCCCCGTGGTCGGGGGTGTGCTGCTCGGCGCGGCCGTCGCCGTCCTGTCCGCGTGGGCGCGCTGGTCGCCGCCGGTCACGACCGCCGTGCTGCTCGTGGTGACCGTGGTGCTCGGCGGGCCGCTGGCCACGCCGGACCAGACCGTCGGCGGCGTCGTGCCGACGCTGGCGTCGATCGTCTCGGTCGTCCGCGGCGCCGCGCTGGGCTGGAAGGACGTGCTGACCCTGCAGCCGCCGCTCGGCGGTTCGGGCTGGCTGCTGGTCCCGCCCTACCTGCTCGCCGTCGTCGGGACCGCGGTGGCCGTGCGGCTCGCCCTCGGTGCCGGCCGGGCCGCCCCGGCCGCCGCGCTGCTGCCGCCCGTGGTCCTCGCCGCCGCCGTGCTGCTCGGCGCGCACACCACCGTCGCCCCCGTCGCCGTCGGCACGGCGGTCGCCGTCGTCCTGCTGGTGTGGGCGTCCTGGCGGTCCGGCCGGCTGCGGACCCGGCGCCCCGTCGCGCTCGTGCTGCTGGTGGCGCTGGCCGGGGGAGCGGGCGTCGCGGCGGGCACCGCGGTGGAGTCCGGGCGCGACCGGTACGTGCTCCGCGACGCGCTCATCCCGCCCTTCGACCCGCGCGACTACGCCAGCCCGCTGTCCGCGTTCCGCAAGTACGTGAAGGACGACGACACCGTCGAGCTGTTCACGGTGCAGGGGCTGCCCGCGGGAGCCCGGGTCCGGCTCGCGACGTTCGACCGGTTCGACGGCGTCGTGTGGAACGTCGCCGGGGACGGCTCCTCGCGCGCGTCCGGCGAGTTCCGCCGGGTCGGCGAGGTGGTGAGCGAGCAGGCAGCCGAGGACGCCGACGCCGTCGAGGCGTCCGGCACCGGCGGCGAGCGCGTCGAGGTGCGGATCCAGGTGGACGGCCTGACCGGCGTGTGGCTGCCGACCGTCGGCGACGCGGTGTCGGTGCGGTTCGACGACACCGAGGCGCAGTCGCGGCTCCGGTTCAACGACGCGACCGGCGCGGCCGTGCTCACCGGCGGCCTGGACGACGGCCTGGGCTACGCCCTCGACGCGGTCGTGCCGGCCGAGCCCGACGACGAGCAGCTCGGCTCCGCTGCCGGCAGCGCCCTCGACCTCCCCGAGCCCCAGGGCGTGCCGGACGCGGTGTCCACCGCGGCGGGCGACGCCGCGCGCGAGGCCGAGACCCCCGCGCAGGTCGCCCGCGCCCTGGAGCAGGCGCTGTCCGAGCGCGGGTTCTTCTCGCACGGCCGGACCGACCAGGGCGACTACCCCTCGCTGTCCGGGCACGGCGCGGACCGGGTGGCGACGCTGCTCGGCGGCGACCTGATGGTCGGGGACGACGAGCAGTACGCGTCCGCAATGGCGCTCATGGCCCGGGAGATGGGCCTGCCCGCCCGGGTCGTCATGGGCTTCGTGCCCGGCGAGGACGAGGACGACGACGTGGCTGCGACGCCCGCCGCGCCCGTCGACCCGGACGCCCCGGTGGTCGTCACCGGCGCGGACGTGCACGCGTGGGTCGAGATCGCGTTCGAGGGCCACGGCTGGGTCACGTTCGACCCGACCCCGCCCGAGAGCCAGACCCCGCAGGACGAGCAGGAGACCAGCCAGGCCGACCCCGAGCCCCAGGTCGCCCAGCC
>NZ_JAKRMS010000139.1 GCF_022346185.1 Cellulomonas sp. ACRRI | reverse complement strand
CGGGTGCCGGGTCGGCGGGGGGGACGACGGCCGGGCGGGCTCCGCGCCCGGCCCCGCCCGACCCGGCCGGGTCCGTCGCCAGGATCCGGGCCAGGAGGTCCTCGTCCTCCGGGTGCGCCGCCGGGGCCGCGGCTGCGGCGCCGTGCGCGGCGAGCAGGGCGCGCAGGGCGTCCGCCTCGGCGAGGGCGTCGCGGAGCGCGGCGTCGCGGTCGCGGTCGTCGTCGGTCATCGGTCCCTCCCCCCGGGTCCTGACGTGTGCGTCGTGCCGTCGTGCGTGGTGCCGTCCGGCGGCGCGCCGTCCGGTACCGACCCGTCCAGCGCCGCGGCGAGCCGGGCGCGTGCCCGGGACAGCCGCGACGTCAGCGCGGTGAGCGAGCAGCCGAGCACCTCGGCGGCCTCGCTCGGCGTGAGCCCTGCCCAGACGGTCAGGGACATCGCCTCGCCCTCGGCCGGGGGCAGCTGCGCGAGCAGCCACCGGGCCAGGTCGTCGCCGGCGAGCCGCTCGGCCGGGTCCGCGACCGGCGCCCGCGCGGGCTCGGCGGCCGCGACGCCCACGACGGTGCGGAGCTGACGGCTGCGCTGCTCGAGCACGTGCTTGATCTTGTTGCGGGCGACGCCGAACACCCAGGGCCGGAGCTCGTCGCCGGCCGTGGGCGCGTCGGCCCAGCGGCGCCACAGCACCAGGAAGGTCTCGGCGACCACGTCCTCGGCGAGGTCGTCCGGCACCTGGCGGCGGGCGTAGCCGCGGACCTGGGGCGCGAGCAGGCGGTACGCAGCGGCGAACGCCTCGGCGTCGCCGTCCTGCGCGGGGGCGCGGTCCGCCCCCTCGTCGCCCCCTGCCCCCACGCCGTCCTCAGGTCGCTCGTCAGCATGTCGTCGCAGTCATCGTACGGACCGAGGCGCTGCCGACGGACACGGTGGGCGCCTGCGCGCCGGCGTTCCAGCAGGTGGCCGTGCCGGTGCCGCCGGCGCCGGAGTAGGTGCGGACGTCGACCGACATCCGGTTCCACACCGAGCCCGCGTTCGTCACCCCGGTGCTCTGCAGGCCGGTCGAGCCCGTCGACCAGAAGGCGCCGGAGTACCCGGTGCCGCTCCACAGGCAGAACTGCCCGGCGGCGCACTGGCTGCTGCTGTAGCCGACGACCTCCACCGGCCCCGGGCCGTCGTCGTCCGCGGCGCCGGCGGGCGGGGCGAGCGCGGACAGGGCGAGGACGACGGCGCCGACGAGAGCGGCCCGGACGCGGCGGACGGACGTGGTGTTCACATCAGGTGTCATCCCGCCATGCTCGGGGCCCGTCACGTTTCGTTGGTGTGAGTTGCCTCACACTGTCGTCGCCGTGGCAGAGTCGACCCCCGTGACCGACCGCTACGCCCCCGACGACCACCTGGGCCACCGCTCGCTGCTCGTCGCCGCCGCCTACGTCCTGCTGCTGCGCGGGGACGAGGTGCTGCTGCAGCTCCGCCGCGGCACCGGCTACATGGACGGCCGGTGGGCGACGCTCGCCGGGCACGTCGACCCCGGGGAGTCGGTGCACGAGGCGGCCGTCCGCGAGGCCGCCGAGGAGGCGGGCGTCCGGCTCGACCCGGCCGACCTCGAGCCCGTGACGACGCTGCACCGGTTCGAGCGCGGCGGCCCGCAGGTGGAGCAGCGGTGCGACTGGTTCTTCGTGGCGCGCCGGTGGTCGGGCGACCCCGCGGTCGCGGAGCCCGACAAGGCGGCCGAGATGCGCTGGTTCCCGCTCGGCGCGCTGCCGGACCTGGTCGTCCCGCACGAGCGGCTGGTCCTGGACGGGGTCCGCGACGGCGGCCTGCCAGCGGTCGTCTCGCTGCCTTCCTGAGCCGGCGGGTCCGCGCCGCCTACGCTCTCCGGCCTGCCCCGCCCGGGTCGTCGAGGGGCGCGCCGGACGCCGTGGGCGGCGCACCCTCCTCGGCGGGCCCCGCCCCGCCGCGCGCCACGGGCAGCCGCAGCTCGGCCCGCAGCCCCGGCGCGCCGTCCGCACGCTCGCCCAGCACGACGTCGCCCCCGTGCTCCCGCGCCACCTCGCGCGCGATGGCCAGACCGAGGCCGCTCCCGCCGCCCGGTCGCGCCCGTGCCGCGTCCAGCCGCACGAACCGCGCGAACGCCCGCTCCCGGTCGGCGGCGGGGATCCCGGGCCCGTCGTCGACCACGGCGACCAGGCCGTCCGCGACCTCGACCCGCACGGACCTCGCCGCGTGCCCGAGCGCGTTCTCCACGAGGTTGCGCACCACCCGCCCGAGCGCCGCCGCGTCCCCGCGCGCCCGGCCCACGCCGGCCACCTCGACGGCCACGCCCCCGCCAGCGGCCGGTCCCGCGCCCGCCACCGCGAGCGCCACCGCCTCCCGCGCCACGTCCCCCAGGTCGACCGCCGCGTCCGGCACCGGCCGGGACCCGAGCCGGGCGAGCAGGAGCAGGTCGTCCACCAGCGCCTGCATCCGCCGCACCTGCTCGCCGAGCCCGTCGACCAGCTCGCCCGCCTCGTAGGCGGCCGGGTGCGCGGCCGCCACCTCCAGCTGGGCCCGCAGCGCCGCCAGGGGCGTCCGCAGCTCGTGGGCGGCGTCGGCGACGAAGGCGCGCTGGCGGCCGGCCGCGTCCTCGAGCCGGTCGAGCATCTCGTTCAGCGTCCGGGCCAGGGCGCCCACCTCGTCGTCGGTGCCGGGGTCCGGGAGCGACCCGGGCCCGCCGGCGCGCGCCACCTGCGCCGCGGCGGCGCGGAGCCGCTCGACCGGCCGCAGCGCCCGCCCGAGCGCGACCCAGACGGCGCCCGCGAACAGCGCGGTCAGCACCGGCACGACGCCCGCCAGCGCCAGGCGCAGCGCCCGCACCAGCCCCTCGACCTCGGCGACCGGCACGGTCGCGACGACCACCGTCCCGCCCGGGGCACCGGCGGGGGCCACGACGGCCACCCGGGCCGCGGCGTCGTACGCGGACGCGTCGGTGCCCCCGACCACGCCGGACTCGCGCACCGCCCGCGCCCGCAGGTCCGCCAGCGCGTCTCCGCCGAGCACCGGCAGGGTCCGGCTCGCGGTGGGCGACGTGGCCACCACCCGGCCGTCGCCGTCGAGCACCTGGACGATCTCGCCCGGCTCGGACACCGGGAGCGCGTCGGGCACCTGGTCGCTGGCCACCAGCGCGGCCACCGTCTCCGCCCGCGCCCGCACCACGGCGTCGAGCGCGGCCACCCGCCCGCGGGACAGCACCGTGCTCAGCACCACGGCCCCGACGACCAGCGCCACGCACAGCAGCCCCGCGGTGAGCACCGTGAGCCGCGCGCGCAGCGACCACCGGGCGCGCCGCGGCGGCGGTGTGCTCACCCCGCGACCCGGTAGCCCGCGCCCCGCACCGTCGCGATCGCGTCCCGGCCGAGCTTGCGCCGCAGGTAGCCGACGTACACCTCGACCACGTTGCCGTCCTCGCCGGGACCGTCCCAGACGTGGTCCCGCAGCTCGACCTTGCCGACGACCCGGTCCGCGTGCCGCATGAGGTACTCGAGCAGCGCGAGCTCGCGAGCCGTCAGCTCGACCGGCGCGCCGGCGCGGGTCACCGTGCGCGCGGCCGGGTCGAGCACCAGGCCCCCGACGACCAGCACCGCGGGCCGCACCTGCGGCGGCCGGCGCAGCAGCGCGCGGATCCGGGCGACCAGCACGACGAACGAGAACGGCTTGGTCAGGTAGTCGTCCGCGCCGACGTCCAGGCCGTCCGCCACGTCGTGCTCGCCGTCCTTCGCGCTCAGCAGCAGCACCGGCGTGGTGACGCCCGCGGCGCGCAGGTCGGTGACGACGTCGTAGCCGTTGCGGCGGGGCAGCATGACGTCGAGCACGATCGCGTCGAAGTCGCGGTCGGTCGCCAGGCGCAGCCCCTCGGCGCCGTCGTACGCCACGTCGACCGCGAAGCCCTCGGCCGTCAGCCCGCGGCGCAGGGCGTCCACCAGCCCGCGCTCGTCGTCCACCACCAGCACCCGCACCCCCGCAGCATCGCACTGCGGGCGGCCCCGGGCGGCCCGCGCGCGGCCCGGGGTTCTCAGCGCCGCCTCAGCCCGGGTGGCGCACAGTGGACGCATGGCCGACACCGAGCGCCCCCGCCGCACCCTCTCCCCCCGCGCCCGCTGGGCCGTGCCCGGGGTCGTCGCCGTGGCGGTGGCCGCCGCGGTCGGCGTCCCGGCGCTCGCCTCGCCGGGCGACGCGGACCTCCCCCAGGTCAGCGCCCAGGACCTGCTGAGCAGGGTGGCCGCGGCCGAGCCGACGCCCGTGCAGGGCACCGTCGTCTACACCGCGCGCCTCGGCCTGCCCGAGCTGCCCGCGGAGATGACCGGCGCCGACCCGCTCAACCTGCTCGGCGGCTCGTCGACGCTGCGGCTGTGGTCCGACGGCGCCGAGCGGTCCCGCGTCTCGCTGCTCGGCGCGACCTCCGAGTACTCGGTCGTGCACGACGGCGCGCAGGCGTGGACCTACTCGTCGACCGACGACGCGGTCACGCACTACACGCTCGACCCCGCCGACGTGGCCCGGTACCAGGCGCTCGCCGACCGGGCCGCCGCGGCCCCGGGGGCCGACCTGCCGACGCCCGAGGCCGCCGCGGCGCAGGTGCTGGCGCTCGCCGAGCAGGACGCGGACGTCACGGTCGACAGCCCGACGACGGTCGCCGGGCGGGACGCCTACCAGCTCGTGGTCAGCCCCACGGACGACGGCACCCTGGTGTCGCGGGTCGTGGTCGCGGTCGACGCCGCCACCGCGCAGCCCCTGCGGGTGCAGGCCTGGTCGACCTCCGACGGGGCGGCCCCCTCGCTCGAGGTCGGGTTCACCGACGTGGCCTTCACCGCGCCGGACGACTCCGTGCTGGCGTTCTCCGCGCCGGCCGGCGCCACCACGGAGGAGGTCGTCGTGCCGCTGCCGGAGACGCCGGAGCTGCCGGACGGCGCCGGCCCGGCCGCCGCCCCCGCGCTGCCGGACGGCGTCGCGGTCGCCGGCTCCGGGTGGTCGACCGTCGTCACGCTGAGCGACGTCGACGTCGCGGGCCTGGTCGGCGGCGACGCCGCGTCGCTGGCCACCGTGCCCGGCGCGGAGCGGGTCCTGGGCTCCGAGGAGGCGCAGGACCTGGTGCAGCAGTTCGTGCCCAGCGACGGCGAGGGCAACCCCGGCCGCCCCTCGCTCGACACCACCGCCCTGTACGACCAGCTCACCACCGCGGTCCCCGAGGGCCGGCTGCTGAGCTCGACCCTGGTGTCGGTGCTGATCACGGACGACGGCCGGGTGCTGGTCGGGTCCGTGCCGGCGGACGCGCTGCGCGCCGCGGCATGACCGAGGCGCACCACGACGGCGACCTGGCCGTCCGGACCGCGGGCCTGACCAAGCGGTTCCGGTCCGGCCAGGTCGCCGTCGACGGCCTGGACCTGGCCGTGCCGCGCGGCGCGGTGTACGGCTTCCTCGGGCCGAACGGGTCCGGCAAGACGACCACCATCCGGATGCTGCTCGGCCTCGCGCACCCGACCGCCGGGCGCGCGTGGCTGCTCGGCGCCGCGATGCCCGAGGAGGCGGTGCGCGTGCTGCCCCGCGTCGGCGCGCTGGTCGAGGGCCCGGCCTTCCACCCGTACCTGACCGGCCGGGCGAACCTCGCCCGGCTCGACGCCGGCGACGCGACCGCCGACCCGCGCACCAGCCGTCGGCGCGCCGACGCGGCGCTCGACCGGGTGGGCCTCGGCGCGGCTGCGTCCAAGCCGTACCGGCAGTACTCCCTGGGCATGAAGCAGCGGCTGGGCCTCGCCGCGGCCCTGCTGCAGCCTCGCGACCTGCTGGTGCTGGACGAGCCGACCAACGGCCTCGACCCGCAGGGCACCCGCGAGGTGCGGCACCTGGTCCGCGAGCTCGCCGACGGCGGCGCGACCGTCCTCGTGTCGTCGCACCTGCTGGCCGAGATCGAGCAGGTGTGCACCCACGTCGGGATCATGAGCCGCGGGCGGCTGCTGCTGCAGGGCGACCGCGCGGCGCTCACCGACCGCGAGGGCGCTCGTCTCGCCGTCACGACGCGGTCCGGGCAGGCCGACGCGGCGGCCGAGGTGCTCCGCGGGCTGGGGCTCGCGGAGGTGGCGCGCGACGGCCGGGCGCTCCCGGGCGGCGCGGGCACGGCGCGGCTCACCGCCGCGCTCGGTCCGACCCCGCCGGAGAAGGTCTCGGCGGCGCTGGTGCACGCCGGCGTCGACCTGGTCGGCCTGGAGGTCGGCCGGCCGAGCCTGGAGCAGGTGTTCGTCGAGCTGACCGGGGAGGGCTTCGATGTCGCGCGCTGAGGTGCTGGACGGCCCCGGCGGCCCCACCGCTGCGGCGCCGGTCGCCGCGCCCGCCCCCGTCGCGTTCGCCCGGCTGCTCCGGTCCGAGCTGCGCCTCGTGCTCGGTCGCCGGCGGAACCTCGTGCTGCTCGCCGGGCTCGCCCTCGTGCCGGTGGTGATCGGGACGGTGCTGCTGGTCACCCGGGACAGCGCGCTGTCCGGCCAGGGCCCGGCGTTCCTGGCGCAGGTGACCGGCAACGGCCTGTTCCTGGTCGTCGCCGCGCTGTTCCTGTGCCTGCCGTTCTTGCTGCCGCTGTGCATCGGCATCGCGTCCGGCGACGCGGTCGCCGGTGAGGCGTCGGCCGGCACCCTGCGCTACCTGCTCGTCGTGCCCGTCCCCCGGGGCCGGCTGCTCGCGGTCAAGGCGCTCGCCGCGCTGACCTTCGCCGCGGCGGCGGTGCTCGCGGTCGCCGTGACCGGGCTGCTCGTCGGGGCGGCGTTCTTCGGCGTGCACGACGTGGTGCTGCTGTCCGGGAGCACCGTGCCCGTCGGCGAGGGCGTCCTGCGGGTCGCCGGGATCGTCGCCTACGTCGGGCTGTCGCTGACCGGGCTGGTCGCCGTCGGGCTGTTCTTCTCGACGCTCACCGAGGTGCCGGTCGGGGCGATGGCCGCGACCGTCGTCGTGTCCGTGGTGTCGACGGTCCTCGACTCGCTGCCTCAGCTGTCCGCGATCCACCCCGGGCTGCTCACCCACCACTGGTTCGACTTCGCCGAGTTCCTGCGGGTGCAGGTCGACTGGGGCGTGGTCGGGTCCGGGCTCGCGGTGCAGGCGGCGTGGGTGGCGGTGTTCGGGGCGCTCGCGTGGGCGCGGTTCACCACGGCGGACGTGACGTCCTAGGCCGGTCGGGCCCGGCTCAGGCGAGCAGGCCGACCAGCGTCGCGACCACCGCGAGCAGCGGGAACGTCCCCTGCGTCACGGCCGCCCGCGCCTTGTCCGGCGAGGAGAGCACCAGCACCAGCGCCGCGGCGAGCATCGACCCGGTCCCCGCGAGCACCAGCGCGGCCCCGACCGCGGTCGCCCCGGTCGCCGTGGCGATGACGCCGGCCACCGCGACCACGGCGAGGAACAGGTTGTAGAAGCCCTGGTTGAACGCGAGCTCGCGGGTGGCCTCGGCCTGCTCGGGCGTCGTGCCGAACACGGCCCGGGTCCGCGGCGACGTCCAGGACACGGACTCGAGCGTGAAGATGTAGACGTGCACCAGGGCCGCGAGGGCCGCGAGGACGAGTCCGGTGGCGATCATGGGGGCCAGTGTGCCCTGGCAGCGGCCGTGCCGGGTCGTGTGCGGGTCCAAGGGTGCGCCCGCCCGAGCGGGCGCACCTGCGTCAGCTGCGGAGCGCGTCGCTCGGCTGGATCCGTCGGGCACGGACGGACGCCGCGACATCGTGATCACCAGGAGCGCGAAGACTCCCGTCGCCGCCTCGACGACGCCCCCCATCGCCCCGACGAGCGCGGCCTCGCTCATGACGAGACCGCTGATCTGGTGGGCCTGGGCACCGATGGCGCGCCGCATGCCGAACTCCCGGGAGCGCCCGGATGGCATCGAGCACTCGTCGAGCCCGGGATGTGGCGGTCCGTCCCGACCTGGGCAGTTGGCCCGCGACGGAGCGGGCGCCCGCAGGGCAAGGGTTGTGATCTGCGCCACAGCCGGGTAACGTACAACCACATGGTTGTACGTCAGCTGGACCCCGCCGAGGTGGACCGGGTGTTCGCCGCGCTGGCCGACGCCACCCGCCGTGACATCGTCACGCGGGTGCTGCGCCGGGAGGCGTCGGTGACCGCCCTCGCTCGCTCCTACGACATGAGCTTCGCCGCCGTGCAGAAGCACGTGGCGGTGCTGGAACGTGCGCACCTCGTGACCAAGCAGCGGCACGGCCGCGAGCAGGTCGTCCATGCCGACGTCGCGACCATCCGGGCGGCCGCGCGGCTGCTCGACCGGTACGAGGAGATCTGGCGCGGCCGCATCGACCGCATGGCGGAGATCCTCGACGACACGCGAGAAGGGGACGCCTCATGACCGTCGTCGACACCATCAAGGACACCGACGCGCTGACGCTCACCGTGGTGACCGAGCTCGCCGCCCCGCCCGAGCGGGTCTGGCGGCTGTGGTCCGAGGGCGAGCAGCTCTCCCGGTGGTGGGGACCCCCGGAGTGGCCGGCGACCTTCCCCGCCCACGACCTCACGCCCGGCGCCGAGTCGCGGTACTGGATGACCGGCCCGGACGGGACGCGAGCGCACGGCTGGTGGCGCGTCCTCGCGGTCGACCCGCCGCGCTCGATCGAGATCCAGGACGGGTTCTCGGACGCCGACGGCAACCCCGACGACGCGCTGCCGGCCGCCGTGATGCGCACCGAGCTCACGCCGGTCGACGGCGGGACGCGCATGACCATCACCACGCGGTTCCCGGACGCCGAGGCGATGGCCCAGGTGATCGCGATGGGCATGGAGGAGGGCATGCGCGAGGCGGTCGGGCAGATCCCGGCGCTGCTCGCGGAGGACTGAGCGAGCGGGGTCGGTCACGGTCCGGGCCCGGCGGCGTCACCGCGTCGCCGGGCCTTCGGTCCCACAGGTCATGGGACGACTAGGCGGACACTGGAGGACGTGAACGCCCGGCCGGGACCGCCCCGCACCACCCGACACGCACGGCGCGAGCGGTGAGGGTCCGCACCCGCCCCGAGCACCCCGCGACCGGCGCGGCGCTCGCCGTCGTCGGCGGGTTCCTCGACGCCTACACCTTCGTCGCTCACGGGGGCGTGTTCGCCAACGCCCAGACCGGCAACGTGGTGTTCGTCGCGATCGACGCCGCGCGGGGCCAGTGGGCGCAGGCCGCCGGGTACCTGCCGATCATCGGCGCCTTCGTGCTGGGCCTGGTCGCCGCCGAGTGGCTCGCCGCGCACCGCCGGCTGCCCGGGTCGGACGATCCCACGCGGATCGTGCTGCTCGCCGAGATCGCCACGCTCGTCGCCGTCGCCGTCCTGCCGGCGTCCGTGCCCACGCTCGCGACCACCACGGCCGTCGCGTTCGTCGCCGCCCTCCAGGTCACGACGTTCCGGCTCGTCCGGGACACCACCTACAGCACGACGATGACGACCGGGAACCTGCGCACCCTCGTGACCGCGGCCTACGAGTGGCTGAGCGGCTACGACCGCACGCAGCGGGTGGTCGCGCTCCGGCTGTCGGTGATCGTCCTGGCCTTCGCCGCGGGCGCGGGGATCGGCGCGGTCGCGAGCGGCCCCGACGCGCTCGGCACCCGCGCGGCGCTCGTCGCCGCCGCGGTGCTGGCGGTGGTGCTCGCCGCGATCGAGACGCACACCCGGCGGACGGCGACGGGGGCCGGGCTGGTGCCCGACCGGGCGACGCCGACGGCGCGCGACGCCGTGCCCGCGGGCGCCGGGGCGGACGGCGACTGAGCTCTCCATGGCCCGGGACCCTGGTGGATGCGCTCCCGTGGCGCTACCGTCCGTCGGGACATCGAGGAGGACGCCCGTGCACCGCAGCCGGATCTCGACCCTGCTCATCGACGCACCGCACGCCGAGGCCGCCGCGGCGGCCCGGTTCTGGTCCGCCGCCACCGGCGTGGCCTCGTGGTCGGTGCCCGACGAGGAGCAGTTCACGCACCTCGAGGACCCGATCCCCGGGCTCGTGGCGGCCGTGCAGTCGATCGGCGGGCCCGCCCGCTACCACCTCGACATGGAGACGGACGACATCGCCGCCGAGACCGCTCGCCTGCTCGACCTCGGGGCGGTGGAGGTCGGCGGCTGGCTCGACTGCCGGACGCTGCGCGTGCCGGGCGGCCACCTGCTCTGCGTGATCCCCGTGCACAGCGACCCGACGGACTTCGCCGAGCAGGCGCACGTCTGGCCCTGACGGCCACCCCGCCGCGCGGCGCGGTGCCGCGCGGGTGCGGTGCCGCACGCCCGGTCCCGGCGCCCGGCCGTCAGGCCGCCGGGCCCTCCGGGTCGGCCGGGGCGCCGGCGTCCGACCGGGCTGCCGGGTCGTCTCCCGCGAGCACCCGGTACACCGAGCGGCGCGCCTCGGCGAGGATCTCGCCCGCGCGCACCCGCTGCGCCTCCGTGCCGCCGCGCCCGACGGCCCGGACGGCCTCGAGCAGCGGGCCCACCTCCGCCCGCAGGTCCACGCCCTGCTCGGCGTCGCCGGTCGCGAACGGGTCGGGCCAGGAGGCGGAGTCGCGCTCGACCAGCGCCCGGCCCTCCTCGGTGAGGGTGGCGAGCTTGCGGCCCGCGGACGCGGTCAGCGTCACGACGCCCTCGTCCTCCAGGAGGTTCAGCGTCGGGTAGACGGCACCGGGGCTCGGGCGCCACCGGCCGTCGCTGCGCTCGGCGATGGCCTCCATCAGCTGGTAGCCGTGCATCGGCTGCTCGGCGAGCAGCAGCAGGATGGCGTTGCGGACGTCCCCGCGGGGCCTCCGGCCGCGCCGCCCTCCGAACCCGCCGGGGCCGAACCCGCCCGGCCCGCCGGGCCCGAACCCGCCGGGCCCGCCCGGGCCGAAGCCGCCGCCGGGTCCGAACCCCGCTCCCGGGCCGAAGCCGCGCGGCCCGCGGCCGCCGAACCCGCGCCCGTGCCCGTGGTGCCCCTCGTGCGACCCCTGCGGGCCGCGACCGGACCGCTCCGCGCGGCCCTCGCTCTCGAACTCATCGTGCGTGTCGTTGTATCGCATGACGCTAACGATATATCGCTACTGGCTCTCTGTGAACCCCTCCCACCCCGCGCCCCCGCCGACTCTGCGGGACCGGACTGTCGGGTCGCCTTCGTGCGCAGTCCGGAGATGGAGACTCGGCGAGCCGCCGGCGAAGGTGCGCGCGAGGGCGGGGACGGCGA
>NZ_JAKRMS010000138.1 GCF_022346185.1 Cellulomonas sp. ACRRI | reverse complement strand
GGGCAGCGCGGCGTCCGACGCACCCCCGGTCGCCGCGCTGCCCGCCGTCGAGCACCGCCTCGGCGGCGTGGTCCCCGACCCGGCGCAGCTCACGGCGTACCAGCACCTGGTCGGCGAGCCCGCGACGGACGTGCTGCCCGCCGGCTACGTGCACGTCCTCGCGTTCCCGGCCGCGATCGCGCTGATCGTGCGACCCGACTTCCCGATGCCGCCGCTCGGGATCGTGCACCTGGCGAACCGGGTCGAGCAGCGGGCCCCGCTGCGCGTCGGTGACGCCCTCGACATCCGCACGTGGGCGCAGGACCTGCGGCCGCACCGCAAGGGCGCGCAGGTCGAGCTGGTCGCCGAGGTGCGCCGCGCGGACGCGCCCGCGGACGAGCCGCCCGCCTGGCGCGGGGTGTCGACCTACCTGGCACCGGGGGTCCGGGTACCCGGGCCGGAGCCGGAGGACGGCGCCCGCCCCGAGTTCGTCGCGCCGGTCCCCACCGGCCGGTGGGCGTTCGACGCCGGGGCCGGCCGCCGGTACGCCGCGGTGTCGGGCGACGCCAACCCGATCCACCTGCACCCGCTCACCGCCCGGGCGCTCGGCTTCCCGCGGGCCATCGCGCACGGCATGCTGACCGCCGCGCGGGCGCTCGCCGCGGTCGGCGCCCGGCGAGGGGACGCGTACGACTGGGACGTCGAGTTCGCCTCGCCGGTGCTGCTGCCGTCGACGCCCGTGGTGCGCGTCGCGGCGGCCGGGGACGGGGTGTGGTCGGTGACGGCGTGGGACGCGAAGCGCCGCAAGCCGCACCTGACGGCGGAGGTGCGGGCGCGGGGGTGAGGCGCTCGTACTCGGGGGTCCAGAACCGCTCCATCTCCATCTCGTGCCGGGTGGCCTCCTCCAGCCGCTCGCGGCGCTCGCGGTCGCGGTCCACGGCCTGCTGCCACAGGTCGTCGTCCACAGCCCCGGTCCCGAGGTGCGACGCTGGACCCATGCCCGCGCCCCGCACCGACCTGCTCGAGCCCTACCCCGGCCCCGTCGAGCCCGAGGGCGACTACGACCGCCTCCTGCTCGACGGTCTCGACCTGGCCGGCGCCGACGCGGAGAGCGCCCGGTTCATCGAGTGCCTGCTGCGGGCGTGCGACCTGGACGGGGCCGAGCTCGACCACGCGCACCTCGTCGACACCACGCTCACCGAGTGCCGGGCGGGGATGCTGCGCGCGCGCTCCGGCACGTGGCGGGACGTCACGCTGGAGGGCTGCCGGCTCGGCGCGCTCGAGGCGTTCGGCGGCTCCTGGGACCGGGTGACCGTCGAGGGCGGCAAGATCGACTACCTCAACCTGCGCGACGCCCGGCTGCAGGACGTGCGCCTCGTCGGCTGCACCATCGGCGACCTCGACCTGGCCGGCGTCCGCGCGGCGCGCGTCCGGCTGGAGGACTGCCGGGTCGGGCGGCTCGACCTGACCCGGGCGCAGCTCAGGGACGTCGACCTGCGCGGCGCGGACCTCGCGGGCATCGACGGCACCGCCGGGCTGAAGGGCGCGACGATCAGCCAGGCGCAGCTGCTGGACCTGGCGGGCGCGCTGGCGGCGCACCTGGGGGTCGTCGTCCGCTGACGACGCCCCACGGCGCCGGGTGACCCGCCCCCTGCGCGGGCCGCCCGGCGCCGGGTCTCAGTCCTCGACGGCGGGCCCGCAGGCCGCGGCGGCGGTCGCCGCGATCGCGTCGATGCCGGTCACGGCCGGCCGCGGCCGGGTGTCGTCGGCGACCGTCCAGCAGCCGTCGACGACCTCGTACTCCGCGGCCGGCCCGTCGGTGACGTACGCGCGCAGCCCGGCGAGCAGCCGGTCGACCGTCTCCGTGGTCGTCCCCACCCCGACGGACGCGCGGATCGCGCCGCCCGTCACGCCGACCCGGGCCAGCAGCGGGTGCGCGCAGAACCGGCCGTCCCGCACGCCGATGCCGTGCTCGGCCGACAGGTACGCCGCCACGAGGCCGGAGTCGTGGTCGCCGAGCGTGAACGCGACCACGCCGACGGGGTCGGTCGAGTCCGACCACAGCCGCAGAACGCGGGCCCCCGGGATCCCCGCCAGGCCGTCGACGAGCCGCTCGCGCAGCGCCCGCTCGTGCTCGACCAGGGCCCCGGCGGGCAGCGCGGACAGCGCGTCGCAGGCCTCGGCGAGGGCCACCGCGCCGAGCACGTTGGGCGAGCCGCCCTCGTGCCGGGCGGGCGCCGGCTGCCAGAGCGTGCGGTCGGTGCGCACGTCGCGGACCGCACCGCCCCCGGCCAGGTACGGCGTGCCGGCGTCCAGCCAGTCCCGCCGGCCGACCAGGGCGCCCGCCCCGAACGGGGCGTACGTCTTGTGCCCGGAGAACGCCACGTAGTCGACGCCGCTGTCCGCGAGCGAGAACGCGCGGTGCGGCACGAGCTGCGCACCGTCGACGGCCACCCGCGCGCCGGCCTCCTGCGCGAGCGCGACCACCGAGGCGATCGGCAGCGCCTCGCCGGTGACGTTCGACGCGCCGGTGAGCGTGACCAGCGCGTACGGCTGGCGGGCGAGCTCGTCGCGCAGCGCGGTCAGCGTCTCCGCGACGGTCGGGGCCGAGGGCAGGATCGTCGCCGTGCGGCCGGAGCCCCGGACCGAGCGCACCCAGGGCAGCAGGTTGGCGTGGTGCTCGACGTCCAGGACGAGCACCCGGCCGCCGTCCGGCACGCAGCCGGCGAGCAGGTTGAGCGCGTCGGTGGTGTTCCGGGTGATCACGGCGACGTCATCGGGTCGCGCGCCCACGAACCGGGCCACGGTCGACCGGGACGCCTCGTACAGCGCCGTCGACACCTGGGACAGGTACCCCGCGCCGCGGTGCACCGAGGCGTACAGCGGCAGCACCTCGACGACCCGGGCGGCGACGGACTCGAGCGCCGGAGCGGACGCGGCGTAGTCGAGGTTCGCGTACGGCACGGACCGGCCGTCGACCAGCGGGACGCGCGTGTCCCCGCCGACGACGGGCAGCAGGGCGGTCTCGGCACACGAGGTGATGGCGGTGACGGACATGGGACTACCCCCGAGCGGATCGGTGGGGGCCCGACGGACCGGGCGACCCCGCGCTTGCCGGCCACCGGTCGGTGGACGGCCAGGTCGTCACCCGGGGCACCCCGCCGCGGTGGGAGGGTTGCCGGCCAGCGAGCCGGGGCTTCGCGCTGGCGCTCATGACCTCGTCCGAGGATGGGGCGGTCCGCGCGCAGGTGTCAACCGCGGTCCACGGTGCGACACGGGTTCACCCGGGCGCGGGAGGGCGTCCATCCTGGTGCCGGCGATGGCGTAGCATCGCCGCACCATCCAGAGCGGCCGAGAGATCTGGCTCGTCGACGCCGCAGCAACCCGCGGACCCCCACCGGGGCCGGCCGAGGGTGCTTCCGCCAGATCCGATGGAGGAGAGGCATGACCGACACCGACGACCGCCTGCGCTACCGCCTGCTGACGGGGCCCGACGACCGCTCGTTCTGCGAGCGGGTCAGCGCCGCCCTGGCCGAGGGCTACGAGCTGCACGGCGGGCCCGCCGCGACCTTCGACGGGGAGCGCGTGATCGTCGCGCAGGCCGTCGTGCTGCCGGCCGCGACGGCCCCGGGCAACCCGGTGCGCCCGCTGTGACCGCGCCGTACGCGGGTGACCTCACCCCGCAGGAGGCCTGGGACCTGCTGCTGTCCGACGAGCGCGCCGTCCTGGTCGACGTCCGCACCGAGGGCGAGTGGCAGACGATCGGCGTGCCGGACACCGCCGACGCCGGCGAGGGCCGCACGGCGTTCGTCGAGTGGGTCGACGCGTTCGGCCGCCCGAACCCGGCGTTCCTCGACGGGCTCGCCGCGGCAGGCGTCACGGCGGACGACCCGCGGCCCGTGGTGTTCCTCTGCCGGTCCGGCGTGCGCTCGGTCGCGGCCGCCGTGACCGCGACCGCCGCCGGCCTCGGCCCGGCGTACAACGTCCTCACCGGCTTCGAGGGCGACGTGGGCCCGGACGGCCGCCGCGGGCACCAGGGCTGGCGCGCCGCCGGCCTGCCGTGGCGGGAGGCGTGACCGGCCGGACCGCGCCCGGACCGGCCGACTGGCGGGACGACCGGCTCCCCCGGGAGCAGCTGCGCCCCGACACGCTCGCCGTGCGCGGCGGCACCGTCCGCACGCCGTTCCAGGAGACGTCCGAGGCGCTGTTCCTCACCCAGGGCTACGTCTACTCCCGCGCGGCCGAGGCGGAGGCGGCGTTCGCGGGCGAGGCCGACCGGTTCCTGTACTCCCGGTACGGCAACCCGACGGTCTCCACGTTCGAGGAGCGGCTCCGGCTGCTCGAGGGCGCGGAGGCCTGCTACGCCACGGCGTCCGGCATGTCGGCGGTGTTCACGGCGCTGGCCGCGCTGGTCCGGTCGGGCTCGCGGGTCGTCGCGGCGCGCGCGCTGTTCGGGTCGTCGGTCGTGATCTTCGACGAGATCCTGGCGAAGTGGGGCGTGCGCACCGACTACGTCGACGGCCACGTGCCCGCGCAGTGGGAGGAGGCGCTGTCGACCCCGGCGGACGTGGTGTTCTTCGAGACGCCGTCCAACCCGATGCAGGACCTGGTCGACATCGCCACCGTCAGCCGGCTCGCGCACGCCGCGGGCGCCGTCGTCGTCGTGGACAACGTGTTCGCGACCCCGGTGCTGTCCCGGCCGCTCGACTTCGGCGCCGACGTGGTCGTGTACTCGGCGACCAAGCACATCGACGGCCAGGGACGGGTGCTCGGCGGGGCGATCCTCGGCACCGACGCGTTCGTGCACGGCCCGGTGCAGACGCTGATCCGGAACACCGGGCCGTCGCTGTCGGCGTTCAACGCGTGGGTGCTGCTCAAGGGGCTGGAGACGCTGTCGCTGCGGGTCCGGCACCAGACGGCGTCCGCGCTGACGCTGGCGACCCGCCTCGAGGGGCACCCGGCGATCGCGCAGGTCCGGTACCCGTACCTGCCGTCGCACCCGCAGCACGCGCTCGCGCTCGCGCAGCAGTCGGGCGGCGGCACGGTGGTGACGCTCGACCTGCGGGTGCCGGAGGGCTCGACGCCCGCCGAGGCCACGACGCTGACGTTCGGCGTGCTGGACGCGCTGCGGGTGGTGGACATCTCGAACAACCTCGGCGACGCGAAGTCGCTGGTCACGCACCCGGCGACGACGACGCACCGCAAGCTCGGGCCCGCCGGGCGCGCGGCGGTCGGGATCGCGGTGTCGACGGTGCGGCTGTCCGTCGGGCTGGAGGACGTCGACGACCTGGCCGACGACCTGGAGCAGGCCCTGGGGACGCTGGGCGGCTGACGGCGAGGGCGGCGCGGCGTCGGTCAGTCCGCCGGGTCGTCCTCCCACGGGCTCGGCAGCGGCGGCAGGGGCGTGATGCGGTCGCTGCGCCGCCACGCGGCGACGGCTGCCACCACCAGCGGCGCGCCGGAGGCCATCGCGGTGGCCACCGCCCGCGCGACGGGCACCCGCTCGTACGGCGCGGCGAAGACCGCCTGAGGCCACATCCCGGCGACGGTCGCCACGGCGGCGACCGCGAGCGCGCCCACCCCCACGACGACCGTGCGGGCACGGGACCCGGGCGGCGGCAGACGCCGACCCACGGCCAGCACGCCGGCCCCGACCAGCAGCGCGACGGCGAGGCAGGGCACCAGGACCGGCACCAGGGTGATCGCGGTCCAGAAGGCCACGAGCACGAGCCAGTCCGCGAGGCCGAGGTGCCAGCCCAGGACCCCCGCGGCGCGCACGACCGCGAGCCACAGCGGCAGCACGACGCCCAGCAGCGCCCAGTGCCGGAGCCTCGTCACGCGCCGAGGCTACGGACGCGGCGCGGCCGTCAGAGGTCGTTCGCCCCGGCGAGCACGAAACCGACACCGACCAGCACGAACATCCCCCCGCCGAACGTCGGGCCGCGCCCCGGGGTCAGGGGTAGGTGCCCTCCCCGCAGGCGGATGCCCTCCGTGCGAGTGGAAGGTCTGGCCGGACACGCCGTCGGCGTGTCCGGCCAGACCTTCCACTCGAGGGGCTCAGGCGACCAGGGCGCGGAGCTCCGCCTCGACCTCGGCGCCGCCGGACAGCGGGTGCAGGACCACGCCGTCGACGCCCGCGCGCCGGGCCACCTCGCCGACCTCCGCCACCAGCCGGTCGGCCGTGGTGACCACGCGGGTGTCGGCCGGCGCCCACGACAGCCCGGCGAGCGCGTCCAGGTACTCCAGGTGCGAGCGCTTGCGGCGGGCCGTGCGCTCGTCGCCGGCGAGCACGACCTCCAGGTCGAGCAGCACCCGGACCTCGGTGCGGTCCCGGCCGGCCTCGGCGAGCGCGTCGTCGACGAGCGCGGCGACCCGCGCCAGCGCCCCGACCGAGGGCACCGCGACGGAGAACCCGAGCCGGATGACGTCGGCGGTGCGGGCGGCGACGGCGATCGCCGACTCCGACCCCGGCCGGTGCTCGACGGTCCGCACGCCGTAGGCGGGTGCCCCCACGTGCACGACGACCGCCCGGCCTGCCCCGGGCGCCCCCGCCGCGGGCGCGACGGCGTGCGGCTCGATCGCGATCTCCACCGGATCGTCGCGCCGCCCGTGGATCGATCGGGTGGCGACGAGACGATCGGCTGGGGACGCGGGCGAGGCGGGCACGGTCGACGCCGGCGTCGGCGCGGCGGGCGCGGCCGGATCCGGCGCCGGCGGCACCGGCGCGAGGCGGGCGGCGGCCGCACGGCGGGCGGCGGGGACGTGACGGGTGGCGACCGCGAGCGCGCGGTCCAGCACGGGCTGAGCCATGTCGGTGGTGTCCTCGGGGTGAGG
Source organism: Cellulomonas sp. ACRRI (assembly GCF_022346185.1). Classification (GTDB taxonomy): domain Bacteria; phylum Actinomycetota; class Actinomycetes; order Actinomycetales; family Cellulomonadaceae; genus Cellulomonas. Next base: position 4,426 of record NZ_JAKRMS010000138.1, on the reverse strand, counting down.
CGGGGTGCGCGGCGAGGGCCGTCCGGCCGCGGGCGCGCGGGGTCGTCAGCTCAGCGACAACACACCCGGCTCAGGAACACGCGGGCAGCCTAACCGCGCCCCGCCCGGCACGGCAGCACCGTGTCCACATCCCGGGCGCCGGTGACGCGCCCGGCCCCGACCGACGGCCGCCCCCCGCCGACCCGGCGGCCGACCGCGAGCGTGCACTCGACGCGTCGAGCGAGCATGCGCCGACTACTCGCTCGACGCGTCGGGTACTCGCTCGACGCCCGCAGCCGGCGGCGCGGCGTCAGGAGACGAGCGCGCGCATCACCGAGGTGAAGAACCGGAGGCCGTCCGTGCCGGACCGCGGGCCGCGGGCGCCGTCGGGGCCGAAGCCCGCCTCGACCGCGTGCTCGGGGTGCGGCATGAGGCCGACGACGTTGCCGCGCGCGTTGCTGATGCCGGCGATCCCGCGGCGCGAGCCGTTGGGGTTCACGTCCTCGTAGCGGAACACGACCCGGCCCTCGCCCTCGAGCTCGTCGAGGGTGTGCTCGTCGGCGACGTACTGGCCGTCCTGGTTCTTCAGCGGGATCGTGATGCGCTCGCCCTGCGCGTACTCGCTCGTCCAGGCGGTGTCGGCGCGCTCGACGGACAGCACCTGCTCGCGGCAGACGAAGTGCAGGTGGTCGTTCTTGATCATCGAGCCGGGCAGCAGGTGCGCCTCGGTGAGGACCTGGAAGCCGTTGCAGATGCCGAGCACGGGCATCCCCTTGCCGGCGGCCTCGACGACCTCGCCCATGACGGGCGCGAACCGGCTGATGGCGCCCGCGCGCAGGTAGTCGCCGTAGGAGAACCCGCCGGGCAGGACCACGGCGTCGACGCCGCGCAGGTCCGCGTCGGCGTGCCAGAGCGCGACGGGCTCGGCCCCGGCGAGGCGCACGGCGCGCGCGGCGTCGCGGTCGTCCAGGGTGCCCGGGAAGGTGACGACGCCGATCTTCGTCATCAGGCCAGGCCCTCGGACAGCACGGTCCCGGCTGCGTCGGCCTCGGAGTCGGCCACGCGGACGACGTCCTCGATCACGGGGTTCGACAGCACCTGGGTCGCGGCCTCGGCGGCGGCGGCCAGGACCTCGGGGGTGACGGGGCCGTCGACCTCGAGCTCGAACCGCTTGCCCTGGCGGACGGACGTGAACTGCCCGAACCCGAGCCGCGGCAGCGCCCCGGCGACGGCCTTGCCCTGCGGGTCGAGGATCTCCGGCTTGGGCATCACATCGACGACGACTCGTCCCACGGGTGAGCTCCCTGGTTCGCGGCGGTGGGGATGGTCACAGCCTACCGACCCCGCGGGACCGCTCGGCGCGCGCGTCCGTCAGGCGGCCCGGACCACCCCGACGTGCGCGCTGCCACCCCCGGCGAGGTGGGCCATGATCGCGGGGTTGTCCCAGGTGGCGAGGTCCGTCGTGTACCCGACGACCACCACGGCCCACCCGCGGTCGAGCAGCGCGTCGAGCCAGGCGTCGTCGTGCTCCGCGGCCAGCTCGACCTCGTCGCCCACCCACAGCGTGGCCCAGCCGCCCGCCGCGGTCAGCGCCGCCCGGTAGTCGTCGACCTCGGTCAGCGCGGGGGCGCCGAGCTCTCCGAGGCCGAGCGCGGCGGCGTACCGCTCGAGCCGGCGCACGACCCCGGGCTCGCGGCGGGTGGGGTGCACGACCCAGCACGCGACCGGCCGGCCGTCGCGCGGGTGGAATCCGAGCGCGGTGCGGCCGCCGATGCCGTGCGGGGCGAGGACATGCAGGTCAGGGCGCATATGTGCCGGGACGGTACGACCCGGTACGGTCGCCGGCCCGGGACCTCTGGGTGCTACCACCCAGGCCCCGCTGGGCGGACCACCCGATCGGTCGACCCCGTCCGGGTGGGCCGGTCCGGTGGCGGGGGCTCGACGGCGACCGGGCGGCCCGCTCAGAACCCCCGGTGCGTCCACCGTCCGCCGAGCAGCGTCCCCGCCACGGGCATCTCCCGCAGCGGCGACCCCGGGGACAGCGGGTCGGCGTCCAGCACCGCCAGGTCGGCCGGGGCCCCCACCGCGAGCGTCAGCGGCTGCCCGTCGACCGACGACCGCAGCGCGGTGAGCAGGTCGAGCCGCTGCTCCGGGTGCCAGGGCTCCCGCCCGTCGCGAGTCCGCTCGACGGCGGCGGAGACCGCGATCCACGGGTCGAGCGGCGCCACCGGGGCGTCCGAGCCGAGCACCAGCTCGACGCCCGCGGCGGCGAGCGACGCCAGCGCGAACGCCCGCCCCGTGCGGCCGGCCCAGTGCCGGTCGGCGACGTCGCGGTCGTCCATCGCGTGCTCGGGCTGCACCGAGGCCACGACGCCCAGCGAGGCGAACCGCGCCACGTCGGCGTCCGTGAGCAGCTGGGCGTGCTCGACGGAGCCGCGTGCGCCGGAGGCCGCGAACGCGTCCAGGGCGAGCGTGTTGGCGTGGTCGCCGATCGCGTGGATGGCGCAGGTGAGGCCCTTGCGGGTGGCGTGCGCCATGAGCGGGACGAGGTGCTCGGGCGGCACGGACAGCACGCCGTAGGCGTCGGCGCCGGACAGGCCGGGGTACGGGTCGTGGCAGAACGCGGTGCGGGTGTTGAGCGAGCCGTCGGTGACCACCTTGAGCGGCCCCTGCTGCAGCAGCCCGCCCGTGCCGACGACCACGTCCCCGGACCGCAGCTCCTCGGCGAGCACCCGGTCCAGGTAGGGCTCCCAGACGCCGGCGCGCACCCGCAGCGCGTCGTTCCCGGCGGCGATCCGCCGGCGCCACGGGGTGAGGTTCTCGGTGATCTCGAGCTCGACGACGCCGACGACGCCGCGCGCCGCAGCGGCGCGGGAGGCCTCGGCCACCCACGCGTCGGCGACGTCGTCCGGCACGTGGTCGACGACGCTGGTCAGCGGCAGCCACTCGGCCTCGCGGAGCAGCCCGGTCGGGTGGCCGGCGACGCCGGCGTACCGGAGGCCGGCGGTGCTGAACCAGGCGCAGTGCAGGTCGCCGGACACGAGGATCACCGGAACGTCGCCGACCGCGGCGTCGAGCAGCTCCGCGGTGGGCGCGTCCGGCCACAGGCCGTCGCGGAAGCCGTACCCGACCAGGGCGGTGCCGGGCGTGACCGGCCGCGCGGCCAGCCGGTCGAGCACAATGCGGATCGCGTGCGCCGCGGAGGTCGCGGCCGAGACGTCGAGCCGCTGCCGGGCGAGCGCCCACTGCGTCATGTGCGTGTGGGCGTCCCACAGCCCCGGCAGCACCGTGCGGCCGTCCAGGTCGACCTGCTCGACTCCCGCGCCGACGCCGCGCGCGACGTCCGGGCCGACGGCGTGCACCCGGCCGTCGCGCAGCAGCACGTCGACGGTGCGGGCCGCGCCGAGCAGGCGGGCGTGGGTCAGGAGGAGCGGTCCGGTGCGCACGCTGGTCTCGTCTCTGTCCGGGGGGTCGGCGGCGGGTCGCGCGTCGGTCACGCGCGACCCGCACGGGGGTCAGGTCCAGTCGGGCCGGCGGTCGAGCTCGGCGCGCATCTCGGCCGCGAGCGCCGGCTCGGCGTAGCGGGGGTCGGTGCCCAGGTGCTCGACGACCCGCTCGGCCACGGCGCGCGGCTTGTCCTGGCTGAGCTTGGCCTTGCCCTGCCAGCGGGTCACGGACAGCCGGAACCCGACGGCGCCGGGCGCGATCCGGCGGGCGTAGCCCTCGACGTCGGGCATCCGCACGGGCTCGGGCATCGGCGCCTCGTACCGGTCGACGGTGGCCCCCATGACCGCGTACGAGTCCTCCGGGTCGAGCAGCTCCAGCGTGCCGTACAGGTGCAGCGCGACGTAGTTCCAGGTCGGCACCGCCGGGGCGTACCCGTACCAGCCGGGAGAGACGTAGCCGTACGGGCCCTCGACGATCAGCAGGTGCTCCCGGCCGGCGGCCGCCTGGTGCAGCACCTCGTCCGGCCGGCCGAGGTGCGACAGCAGCGCGAGCGGGGCGGACGGCACCGTGAACCGGTCGGGCAGCCCGTGCGCGTCGCGGGCGGGGCGCGGGGCCGCAGCGGGCGCCGGCGGGCCGCCGGCGGCCCCCGAGGGCAGCGCGACGTCCTCGGCCAGCAGCACCGGGACGTGCGAGGCCACCGGCCCGTCGTCCGTCACCGAGACGAGCGTCGCCCACCCGTGCCGGCGCACCAGGTCACGCACGCGCCCCTCGTCGGTCAGCACGTAGTCGGTCGTGTGGATCACGCGGCCCATCGAACCACCGCCGACCCGGGTCGCGGCACCCGCGTCCTGTGTCCCGCACGTAAAACCTTCATTGCCTACTGAACTCTCAGGATTCTGGCTATTGACTCGACCACGGGGTGCCGGGGTTGACTGTCCGGCACCGCCGCCGGGCGCAGCCCCGGCCCACCGGCCCGCGCCGTCCCACCCCGACCCCGCGC
>NZ_JAKRMS010000137.1 GCF_022346185.1 Cellulomonas sp. ACRRI | reverse complement strand
GTGCCGGCGGGGACGACGTCGGGGGAGGGGGCGGCGGGCACGGTCACCGCATCGCCCCCGCGCCCGCCAGCCCGCTCTGCGACCCCAGCCAGCCGCCGCGCTTCGCCAGCGCGTCGGTGAACCGGGTCAGCGGGATCGTCAGCAGCACGAACAGCACGCCCGCGACCACGTACGGCGTGAAGTTGGCGTAGGTCGCCGTCTGGATCTGCGCGGCGCGCACCGCGTCCACCGCGCCGAGGATCGAGATGAGGCCGGAGTCCTTCGACAGCGACACCAGGTCGTTCAGCAGCGGCGGGATCACCCGGCGCACCGCCTGGGGCAGCACGACGTGCCGGAGCGTCTGCCCCCGGGTCAGGCCCAGGGACCGCGCGGAGGCGACCTGCGACGGGTGCACCGACTCGATGCCCGCGCGGAACACCTCCGCGACGTACGCCGAGTACGTCAGCACCAGCGCCAGTCCGCCCAGCACGACCGCCGACGTCGGCACGCCCTGGAGCCGCAGCCCCGGCAGCCCGAAGCCGACCAGCAGCAGGACGAGGATCAGCGGCAGGCCGCGGAACACGTCGACGTACCCCGTGGCGAGCGCGCGCAGCGGGAAGAACGCCGGCCCCCGCAGCGTCCGCGCCAGCGCCAGCAGCATCGCGACGACGACGATCAGCACGGCGCACACCGCCATGACCCGCACGTTCAGCCACAGGCCCTCGAGCACCTTCGGCAGCGAGGCCCACGCGACCTCGGGGTCGAGGAACGACTGCTTGACCCGTGGCCACCCCGGCGAGCTCACCAGCCCGAGCACGGCGACGCCCGCCACCACGACGGTGCTGACCAGGGCGACCAGCGTCGAGCGACGGGTCTGGCCGCGCCGGTAGGCGTCGCGCTCGCGCTGCCGCTCGGACGGCACCCACGCGGGGCGGGTGCCGTCCGAGGGCACCGCGGGGTCCGCGGGTCCCGCGGGCACTACTGCAGGACCGGCGCGCCGGCCGCGTCGGTGAGCCACTGCGACTCGAGGTCGGCGAGCGTGCCGTCCTCGCGCAGCGCGTCCACCGCCTCGGTCACCGGCTCGGTCAGCGACGAGCCCTTGTCGAGCACCAGGCCGAGCTGGTCCGCGCCGGCCGCGTCGTCGGCGGGGAGCTGGCCGACGAGGACACCGCCGTCGAGCTCGGCCGCGGTGATGTAGAGCGCGGTGGGCAGGTCCACGACGATCGCGTCGACCAGGCCGGCCTGGAGCGCCTGCTTGACCTGGTCGTTGTCGTTGAACACCTGGATGTCGGTGGTCGGGTCGATCGTGTCCTGGGCGACCGTGAGGCTCGTGGTGCCGACCATCGCACCGAGCTTCGCGTCCTTGAGGTCGGCCACCGAGGTCGCGCCGGCGACGGGCGAGCCCTCCAGCGTCACCACGGCCTGCGCGGTGTCGTAGTACGACGACGAGAAGTCGAGGTTCTCGGCGCGCTCGGGGCTGATCGACACCTGGTTGATCGCGAAGTCGAACGACTTGGCGCCCGGGGCGATGATCTGGTCGAACGTGACGGGCACCCACTCGACCTGGTCGGCGTCGTAGCCGAGCTGCTCCGCGACCGCGTACGCCACGGCCGCTTCGAAGCCCTCGCCGCTGCTCGGGTCGTTGCCGACCACCCACGGCTCGTACGCCGGGTCGGAGGTGCCGATGGTCAGCACGCCGTCGGTGAGGGTGTCGAGCGCGCCGTCGGTCGCGGCGGACTCCGACGCGCCGGCGTCGGCCTGATCGTCGACGGGCGCACAGGCCGCGAGCGCCAGCGCGCTCGCGGCGGCCAGGGCCAGGATGCGGACGGTACGCACGGTGTCTCCTCGGGGAGTGGCGGGATGTGCGGGGTCAGGGTAGGGGAACTGCCGGACGGCCTGCAGCGTTGTCTGGAACGCGGGACGAGTTGTCGGCCGCGACGACAGGAAGGACGCACATGGGTCACCGGCACTACAACGGCCTGAAGACGGCGCTGCTGTTCGGCGTGCTGTGGGCGGTGCTGCTCGGCATCGGGGCCTTCGTGGCGAACGGCCGGTACATCTTCCTGTTCGCCCTGGCCGGCCTCGCCATGACCGCGTACTCGTACTGGAACTCCGACAAGATCGCGATCCGCGCCATGCACGCGCGTCCGGTGTCGGAGATCGAGCAGCCCGCCATGTACCGGATCGTCCGCGAGCTCTCCACCGCCGCCCGCCAGCCCATGCCGCGGCTGTACGTCTCGCCGACCGCCGCGCCCAACGCCTTCGCGACCGGGCGCAACCCGCGCAACGCCGCCGTCTGCTGCACCGAGGGCATCCTGCAGATCCTCGACGAGCGCGAGCTGCGCGGCGTGCTCGGCCACGAGCTCATGCACGTCTACAACCGGGACATCCTCACGTCGTCCATCGCGGCGGCCGTGGCCGGCGTCATCACCTCGGTCGCGCAGTTCGCGCTGTTCTTCGGCGGCGGCAACGACCGCGACCGCGGCGGCAACCCGATCGCCGCGCTGCTCATGGTGTTCCTCGCCCCCGTCGCCGCGACCCTCATCCAGCTCGCCATCAGCCGGACCCGCGAGTACGACGCCGACGAGGACGGCGCCGCCCTCACCGGGGACCCGCTCGCGCTGGCGTCCGCGCTGCGCAAGCTGGAGCACGGCACCGCCGCGCGGCCGCTGCCGCAGGAGCGGGACCTCGTGGACGTGTCGCACCTGATGATCGCGAACCCGTTCAAGGGCGCCGGGATGGGCCGGATGTTCGCGACGCACCCGCCGATGGCGGACCGCATCCAGCGGCTGGAGCGCATGGCGGGGTACGGCGGGGTGGAGCGGTACTGACGCCTCAGGGCGTGGGAGCGGGCGTCGCGCCGCCGAGCGACGACCGCTCGGCGGGTGGCGTGCACGGGCGGACGGTCGCCGTCGGCTGCGGCTCGGTGGGCTGCGGCCCGTAGCGGTCCTCGGCGGAGCCGTCGCGGCCGACGAGGCTGGACAACCCGTAGGTCTCCTTGGCACTCGTCGTGACCAGGACCTCGAGCCCGACGCCCTCCCGACCCTGGTGCAGGATCGCCAGGGCCTCGTCCAGCACGCACAGCGGGTTCGCGTCGTCCGCCGCGGTGATGCGCCCGGCGTACTGCGGAGGGAGCCCGAAGTCCTGCTGGAACCGCAGGTCCTCCACGCCGACGACGCCGGGGAGGTCCGCCACCTGCTCGAACAGGACGTCGTCGGCGACGGCGCCCTCGGCGGGCGCGTCGGAGGCGTCGTCCGTCGTGCCACGGGCGCAGCCGGTCAGCAGCAGGGCGATGCTGACGACGGCGCCGAGGGCCCGAGAGCTCACGGTGCGGTCACATCCCATCGGGTGACGGTCGCGTCGCCCGTGAAGAACTGCTCCACGCCTTCGCGCCACGCTCGGACCGAGGGATCGTCGGAGCGGTCGACCATGGCGCCCGTCTCGGCGTAGACGCCCGTGCCGTGCGCGGCGCCGACCGACGCCTCCCGCAGGACGCCGTCCCGCACCGTCCCCAGGTCGCGTTCCACGGTGACCCAGTTGGCCCGATCGGGGTTCTCCCGGCCCTCGAGCATGGCCACCGCGTCCTGGTCGTGCTCCAACGACAGCACGGAGACGGAGTCGGGGATGTCGAAGCGCGCGATCGGCGAACCGCCCGTCACCACGCTCTGCACGGCGAACTCCTGCCGGAACGCGGGGTCGGAGGCGAGCGCGGCGGCGGTGATGCCGCCTTGGCTGTGGCCGGTCAGCATGACCGGATCGCCCTGGCGGATACCCGCCTGCCGCATCGCTTCCGCCACCTGCTGCTGCATCAGGGTGGAGTCGCCGGCCATGAGGCGGACGTTGGTCGTGAGATCCACGGGGTTGTCGCCCCGCGTCGGCCCCCACTCCTGCGTGCCGGGGATCTGGACGATGAAGGAGGACGACCCGTCGGCGTTCGTGACCTGGACGATCTGGACCTTTCCCCGGTCGGCCCCGATGGCGCTCTGCTGCTCGAAGATCTCGGCCGTCGACCGAGGTGCGAACGTCCCGTCGAGCCGGTCGCTCAGCGTCACCCCCACCGCCCCGGTGTCCTGGAACATCCCGAACAGCCCGCCGGCGTTCACCAGCCCGCCGACCGCGTCCTCGTACGTCCCGGTCGGCCACCGCCCGCCGGACAGGGCGAACGGCAGCGCGAGCCCTCCGGCGGGTCCGCCGAGCAGCGTGCCGAGGCTCCACGTCGTCCCCTGGACCAGGCTCGGCGCCGTGCGGGTGAGCGACTCCAGGAGCCAGGGGTTGTCGTACAGCCCGTCCATCCCGGCCCGACCCAGCGAGGCGGGGTCGACGTGCCGGGCGAGGAGCACGAGCGCGGGCCAGTCGGCCGGCCTCGCGAGCACCGCCCCGGCTCCGCCCAGCAGCACGAGGCCGCCGCCGATCGCGAGGAACGGCAGCGCCGCCCCGAGCGTGAACCCCGCGGCGTCCTGCAGCGCCTCCAGCACACGCTGCTGCGTGGCGTCGACGAACTCGTACGTCGTCGCCGACGCCCGGAGCACCACGGCGGTGCCCTCGAGCCGGGTGCTCACCACGAGCAGCCCGTTCACCCCGATCGTCGCCGCCGCGACGGAGCCGGCGACCGCCGCCACCTCCCCGGGGCACAGCAGGGTCGCGACGGTGACGTCCGGGTGCACCGCGACGGCCGCGACGGACCCGCTCCACCGCCGGACGTCGTCGCCCGCGGCGTCGAGCAGCCCGGCCTCGGAGCGCAGGTCCTGCAGGCGCGCCCCCATCCCGCCCGCGCCGCCGCTCACGCTGATGCTCACGCGTCGTCCTCCGTCGTCGCGGTCGCGAACCGGCCGGTCAGGTCGTAGAGCAGCGCGGCGCGCACGTCCTCGCGGCTGCGCGGGTTGTGCACGACCTGGCCGTCGGCGGTGCGGGTGAGCTCGACCCAGCCGGCGTCCGTCCGGAGCAGGCTGAGCGTCGAGACGTCCGTGCGGCCGCGGCTCGCGACCGACACGACCAGGCTGCCGTCGGTGCCGTGCACGGCCGCCTCGACGACGGCGGGCGGCCCGTCGGCGCCGAGCTCGGCGCGCAGGGCGTCGACGGTCGTCGTGTCACCGGTGCGGATCGCCTGGGCGAGGGCGATGGTGAGCTCCTCGGGGACGGTCGCAGGGGCGGCCACGACGCGGACCGGCGCCGCGGGGACGTGCCGCAGGACCTCGTCGACGAGCCGCGAGGTCGGGAAGGCGCTGACCTCCACCCCGGGGCGCGGTGCGGTGCCCGCCAGGCCGCCGCCCGGGACGACGTCGACACCGCGCGCGAGGCCGGAGCCGGCGTCCGCGTCGGACCAGAGCACGGCGAGCAGCGCCCGCTCGCCCGCGGCGACGGCCACCTCGACGGCGACCAGAGCGGCCGCACCGCCCTCGACCGCCGCGCGGAGCACGGGGTCGACCCCGGCGGGCGCCTTCGCGTCGTCCGCCGCGGCAGCCGGCGGTACCGTGGCGGACCCGTCCCGGTCGACGGGGAGCACCCCGGCCCAGCCGGGGAGCCCGGGGACGCCCGCGCTGGCCGTGGCCCAGTCCTGCTCGCCGAGCCGGGCCCGGAGCGCGCCGTCCACCGGCGCGAGCACGGCGGTCACCCGATCCTCCCGATGCGGTCGGCGACGCCCGACCAGTCGGGGGAGCCGGGGGTGGGCAGGCCGCCGGCGACCGTGCCGAGCACGCCGCGGGCGGCGTCGCGGGCCGCGCGCTCCGCGCCGCTGAGCACGTCGTCGGCGAGGTCGCCCAGCCGGCCGACGGTGCGGCGGGCGTCGTCGAGGCGGTCCTCGACGAACCGCATGGCCCGCCGGATCGCCGCCTGCCGGGCCTCGAGCTCGTCGGCCAGCCGGTCGAGCGCGGCGGCCGTGCCGAGAAGCTCGTCCTGGGCGGCGGTCACGCGCTGCCCGTGCTGCGCGAGGCGCTCGCGGTAGCGGTCGGCGGCGACGCCGACCCACTCGATGCCCGAGCCCGCGCGGACGCGGTCGCCCGTGCGGGCCACGTCCTCCGCGGTGGTGCGCAGCCGTCGCGCGTGCTGCCGGATCGCCTCCGGATCTCCCCCTGCCGTCATGCCCCCCGATGGAACCAGAGGTCAGGACCTCGCGACAGGGCCGTTCTCCCGGCTGTGGACGACGCGAGGCCCGGCACCCGGGGGCCGGGCCTCGCGGCGGACGGGCGCGTCAGCGGTAGTTGATGAACTGCAGCGCCGCGTCGATGTCGTCGGCGCCCTTGAGCAGGGCGATGACCGCCTGCAGGTCGTCGCGGGCCTTCGCGGAGACGCGGACCTCGTCGCCCTGGATCTGCGTCTTGACGCCCTTGGGGCCCTCGTCGCGGATGAGCTTGGTCACCTTCTTGGCGATCTCGGAGGACAGGCCCTCCTTGATCGAGGCCTCCAGGCGGTACTCCTTGCCGGACGGCTTGGGGTCGCCGTCCCCGGTGTCGAGCGCCTTGAGCGAGATGTTGCGCTTGATCAGCTTGGTCTGGAACACGTCGAGGACGGCGCGCACCCGCTCCTCGGAGTTCGCGACCATGACGATCTTCTCGCCGCTCCACGCGATCGAGGCGCCGACGCCCTTGAAGTCGTACCGCTGCGCGATCTCCTTGATGGCCTGGTTCAGCGCGTTGTCGACCTCCTGGCGGTCGACCTTGCTGACGACGTCGAACGACGACTCGCTCGCCATGACTCCTCCTGACCTGTGGTGCGGGTGGTGCGGGGCCGGTTTCGGAACCGGCCCGAACCCTTGCTATCCTTCCATCCGCACCCCGGCGACGCAGTCACCGAGGCGCGCACCCTGGCGGGTTACCCGAGTGGCCAAAGGGGGCTGACTGTAAATCAGCTGGCATCGCCTACGGGGGTTCGAATCCCTCACCCGCCACGCACGGACGACGGGGCGTCCTCCTCACGGAGGGCGCCCCGTCGCCACGCACGGACGGGCTCGACCTGCTCCGGTGCGGGGCGCGACCGGCTCCGGCCTGCGGGATCACGCGGGTCGGGGGACGGATTTCGCACCCGCCCCGGGCACCGTGTAGCCTGGTCCGCGCTGCCCCGATAGCTCAGTGGTAGAGCACTTCCTTGGTAAGGAAGAGGTCACGGGTTCGAATCCCGTTCGGGGCTCTGTGGTGTGTCGCAGGCCAGGATCGTCTGGCCGGCGTGCGCACCCGAGGCGGGGTAGCTCAGTTGGTGAGAGCGCACGACTCATAATCGTGAGGTCGCGGGTTCGAACCCCGCCCCCGCTACCAGCACTGAATCCAGTGGGGCGTCCGCCGGCGCCCGACGACGAAGATCCAAGCGCTTCGGGCGCGAGAGGTGGCAAGACCATGGCCAGCAAGAGCGCGGACGTCCGTCCGAAGATCACGCTCGCCTGCACGGAGTGCAAGGAGCGGAACTACATCACGAAGAAGAACCGTCGGAACGACCCCGACCGGCTCGAGATGAAGAAGTTCTGCCCGCGCGACGGCCGTCACACGCTGCACCGCGAGACCCGCTGACCCTCCAGCGACGCTGATCGTGGCCGTCAACCCCGAGTACGCGGGGCGCGAGTACCCGCCGAACGAGGCGTACGAGGTCGGCCGCGAGCATCTCCGCGCGTTCGCGGAGGCGGTCGGGGCGACGCACCCGGCCCACACCGACGTCGACGCGGCGCGAGCACTCGGGTACCCCGACGTGATCGCGCCGCCGACGTTCGCCGTCGTCGTGGCGCAGCGCGCCGAGGCGCAGCTGATCGAGGACCCCGAGGCGGGCATCGACTTCAGCCGCGTCGTGCACGCCGACGAGCGGTTCATCCACCACCGCCCGATCCACGCCGGCGACCGCCTGGTCACCGTGCTGCACGTGGACGCGGTCACCGAGCGCGCCGGTCTGTCGATGGTGACGACCCGCGCCGTGATCGCCGCGGAGGGCGGCGAGCCCGTCGCCACGGTGACGTCCACGCTCGCGGTCCGCGGAGAGGACGCCTGATGGCCCCCGCGTTCGAGGACCTGGCCGTCGGCCAGGAGGTCGGCCGCCGCGAGGTCGCCGTCGACCGGTCCCGCCTGGTGCGATACGCCGGCGCGTCCGGCGACGTCAACCCGATCCACTGGAACGAGCGGTTCGCGACCGAGGTCGGCCTGCCCGGCGTCATCGCGCACGGCATGTGGACGATGGGCGCCGCCGTCGGCGTCGTGGCCGACTGGGTCGGCGACCCGGGCGCGGTCGTCGACTACCAGACCCGGTTCGCCCGGCCGGTGCCGGTGCCGGACCCGGGTCACGCGACCGTCGAGGTCGTCGCGGTCGTCGGTGCGCTCGACGCCGACACCCGCACCGCGCGCGTCGACCTGACGGTCACCGCCGCGGGCGCCCGCGTGCTGGCCAAGTGCCAGGCGCTCGTCCGCCTCACCTGACGCGCCGCGCCGCGCACCGCCGTCCCGGCGCCGTGTCGCGCCGCCCCGGGTCGATCGGGCGGTGGCACGACGATCGGGCGGGCATCAGCCCGCGGCGGCGCGCGGCGGCCCTCGCCGATCCCGCCGGCGTCAGGCGCCCGGCGCCGGGCCCGTGGTCGTGCCGAGGCGCAGCCGGACCGCCAGGACCTCGTCCGGCGGGGTGTCGCCGGCCAGCAGGGCCTCGATGGCCCGGCCGACCACCGCGCCCTTCTCCGTGATCGGCTGCGTCACGGTCGTGAGGACGTCCGGCGCGAGCCAGGGCAGGTCCAGCCCGTCGAACCCGGCGACCGACACGTCCTCCGGCACCCGCAGCCCGAGCTCCCGCGCGCCCAGCACGACCCCCGACGCCAGCAGGTCGGACTGCGCCACGACCGCCGTGGGTCGCGTCTCCGCGGGGCCCGACAGCAGCGCCTGCGCCGCCGCGTGCCCGTGCTCGACCAGCGACGCGGGTGTCTCGTACACCGCGACCGGCGTCACCCCCGCGTCGGCCAGGCCGTCCAGCCGGCGCCGCGCGATCGACCAGGTGATCTGCCCGAGCCGGTCGGCGTCGGCGAGCCCGCTGCGCCGGTCCGGGCCGAAGGGCAGGGTCACGGTCGCGATCCGCTCGTGGCCCAGGCCGGTCAGGTGCCGGGCGATGTCCGCGACGCCCCCCCGGTCCTCGATGCCCACGGTCACGATCCCCGGCAGGTCCTGCCCCTCGACCACGACCAGCGGGATCCCGCGGCGCTGCAGCGCCTGCAGGGTCGGGTCGTCCAGGGTGCCGCCCCAGATGAGGACGGCGACGTCCATCGCCGCGGACTCGACCAGGGGGTCCACCGCCGGGGCGCCGGGCTCGAGAGAGCCGGGCACCAGCAGCACCCCGAGGCCGAGCGGGCTGATCGTGTCGACCAGCCCGTCGAGCAGCTGCACGGACACCGGCTCGCGGAACGACCGGCGGAGCGCGTCCCCGACGACCACGCCGACGATCCCCGACCGCCCGCTGCGCAGCTGCCGCCCGAGCGGGTTGGGGCCGGCGTAGTCCAGACCCGCGGCGGCGTCGAGCACCCGCTGCCTGGTCGCCTCGGCGATCGGCCCGGCGCCGGAGAACGCGAGGGACGCGGTCGAGACCGAGACCCCGGCGGCGGCGGCCACGTCGGCCAGGGTCGGTCGCTGGGACACCGCGGCGCCTCCGGGTCCGGGGCTCGGGGGTGAGGGGCGTCACCGTCCCCGCGAGTCGTTGACGCCGCGGCCAGCGTACCCGCAGACTGGTGGCGTCCCCCGAAACGATTCGACCCGCCCGCTCCGGCACGAGGTCGAATCGATTCGAACCGGGCTCGACCCGGTGCGGACCTCCGCTTGACCACCCCCTTGCACCGATCTGGAGCCGCTGTGAGCCAGCCGCGGGCCCGCGCCGGGCGCGCCCCCCTCCGCCCGGCCAACCGCCGACCCCGACCTGAGGCGCCCGTGACCGGCGGCCGCCGCCCGGGACGGGCCGGCCGGGTCGCGCCGTCGATCCCGCGCCCGCCGGTCGACCCCGCCGTGCACCGGGCGCGCTGGCTGCTGATGGGCCTGTTCGCCCTCAGCGGCCTCATGCTGTCCGGCTGGCTCGCGCGGCTGCCCGCGGTCCGCGCGGCCCTCGACCTCGGCACGGCCGAGCTCGGTGGCCTGCTCATCGCCGGCTCGATCGGCTCGCTCGCGACCGTCTCGGTCGCCGGCGTGCTGGTCAACCGGTTCGGCGGGCGGGCGGTGCTGTACGTGTCGATGGTGGCGTTCGCCGCGGCCTACGTGCTGATCGGCATCGGGCCGACGATCGGATCGGTGCCGGTGCTGACCGCCGGGATCTTCCTGTCCGGCGTCGGCTTCGCGATCGGCAACGTGCCGCTGAACGTCGAGACCGCGGCCGTCGAGCGCCGCATGGGCCGCACCGTGCTGCCGCAGTTCCACGCCGCGTTCTCGATCGGCTCGGTGCTCGGCTCCGGCATCGGCGCGCTGTGCGCCGCCGCCGACGTCCCGCTGCTCGCCCAGTTCGTCGCGACCGCCGTCGTCGGGACGGTGTGGCGGCTGCTGTCGGTGCCGGGCGCCGTGATCGAGTCGCTGCCGCCGGACCGCGCCGCCGTCGTCGCCGCGCGGGACGCCCGCGCCGACGGCCGGACGCCGCGCGAGGCGGGCCTCGCCGGCCGGCTGCGCGCCGCCCGCGTCCGCCGGGTCGCCCGGCCGGGCTCGGCCCTCGGGGCCTGGCGGGAGCCGCGGACCCTGCTGATCGGCGTCGTCATCATGTCCGCCGCGCTGTCGGAGGGCGCCGCGAACGACTGGCTGGCGATCGCCGTCGTCGACGGCTTCGACCAGGTCGAGGCGGTGGGCGCCGCGATGTTCGGCGTGTTCGTCGGGGCCATGACGCTGGTCCGGCTGCTCGGCACGCGGCTCATCGACCGGTACGGCCGGGTCACCGTGCTGCGCACCTCCGGCCTGGTCTCGTTCGGCGGCCTCCTGCTGTTCGGCTTCGCGCCGTCGCTGCCGCTCGCGGCGGTCGGCATCGTCGCCTGGGGCTGCGGCGCCGCGCTCACCGTCCCGCTGGGCATCGCGGCGGCGTCGGACGACCCGCTGCGCGCGGCGAGCCGGGTCGCCGTCATCTCGTCGTTCTCCTCGACGGCGTCCCTCGCGGCGCCGCCGCTGCTGGGACTCGCCGCCGAGCTCCTCGGCACCCGGCACGCGCTGCTGCTCATCACGGTGGCGATGGTCGCGTCGGTGCTGCTGGCCCGGACGGTCCGCCGCCCGGACGGCGTCGGCCACAGCACCCCGGCCGCCCCGGCCCCGGCCACCGACGACCCGGCGGCCCCGGTGGTCGCCACCGCCGCGCCCGCCGCGGTCCCCGCGCTCGACCTCGCGGGGGAGGACGCCGTGTGCGTGCCCTCCGGTAGCGTCCGACGGGAGCCCGCCGGCAGCCGGGCCGCCCAGCTCGAGAAGTTGAACCCGGACAGGGCGAACACCACGAACACCGC
>NZ_JAKRMS010000136.1 GCF_022346185.1 Cellulomonas sp. ACRRI | reverse complement strand
GCGGGCACCGGGGCGGCGGCGGGGGCGGCCCCGGCCAGCAGCGGGGCGGCGAGCAGCGCGGAGAGGAGCGGGACGGCGGCTGACCAGCCACGGGACGACGACGGCACCCGACGATCCTTTCTCAGGGCGTGCACCCCTCGCAACGACACGGCCCGCCCGGTGGTTCCCGGGCGGGCCGTGCGGCGGGGCGCTATCACCCGCGCGGGGTCACCCCGTCAGGCCGGCTCCTCCGTCGCCTGCTCGAGGTCCTCGGCGTCGACGATCCGGTACGCGTAGCCCTGCTCCGCGAGGAACCGCTGCCGGTGCGCCGCGAAGTCCTGGTCGACGGTGTCCCGCGCGACGACGGCGTAGAAGTGCGCGGTGCGGCCGTCGCCCTTGGGGCGCAGCAGCCGGCCGAGGCGCTGGGCCTCCTCCTGGCGCGAGCCGAACGACCCCGACACCTGGATGGCGACCGAGGCCTCGGGCAGGTCGATCGAGAAGTTCGCGACCTTGGAGACCACGAGGGTCGAGATCTCGCCCGCGCGGAACGCGTCGAACAGCCGCTGCCGCTCGGTCACGGACGTCCCGCCGGTGATGACCGGGGCGTCGATGTCCGCGGCGAGCTCCTCGAGCTGGTCGATGTACTGGCCGATGACCAGCAGCGGCTCGCCGCGGTGCTTCGCCACCAGGCGCTTGACGACCTCGGTCTTGCCCGGGGCGCTGGCCGCGAGGCGGTACTTGTCCTCCGGCTCGGCGGTCGCGTAGAGCATGCGGTCGCGCTCGGGCAGGGTCAGCCGCACCTCGACGCAGTCGGCGGGCGCGATGTAGCCCTGCGCCTCGATGTCCTTCCACGGGGCGTCGTACCGCTTGGGCCCGATGAGGCTGAACACCTCGTCCTCGCGGCCGTCCTCGCGCACCAGGGTGGCGGTCAGGCCGAGGCGGCGGCGCGCCTGGAGGTCGGCGGTCATCCGGAAGATCGGCGCCGGCAGCAGGTGCACCTCGTCGTAGACGATGAGGCCCCAGTCGCGGGCGTCGAGCAGCTCGAGGTGCGGGTAGATGCCCTTCCGCTTCAGCGTGAGGACCTGGTACGTCGCGATCGTGACCGGCCGGATCTCCTTGCGGGAGCCCGAGTACTCGCCGATCTCGTCCGGGGTCAGCGAGGTGCGCCGGATGAGCTCGTCCCGCCACTGGCGCGCGGACACGGTGTTGGTGACCAGGATCAGCGTGGTGGTCTTCGAGCGGGCCATCGCCGCTGCGCCGACCAGCGTCTTGCCGGCGCCGCAGGGCAGGACGACGACCCCGGAGCCGCCGTGCCAGAAGCCGTCGGCCGCCTCGGCCTGGTACGGCCGCAGCTGCCACGGGCGGGGGGCGCCGTCGGTGCCGAGGTTCGACTCGCCGGAGGTGTCCAGGTCGATCGGGTGCGCCTCGCCGTCGACGTAGCCCGCGAGGTCCTCGGCGGGCCAGCCGAGCTTGAGCAGCGCCTGCTTGAGCGTGCCGCGCTCCGAGGCGTGCACGACCACGTCGGTGTCGTCGATCCGCTCGCCGACCAGGCCCGCGGTGCGCTTGGACCGCAGCACCTCGGCCAGGACGGCGGCGTCGAGCGCGTGCAGCACCAGGCCGTGCACGGGGTGCGCGACGAGCTGCAGCCGCCCGTACCGGGACATGGTCTCGGCGACGTCGACCAGCAGCGCGTGCGGCACCGGGTAGCGCGAGTACTCCAGCAGGGTGTCCACGACCTGCTCGGCGTCGTGGCCCGCGGCCCGGGCGTTCCACAGGCCCAGCGGCGTCAGCCGGTAGGTGTGCACGTGCTCGGGCGCGCGCTCGAGCTCCGCGAACGGGGCGATCGCGCGGCGGCAGGCCTCCGCCTGGTCGTGGTCGACCTCGAGCAGGAGGGTCTTGTCGCTCTGGACGATCAGGGGTCCGTCGGTCATGCGGTGTCCGTCTCCCGGGGCTCGGGTGTCTCGTCGGCATCGGGTGCGCCGACCGGGGTGACCGCGGCGACGCGGTGGGCCGCGACCACGATCTCGGCGTCCCGGGCGGTGTCGACCACGCGCACCCGTCCGCCGTCGACCCGGACCGGCAGCACGCGCCGCCGCTCCAGGGCGCCGCGCGAGCCGACCACGTCCAGCCACACCTCGGTGTGCCCGGCGGCCGCCTCGCGCAGCAGCCCCAACGCCTCGGCGGGGTCGGCTGTTCCCCCGGAGGGCCGGGGGCCGCCGCGGGTGCCCGCGGGCGAGCCGGTGCCGGGCCGCCCGGCGCGCGCCGCGGCCGTGGCGGCGGCGACGCCGGAGGCGCGGTCGCGCAGCGTCGGGGTGCCGTCCGCGCGGGCGGCACCGGCCGCCTCGGCCGCCGCCGGTCGCACCACGGCCCCCGCGCCGCCCGTCGACCCGCCCGCGGCACGCGCCTCCTCGGCCCGGCGCAGCACGCCCACGAGCGCCGCGGCGCGCTCGGCCGGCGGCTGCGCCCCCCGCCCGGGCTCGTCCGGGGCGAACCGGGGCCGGGCCGCGGCCACCCGCCGCACCGTGGGGGCGGCGTGCAGCACCTGCCCGTCCGGCGTCTCGGCGACCGGGGCCAGCCCGTGCGCCCGGAGCGCGGACAGCAGCTCGTGCAGCGGCGCCTGCGCGGCCAGCACCGTGGGCGCGAGCCGGACGAGCCCGAGGTCCGCGTGCCGCGGGTCCTCCGCGAGCCCGGCGAGCAGCGCGGGGTCCTCGGTGCGGACGTACGACGAGGCGGCCCCGGCGCGCAGCCGCCCGTGCCGGCGCGCGGCGTCCCGGACCAGGTACTCCAGCGGCTGCGGGACGCCGCCGCGGGCGTGGGACGCGAGGTCGGCGAGCAGGTCGTCGGCGGTGGCCCCGGCGTCCAGGGCGTCCCGCACCGACTCGGGGGTGAACCGCACCGTCACGGCCCCGCCGCGGGACTCCACCCGGGCGGACGCGTCGAGCAGCGCCTCGAGCTCCTGGCTCGGGCGGCCCGGCACGATGCCGGTGAGGTCGGCCTGGAGCAGCAGGTCGTCGACCGCCGGGGGCAGCGCGGCGCCGAGGCCGGCGGCCAGCGCGGGCCGCGGGTCGGCGTCCGGGTCGAGCAGGGCGCGACCGGCGGCGGGCAGGGCGCCCGCGCCGAGCACGCCCAGCCAGCCCGCCTCGCGCAGCACGGCGGCCACCGCGTCGGCCGGCGGCACCGACCGCGGCGTCCGCCAGGCCAGCGCCTCGCGGACGGCGGCGGCGTCCGGCGCCGCGCCCGGGCCGGCGTCGGCGAGCAGCCCGAGCACCGCCTGCCGCAGCCGCGGCGCCCACGGGCGGCCCAGCTCCGGCCCGAGCGCGGGGCGGACGCCGCCGCGCTCGTCGCGGGTGCCCACCAGCGCGGCCCACCGCGGGGTGGCCGCCCACCACGCCGCGAGCCGGGCCCACCGGTCGGGCAGGTCGAGCGCCAGCCACTCGTCGGCGGCCGTCGTCGGGACGTGGTGCGCCGACTCCTCGCCGTCGTCCCGGACGAGGGCGCCGACGCCCGCCAGCTCGACGACGAACGCCGCCTCGGCCTCGGTGATCTCCAGGGCGGCCGCCGTGCGGCGCAGGTCCCGCACACCCAGGCCGCCGGCGCGCAGCACCACCGGCGGCGCCTGCCCCCACAGCCGCAGCAGCCCTGCGACCAGCCGGACCGCGCGCTCGGCGGCGCTCGCGTGCTCGGCCTCGACCAGGGCCGGGTCCCGCCGCGGCAGGTCCTCCGGCGCCGGCGGGGTCGCGGGCGCGCGGTGCGTGCGCCCGTCGCGCAGCGCGAGGGCGACGGTCCGGGGCAGCACGACGTGCCGGTCGTCGGCCCGGACCAGCAGGCCGGCGCGCACCAGCTCGGTGACGGCGTCCGCCGCGGGGCCGGACGCCGGTCGCACGCCCACGGGCGGGCCCCAGGTCAGCGCGTCGAGCACGGCGCGGCCGGCGGCGGGGGCCTGCGCGAGGAGCCCGGGCACGGCGGCGGCGTCCGGGTCGTGCGGCGCGGGCGCGGCCAGGCCGGCCGTCGCCGGCCCGAGCAGCTCCGCCACGCCCGGCGCGGGCCGCAGCAGCGGGTCGGACGCGCGGCCGCCCGCGGGGTGCACCAGCGCGAGGTCGGTCGCCGTGGCCAGCGCGGCGCGGACCGCGGGGCCGTCCGCCCGGGAGGCGCCGACCGCCGCCACGACGTCCCGGGCCCGGACCCCGTCCGCCGGGTCGGTCGACCCGGCGAGCAGCGCCACGACGGCCTCGACCGCCTGCAGCACCGCCGCGTCCACGCCCGCGAGCGCGCGCTCGAGGCTCGGCCGGCTCGTGGCACGGGCGGCGAGGGAGGCGAGCGTGGCGGGCGACGGGTGCGCCAGGTCGGGGCGCCGCAGCAGCAGGCGCACCAGCTCGTCGTCCGACCTGCCGCGCAGGTGCTCGCTGAACGTGGCCATCCGCACCACGATACGTTCCGGCGGTGCCGGCACGGGGCCCGGTCCGCCGGGGCGAGCCGCCGGGAGGCAGCGATGGCACGGGTGCGCAGGACGCGGGTCGTGGTGGCGAGCACCGCGGGGATCTTCGTCGAGTCGCTGGACTGGACGATGTACGCGCTGCTCGCGCCGTACTTCGCGGGGCAGGTGTTCCCCGGCGACGACCCGGTGACCCGGGTGCTGGGCGCGTACGTCGTGTTCGCGGTCGGCTTCGTGGTCCGGCCGCTCGGGTCGTACGTGATGGGGCGGATCACCGACACGCGGGGCCGGCGGACCGGCCTGCTCGCGTCGGTGTCGCTCATCGCGCTGGGCGCCGCGATCATCGCCGTCGCCCCGACCTACGCGGTCGCCGGCTGGTGGGCGGCGGTGGTCGTGGTCCTCGCCCGGATGCTGCAGGGCGTCGCGATGGGCGGGGAGGTCGCCACGGCGGCGACCTACGTCGTCGAGGTGGCCCCGGCCGAGCGCCGGCACCGGTACGGCGCGTTCGCCTACTCCGGCGACGCGCTCGGCACGCTCGGCGGCACCGTGGTGCTCGCGGTGCTGCTCGGCGTGCTCGGCCCGGACGGCCTGCGCGACGGCGGCTGGCGGATCGCCTTCGTGATCGCGGCGCTGTGCGGGCTGCTGGCGCTGTGGATCCGGCGCGGTGTCCCGGAGTCGGAGGTCTTCGAGCGCGCCCGCGACGCCGGGGTCGAGCCGGTCGGCCCGCTGCTGCGCCGGCACGCGGGCCGGATGGCGCTCGCGTTCATGCTGACCATCGGCTCGACGATGGGCGTCTACTTCGGGTCGGTGTACCTGCCCGAGTTCGCCGGGCACACCGGCCGGTACACCGAGACCCAGGCCGCCGCGCAGCACACCGTGGCGCTGATCTGCCTGCTGGTCGCGATGATCGTCTCCGGGTTCCTCGCCGACCGGTTCGGGCCGCTCGCGCTGATCCGCACGGGGTTCACCGCCGGCGCCGTGCTGGTCGTGCCGCTCATGCTGGGGATGGCGGCCGGCGTCGTGCCGTACCTGGTGGCGGCGCCGCTGTTCACGATCTGCGTCGGCCTGCAGCTCGGCGTCACGCCGGTCGCCGGGGCGCGGCTGTTCCCGGTGCCCATCCGGGCCGTCGCGCTGGGCGTCCCCGCGGGCGCGGCCATCGCGGTGTTCGGCGGTACGTTCCTTTTCGTGGCCGAGTGGCTGATCTCCCGCGACGCGCTGCGCCTCGTCCCGGTCTGGGCGGCGGCGGGGCTGACGGTGTCCGCCGTCGGCTCGTGGCTGGTGAGCGAGCGGCTGCTGTACCCCGTCGAGACGCTCGCGGGCACCCGCGCCGAGCCCGCCGGGACATCCGTCGCACCGCACCCCACGGAGGTCTGACATGCCGCTCGACCGCGCCGCCCTCGACGCCCTGCGCTCCGACGCCCGGGCGCTGCTGCCCGACACCGCCGCGCTCCGGCACGCCCTGCACCGCACGCCCGAGACCGGGCTCGAGCTGCCCCGCACCCAGGCACTGGTCCTGGAGGCGCTGGAGCCGCTGGGCCTGGAGGTCAGCACCGGCACCGGGCTGTCCTCGGTGGTCGCCGTGCTGCGCGGGGCGCGTCCCGGCCCCGCGGTGCTGCTGCGCGCGGACATGGACGCCCTGCCGGTGACCGAGGAGTCGGGCGAGCCGTTCGCGAGCGAGGTGCCCGGCGCCATGCACGCCTGCGGCCACGACCTGCACGTCGCGGGCCTCGTCGCGGCGGCCCGGCTGCTGGCCGCCCGGCGCGAGGAGATCGCCGGCTCGGTCGTGCTGATGTTCCAGCCCGGCGAGGAGGGCGACCACGGCGCGCGCCTGATGATCGCCGAGGGCGTGCTGGACGCGGCGGGGGAGCGGGTCGTGGCCGCCTACGGCCTGCACGTGCTGTCGGCGATCCTGCCCACCGGGGCGATCACCAGCCGCCCGGGCACCCTCCTCGCCGCGGCGGACACCGTGCACGTCACCGTGCACGGCCGCGGCGGGCACGGCTCGATGCCGCACCTCGCGCTCGACCCGGTGCCGGTGGCCGCGGAGATCGTGCTCGCCCTCCAGGCGATGGTCACCCGGCAGTTCGACGTCTTCGACCCGGTCGTGGTGACCGTCGGGCGGATCGAGGCCGGCACCACTGACAACGTCATCCCCGCCGACGCGCGCATCGAGGCGACCGTCCGGACGTTCTCCGAGGCGGTGCACGGTCTGGTGCCGGAGCGGGTCGCCCGGGTCTGCGAGGGCGTCGCGGCCGCGCACGGCCTGTCCGTCACCGTCGACTACCGGCGCGGCTACCCGGTCACGTCGAACCGACCCGAGGAGGCCGACCGGGTGGCGCGGCTCGCCGGCGGGCTGTTCGGCGAGCGGTCGTACGTCACCGCCCCGCAGCCGCTCGCCGGTTCGGAGGACTTCGCCTACGTGCTCGAGCAGGTGCCCGGCGCCTACCTCGGCGTCGGGGCCACGCCCGCCGACCTCGACCCGCGGACCGCGCCGTACAACCACTCCGCGCACGCGCGGTTCGAGGACGGCGCGCTCGCGGTCGGCCCGGCGGTGCTCGCGGCGCTGGCGCTGGACCGGCTCGCGGAGGGGTGACCCCCGCCCCGGTCGGGCGCACGGGCGCACCCGACCGGGGGAGGACCCCGCCTGATCTGCGGCTCCACCCGCCCGAGCGCTCAGGTCCGCCTCACCCGTGCCGATGACAGGGGTCGACGCGCCCGTCGACGGGCGGGCCGCGCGCTCGAGCGGAGGGGACACGCATGTCGATCACGGCGGGGCACCTGCCCCGGGCCACGCGTGAGGTGTGCGTGGCGCGCCAGGGCATCTACGACGTGCTCAGCCGGCCGATCGGGCACGAGCTGCTGTTCCGGGCCAGTCCGGACGCCCTCGAGTCCGGCGTGCGCCCCGGCGTCGACGACAACCGCGCCACCGCGACGGTGATCGTGGCGACGCTCACCGAGTTCGGCGTCGAGGACCTGGCCGGCAACGGCGACCTGTTCGTCAACGTGCCCCGGTCGTTCATCGTCGACGAGCTGCCGGTCGCGCTCGACCCGCACCGCGTCGTGCTGGAGGTCCTGGAGAACGTCCCCGCGGACGAGGACGTCGTCGTCGGCGTCGAGCGGCTGCGCCGGCTCGGCTTCGGCATCGCGCTCGACGACTTCGTGCCCGGCGACCAGCGCTGGGACCTGCTCCCGCTGTGCGACTACGTCAAGGTCGACATGTCCGACGTGGGCGACCGGCTCGCCGCCTTCGCCGAGGAGCTGCGCGCGGTCGCCCCGCACGCCGCCCTCGTCGCCGAGCACGTCGAGGACGAGGCCGACTTCCTCGCCGCCCAGGACGCGGGCTTCGACCTGTTCCAGGGCTACCACTTCCGCCGGCCCACCGTGCTCACGCGGCCGGCGCTGGCGCACCACGCGATGGTCGCCGGGCGGCTGCTGGTCCAGCTGGGCGACCCGCAGGTGTCCTACCGCCGGCTGGCCCGGCTCACGGCCGCGGACCCCGCCATCGCGCTCAAGGTGTTCCGGGTCGTGAACTCGGTGTCGGGCGCCGGGCGCACCGTGCGCAACCTGCACCAGGCGCTGGTGCTGCTCGGGCGCGAGCGGTTCCGCGCGATGCTCGTGCTGGAGGTGCTCGCCACCGCGGGCCACCACGACGACGAGATCCCGCTCATGGCGCTCGCCCGCACCCGGGCCGCGGAGATCCTGGCGCCGCAGGACCCGCTGGAGGCGTCCACCGAGGCGCTGGTCCGGATCGTGTCCGAGCTGCTCGACGTGCCGGTGGCCGAGCTCGACCCGGAGCTGCACCGGTCGCAGCCGAGCGCCCGGGTCGTCGCCGCCTGCGACGTGCTCGACGCCTACCTCGACGCCATCGCCGAGGAGGCGGTGCCGTCGATCCGGTCGCCGTACTCCGCCCTGCACGTGTCGCTCGTGTACCTGACAGCGCTGCGCGAGGCGCGCGCGCTGCTCGCGACCGTCTACCAGCCCGTCCCGCGCCTGCAGGCCGTGCCGGGCGCCGACGAGGACGTGGCGTTCGGCTGACGCCGCGCGCACCCGCCGCCCGGCGCCGCCCGGGTGGTCCGCGGGGCTGTGGACGAGGGCGCCCGCCGGGCGGCGCGACCGGTAGCCTGGTGACGTGCGGCGCGACGCCGCGCGAGTTCCGACGAGCACAGGGGATCGCAGTGCCCACCGGCAAGGTCAAGTGGTTCGACACCGATCGCGGCTTCGGCTTCATCGCCGCCGACGACGGCACCGAGGTGTTCCTGCACGCGTCCGCGCTGCCCGCGGGCATCGGCACCCCCAAGCCGGGCACCCGGGTGGACTTCGGCGTGGCCGACGGCCGCCGCGGCCCGCAGGCGCTCGCGGTCAAGCTGCTCGACCCGGTGCCCTCGGTCGCCGCCGTCCAGCGCAAGCCCGCCGACGACATGGCCGTCATCGTCGAGGACCTGATCAAGGTGCTCGACCGGGTCGGCAACGACCTGCGCCGGGGCCGCCGCCCCGAGAAGTCCCGCGCCGAGCAGGTCGCCACCCTGCTGCGCGCCGTCGCCGACGACCTCGAGGCCTGAGCATGGCCACCGCGACCCAGGACGCCGTGCTCGGCGGCGCCGTCGACCTCGCCCGCGAGGCCGCCCTCGAGCTCGCCGAGCACCCGCAGGACGTCGGCGAGCACCTCGGGTACACCGTCGAGGCGGACCGGCTCGTCTCGCACCGGTTCGCCTGCACCGCCAAGGGCTACCGCGGCTGGGTGTGGACCGTGACGCTGTCCCGGGTGCCGCGCGCCCGGAAGGCGACGGTCTGCGAGGCCGTGCTGCTGCCCGGCGACGACGCCGTCCTCGCGCCCGCCTGGGTGCCGTGGGACGAGCGGCTGCGCCCCGGCGACATCGGCCCCGGCGACGTGCTGCCGTTCCGCGCCGACGACCCGCGCCTCGAGCCCGGGTTCACCCCGACCGGCGACCCGGAGATCGACGAGGTCGCCATCGGCGAGCTCGCCCTCGCCCGCAACCGGGTGCTGTCGCCCGTGGGCATCGCCGAGGCCGCCGAGCGCTGGTACCGCTCCAAGCAGGGACCCGCGTCCGCCGGCGCCGTGGCCTCGGCCGAGCCGTGCATGACGTGCGGGTTCCTCGTGCCGCTGCAGGGGCCGCTCGGGACCGTCTTCGGCGTGTGCGTCAACGAGTGGTCGCCGGACGACGGGCGCGTGGTCGCGCTCGAGCACGGCTGCGGCGCGCACTCGGAGACCGACGTCGAGCCGCGGCCGTCCGAGTGGCCGGAGGTGCCCGTCGCGCGCGAGCTGGACGTCGTGCCGACGGCGGAGGTCGTCGGGGCCGGGCGCGACGCGGCCGAGGTCGCCGGCCCCGGCGAGGTGGCCGGGGACGACGCGGCCGTGGCCGGGGACGACGCGGCCGAGCCGGCCGTGGTCGTGGAGGCGGTGGTCGAGTCCGTCACCGTCGAGGTCGAGGTGGCGCCGGAGCAGCAGGACGAGGCGGCCGGCGACGCGTCGCCCACGGAGGACGAGCCCCGGTCGTGACCGCCGACGTCTTCGGCACGCGCGCGGTGCGCGAGCGGGTGCTGGGGACGTGGCGCGCCGACCCGGCGCGCCTGCGCGAGGACGCGAACACCGAGGAGGACCACGCCCGGGGCTACTACCGCGACCGGGTGGTGGTCGAGCTCGCCCAGAACGCCGCCGACGCGGCCGTGCGCGCCGGGTCGGCGGGGCGGCTGCTGCTGCGGCTGACGACCCTCGACGCCGTGGACGGCGCCGCGACGGGGCCCGGCGCGGGTCCCCGGGTGCTGGTCGCGGCGAACACCGGCGCCCCGCTCGACGCCGCGGGGGTCGCCTCGATGGCGGCCATGCGCGCCTCGGCGACCCGGGACTGGCCGGGCCCCGGCGGCGACGCGACGCCCGGGCCGGGTCTCGTCGGCCGGTTCGGGGTGGGCTTCGCGGCCGTCCGGGCCGTCGCCGACGAGGTCCGGGTGCGGTCGACCTCGGGTGCCGTGCGGTTCTCCCTCGACGACACCCGCGGGGCGCTGGCGCTGGCCGCCGCCGGCGAGCCGCGGCTCGCCGAGGAGGTCGCGCGCCGGGAGGGGTCGCTGCCCGCGCTCCGGCTGCCCCGCGAGGACACCGGCCGGCCGCCCGAGGGGTACGACACCGCGGTGGTCCTCACGCTCCGGGACGACGCGGCGGTCGACGCCGTCCGGGCGATGCTGGCCGAGGTCGGCGACCCGCTGCTCCTGGCCCTGCCCGGGCTGACGGAGGTCGTGGTCGAGGACGACCTCGCCGGTCACCGCCGCCGCGTGGCCGACGTCGACCGGCGCTGGCGCCGCCGCACCGTCGAGGGCGAGCTCGACCCCGCCCTGCTCGCGGACCGGCCGGTCGAGGAGCGGTCCCGGCGGCGCTGGCGCGTGACCTGGGCGCTGCCGGCGCGCGAGGTCGTCACCTCCGCGCGCGGTCGTGGCGCACGAGTGCCGACCTCGTCCGGGTCCGACGACCTCGGGGGCGCGGCGGGCGGCACCGGCGACCTGTTCGCGGCGCTGACCGGCGGCGCGGCCGGCGGGGGCGACGGGTCCGGTCCGCGCTGGGACCGCGTGCTGCACGCGCCGACGCCGACCGACGACGCGCTGGACCTGCCCGCGCTCCTGGTCGCGACGGTGCCCCTCGACCCGACCCGGCGGCACGCCGCGCGGGTCCCGGCGACCGACGCCCTGCTCGACGTCGCCGCCGAGGCGTACGCGCTGCTCGCCGCGGACGTCGCCGCTGACGGGGCGGACGCCCTGCGGCTGGTCCCGGGCGGCCTGCCCGCCGGTGACCTGGACGCGGCGCTGCGCGGTCGGCTGGTGGAGGCGCTGGCGCGCACGCCCCTGCTCCCGCCGGCCCGTGCCGCCGAGCCGGGCGCCGCCGACCCCGCCGACCCCGACGCCGCCGACCCCGACCTCGGCCAGCATCGCCCGGACGGCGTCGACCGCCGCGTCGTCCCGGAGCGTGAGGACCACCGCGGTGTCGTACCCC
>NZ_JAKRMS010000135.1 GCF_022346185.1 Cellulomonas sp. ACRRI | reverse complement strand
GGGCATGGCGGGGTCCTCGTGGGGGAACGGCTTTCCCCACCCATCGGCCGCCGCGGGCGCGGACGACCCCGTCGGTGCGGGTGAAGCGCCACGGTCGCCCGACGCACGTCGGCGGTGGCCGCGACGCGGGGCGCGTGCGCCGGGTCCGGATTTGCGTGGCTGTCACAGCGCCGAATGACAGCGCGACCACTTACTCAGCGGCCGCGCAGCCACTCAAAAACTGGAGTGCGGCACTGAGGCCGCTACTGATATGTCCCATCGAGCACCTACGGACCCGGAGATGGGGCGTGCCATTCGACTGCCATGGGCGCCAGACGACGGCGCGCGTGCCGTCCGGAGGAGGACAGGCTGATGGCGAGGACACCGGCGCGTCGCACGGCACGCGTCCTGAGCACGATCGTGACGGCGCTGGCGCTCGGGCTCGCCGGGGCGGGCGGCGTCCCGGCGGCCGAGGTGCCGCAGCCCGTGGCCGCGGGCGAGGGCTCGCTCCTGCTGCGCGAGGACTTCGACGGCCGGACGGTCGCGGACCCGCGGGTGATCCCGCTCGGGTCCGCCTGCCTGACCGGCGCGGCCGTGGGCCTGACGCCGCCGGTCGTCGGCGGGTCGGCGCTGGGACCGTGCCCGTTCGGCAGCGGCAACGGTCCCGTGCCCGGCGCGGCGCCGGGCTACCTCCAGCTCACCGACGACGTGGTGAGCCAGGCGGGTGGCGTGGCCCTCGACCGCGCAGTCCCGGCCGGCGCCGGCCTCGTGGTCGAGTACGACCAGTACATGTACCGGCCCCGCGGCGGCGACGGCGCCGACGGCATCGGGCTGGTGCTGGTCGACGGCGCGCACGACCTGCGTGAGCTCGGTGCCTTCGGCGGCAGCCTCGGCTACGCCCAGGACCGGACGACGCCGGGGGTGTCCGGCGCGTACCTCGGCGTCGGGTTCGACCTGTACGGGAACTTCGCCCGGGACGACACGGGACGCGGTGCGGGGTGCGCGGCGCCGTCGCCGTACACCGGCGGGCTGGTGCCGAACGCGGTGACCGTCCGCGGCCCGGGCGACGGGGGCACCGGCTACTGCTGGCTCGCGACCCGGGAGCTCGACAGGTCCGCGCAGCGGCTCGACGCGTCCGGCTGGACCTCGACGACGGCGCTGATCGCGGCCGCGCAGCGGAACGTGCGCGTCACCGTCAGCCCCGACGTCCGGCCGGTCGTCACGGTCGAGATCGACTTCACCGGGACCCGCACCGCGTACCAGACGGTGCTCACGCACACCATGTCCGAGGCGGCGCCGGCGACGTACAAGCTCGGCTTCGCCGCCGCGACGGGCGCCGTGAGCGACGTGCACCTGATCCGCGACGTGGAGGTCCGCACGGTCGAGCCCCTGTCGCCCCTCCACCTGGTCGTCCAGGTGGCGCAGACCGACGACCTGCCGGACGCGTTCCGGTCCGGCAGCACGATCCCGTTCGACCTGGTGGTCACGAACACCGACGCCGAGCCGCTGACCGACGTCGAGGTGCACGACCCGCTCGTGGGGCCGGACGCGGTGTGCACGGTGCCCGAGCTCGGACCCGCCGGCTCCGCGACCGCGTCGGTGACGTGCCGGGTCGAGGTCGTCGTCGGGGCCGAGCACGGCCGGGCGGGCGAGCTGCTGAACGCGGCGCGGGCGACGGCGACCGGCGCGGACGGGCCGGTCGCGGCGGCCGACGACGTGCTCGTGGCGATCACCGGGAGCCCCGGCCTCGAGGTCACCGCGTCCGCGGTGGTCGACGGGGGCCCGGGCGGGCTCGTCACGGCCGGCGACCTCGTCGTGCTCGCCTACGAGGTGCGGAACACCGGCGACGTCGACCTGACCGACCTGCGGGTCCGGGAGGAGCTGGGCGTCGCGGTCACCTGCGACGCGACGGAGCTGGCGCCGGGGGAGGCGACGGCCTGCACCGCGGAGCCCTACGTGCTGCGGGAGGCCGACGTGCTCGCGGCCGGGGTGACGAGCGTGGCGACCCCGGACGCGACCGTCCCGGCGCACGCCGACCCGCTGGTGCCCGTGCCGGGCACGCTCGACGTCCCGCTCGTCGCGGCGACCGCCGCCCTCGCGGTCACGCAGGAGGCCGTGCTGGTGGCGGAGCACGGCGACGACGTCGCCGGCGTCGGCGACGTCGTGCGGTACGACGTCGCCGTCGAGAACACCGGCGACCTGCCGCTCAGCGGGCTGGTGGTCGAGCACGACCGCGCCGGCTCCGCGACCTGCGCGGCCACCGAGCTCGACCCCGGTGCCACGACCACCTGCACCGGGGACGCCGAGCACGTCGTGACGGAGCAGGACCTCGTGGCGGGCGGGGTCGCGGCCGTCGCCCGCGCGACCGCGCGGACGGCCGCCGGGACGCCGGCTGACGGGGAGCACGCCGTCACGACCCCGACGCGCGCCGCGGTGGCGGAGATCGCGCTGGCGATGACCGCCGCCGTCGAGGAGGACGACGCCCCCGGCGCGTCCGAGGTGCGGGTCCGCTACGCGTTCGAGGTGACGAGCACGGGCACCGTCACCGTGCACGACGTGGTCGTCACCGACCTGCAGGTGAGGGACGTGCCCGTCGGCGACGTCGTGTGCGCGGCGACCACCCTGGCGCCCGGGGACGTGACCGGCTGCGCGGCCACGGAGGTGTACGTGGTGACCGCTGCCGACCGGGAGGCGGGGGAGGTGCACGCGACCGCCACCGCCCACGCGCAGGCGCCCGCGGGGGTGCCGGCCGTGCAGCCGGTGACCGCGGGGACGACGGCCGTGGTGCCGGAGATCGTGGTCGACCCGGAGCCGGAGCCGGAGCCGGAGCCGGAGCTGTCGCCCGAGCCTGAGCCGGAGCCGGAGCCGGAGCCGGAGCCCGAGCCGTCGCCCGAGCCCTCGCCCGAGCCCTCGCCGGAGCCCTCGCCGGAGCCGGAGCCGTCACCGGGCCCGGGCCCGACCACCCCGCCCGGCCCGGGCGGCGACGGTGCGGGTGGCGACGCCGGCAGCGGCGGCGACGGGGACGGCGCGGGCGGCGGCACCCCGGGAGCCGCCCCGACGACACCGGGCGCCCCGCGCGCCGGTACGGACCCGGGCGGCCTGGCGGTCACGGGTGGCGCGCTCGCGGCGGGTTCGCTGCTCGCGCTCGCCCTGGTCGCCGGCGGCGCGCTCGCGCTGCGCGGGCGTCAGCCCCGGCCGGGGTCCACCGACCCGTCGACGTAGGACCAGGCGCCGTCGTCGCGGACGAACCGGCTCACCTCGTGCAGCGACCCGCGACCGCTCGTGTCGCTGTACGAGGCCCGGAACTCGACTGTCCCGGTGGTGTCGAACGGCCCGCCGCCGTCGGTCGCGAGCACGTCGAGCCGGCGCCACACCGTCGCGTCGTCCAGGTCGACGGTGGCGGGTCGGGTGGACGGGTGCCAGGTCGCGAGCAGGTACGCGGGGTCGCCGACCGCGAACGCGCTGTACCGGGACCGCATCAGCGCCTCGGCGGTCGGGGCGGCGCGCTCCCCGCGGTGCAGCGGGCCGCAGCACTCGTCGTACGGCAGGCCGCTGAGGCAGGGGCAGCGGGTCGGCGTCGGCACGGGTCCAGTATCGGTCCGACCCCGGGACGCGAGGCCCCGCCGGACGGTCGGCGGCTCAGCGCCGCGCGCCGCGCACCCTCCGGAGCCGGGCGGCCGCCGCGCTCAGGGCGACCCCGACCCCGGCCAGGCCGAGCGCGAGCGCCGCGAGCGGCACGCTGTCCGCGCCGGTCCGCGGGAGGGTCGAGCCGGCCGCGCCGGTCCCGCCGGTCCCGCCGCCCGCGCCGGACCCGCCGTCACCCGCCCCCGGTCCGTCACCGGGCGCGCCGCCGCCGTCCCCGCCCGCCGCGGTGACCGTCACCGTGACCACCGCGCTCGCGCACGCCGGTGACACGTCCGCCGCGCACACCCGGTACGTGAAGGTGTCCGTCCCGACGAAGCCGGGCGCGGGCGTGTACACGAGCACCCCGTCCACGAGCTCGACCGACCCGTGCCCGGGCCCGGCGATGACGTCCGGCGCCAGCACCGTGCCCCGGTCGTTCGCGGCGACGTCGATGGTCACGGGCGTGCCCTCGGGGGTCGTGGCGGCGTCGTCGACGGCCACCGGGTCGACCAGCACGGCGACCAGCCCGGTGCTGCACAGCACCGGGGTCCCGTCGTCGCACACGGTGTACTGGAACAGGTCGCGCCCCGCGAAACCGGGCGGCGGCGTGTACGTGGTGGTCCCGCCGGAGACGGTCACGGTCCCGCCGGCGGACGACGGGAACGTCGAGGTGATCGTCGCGGCGTCCCCGTCGGGGTCGCTCACGGCGGGGTCGCCCGCGACGGGGGTGTCGACGGTGGTCTCCAGGAACAGCGGCGGTGCGACCGGCGGCGCGTTGTCCGGCCAGACGTGCACGGTGACGACCGCCGGGGCGCAGTCGGTCGGGTCGTCGGGGGCGCACGCCTGGTAGGTGAACGAGTCCGTGCCGAAGTACCCGGGTCCGGGCGTGTAGACCACGGAGCCGGTCGCGGGGTCGACGGTCACCAGGCCGTGGTCGGGCGCGTCCACCAGGCTGGTCGACAGCACCGCCCCGGGCGGGTCGTTGGACAGCACGTCGATGGTGACGGGCTGGTCGACGAGCGTCGTGGTCTCGTCGTCGACCGCGAGGGGGTGCACGATCAGCGTCACCGTCGCCGGCGCGCTGCACTGCACGGGCGTCTGGTTGTCGCAGACCCGGTAGGTGAAGGTGTCCGTGCCCACGAACCCGGCGGCCGGCAGGTACCCGAACCGGCCGCCCGGCAGGAGGACCAGCACGCCGTCGGACGGTCCGGTGACGGTGCTGAACCGCAGCTGCAGGTCGGGGTCGGGGCTGCTCCCGGTCACGGCCGAGACGATCGGCCGGCCGGCCACCGTCTCGCGCACGAGGTCGTCGGCGGTCGGCGGGTCGACCACCTCGGGGCCGGGCGTGACCTCGGTGGTCACCGTCTCGGAGGCGGCGCTGCCGTCGTTGTTGGAGGCGTCCGGGTCGGGCGTGGTGGCGGTGGCGCTCGCCGTGTTCACCAGCACACCGGCTGCGGGTGCGGTCCCGGTGACGGTGAGCGTCACGGTGTCGCCGGCGGCCAGGGTGCCGAGCGACCACGTGACCGTGGGCGGCGTGACCACCCCGCCGGCCGAGGCGGTGACGCCGGTGAGGGCCGCGGGCAGGTCGTCGGTGACCGTGACACCCGCCGCGGGGTCGGGTCCGGCGTTCGTCACCTCGATCGTGTAGGTGAGCTGCCCGCCCGGGCCGACGTCCGCTGGCCCGGTCTTGGTGACCTGCACGTCGGCGGACGCCGGCGCGGCCGGGTCGGCGCAGTCGAGCGCCGGGTAGTCGGCGGGCCCGGGCACCGTCAGGTCGCGCACGTCGACGTTCGTGACCGAGCCGGCGCCGGTGTCGGGGAACGTGGTGCCGGGGACGTCGACGAAGATCGGGATGAACCGGGTGTCGCCGTCGAAGCCGCCCTGCACGCTCGTCGTCCCGGTGAACACGTACCGGCCGAACCCGGTGACCGCGCCGTCGTCCGCGAGCGTCGTCGCGGTGAGCGCGGCGGCGGGCGTCTGCCGCCAGGTGCCCTGGTTCACGAAGCCCCCGCCGAGCGCGACGAGGCCGGTGCTGCTGGAGCCGCCGCTGTTCGTGAGCCCGCCGGCCGCGCTGAGCACGCACAGGTTGGTCAGCGAGCCCGAGCCGTTGACCACCAGGTCCCCGCCGAGGGTCGCGGTGCCCGCGTTCACGAACGGTCCGTTGACGATCGTCGTGCCCGCGGCGGTGAGCGTGCCGTTGTTGGTGAGCGACACCGGGGAGTTCAGGGTCGCCCCGCCCGGCAGCGCGAGCGTGCCGTCGTTGACGATCGTGCCGGCGGCGGGGGTGAACGCGCCGGTGACGGTCAGGCTGGCCCCGGCCCGGTTGGTCACCGTCGCCTGGCCGTTGAGGGCGAGCCCGGCGAACGTGGCGGTCCCGGCGTTGTCCAGCACGAAACCCGCGTTCACGGCGATCGACGGCATGGCCGCGGTGCCGCCGGTCGCCACGTAGAGCGTGCCCGCGGCGTTGTTCAGGTACGCCGGGGCGAGGGTCGCGCCCGCCGCGACGCACAGGGTCGCCCCCGCGGGCAGCGTGTCCACACCGCCCGCCTGGGTCCCGCCGGCGAGCAGCACGACCTCGCCGGCCGCGACCGCCAGGGCGGCGCCGGACGCGGAGCCGGTGACCGTCCGGGTCGGCGCGGCGCAGTCGTCGGCGGGCGCGGCCTGCGCGGGGCCGCCGCCCGGGACGAGCGCGCCGAGCAGCAGCCCGGCGAGCGCCGCGGCGGCCCACCGCCGCACGCGTCCCGTCGCCGCCCGCGCCCTCGTCGTGCCGTCCTGCCGCGTGCTGCCGCCCGACCTCGCCCGCACCGTGCCCCCGACACCTCGTCCGCCGGTCCCCCGACCAGCGCGTCCGGCCACCGTACCGACGGGCGCGCCGGGCGGCGAGGGATGGCGGCGACGGCGACCGGGTGCGGCGCCACCCGGTACCGACGTCCCGCTCACGGTGGCGCGGGCCCGCCATCATGGTGCGCGTGCCGACCCAACCCACCGACGACGAGCTCGAGCTCATCCGCCAGTCCGGCGTCGCCCTGCGCGTCGGCCGGCTGAGCCTGTCCGCCGGGACCGGGTCGTACCGGGTCAAGTCGTCGATGGCGCGGATCGCCCGCGCGATCGGCGTCGACCGGCACGAGGCCCACGTGACCCTGACCGAGATCACCACGACGTCGCACCGCGGCCCGAGCTTCCGCACGGAGGTCGCCGAGGTGCGGTCGGTCGGCATCAACGCCGACCGGCTCGCCGAGCTCGAGCACCTCGCCGGCTCGCTCGCCGCCTCCGGGCGACGCGCGACCGTCGAGGAGGTGTCGGCCGAGCTCGACCGGATCGAGCACAAGCGGCCGCTGTACCCCGACGCGGTCAACGCGCTGTGGGCCGCCGTCGCGTGCGCGGCCTTCGCGTTCCTCAACAACGGCGGCCCCGTCGAGATGGCGGGGGCGTTCGTCGCGGCCTGGCTCGGCCAGCTCACCCGGCGGGTGCTGCTGCACCGCGGGTTCAACCAGTTCGGCGTGACGATGCTCGCCGCCGCGCTCGCGTGCCTGGCGTACCTCGGGCTGGTGTCGGTCGTGCACGGGCTCGGCGCCACGGAGGTCCGGCACGCGGCGGGGTACGTCTCGGCCGTGCTGTTCCTGGTGCCCGGCTTCCCGCTGGTCACCGGCGGCCTCGACCTGGCGAAGCTCGACTTCTCCGCGGGCGTCGCCCGGCTGACCTACGCGCTGATGATCCTCACCTCGGCGGCGCTCGCGGTGTGGGGCGTGTCGATCGCGGTCGGGCTGTCCCCGGACCCCGAGGCCGCCCCGGTGCTGCACGCCGGGCTGCTGCTGGGGCTCCGCATGGTCGCGAGCTTCGTCGGCGTGCTCGGGTTCGCCCTGATGTTCAACAGCCCGTGGCGGATGGCCCTCGGCGCGGCCGTCGTCGGCATGGTCGCCAACACCGGCCGGCTGTACCTGGTGGAGGACGTCGCGCCCCAGGCCGCGGCAGCCGCCGCCGCGCTGCTGGTCGGGCTGCTCGCGGCCGTGATCGCCCCGCGGCTCGGCGTGCCGCGCATCACCGTGTCCGTCCCCGCGGTCGTGATCATGGTGCCCGGCGTCTCCGCGTACCGGGCGGTGTTCTACCTCTCGAACGGCGACACCACCGAGGCGCTGGCCTACGGGGTGCAGGCGGGGCTCGTCGTCGTGGCGCTGTCGGTCGGGCTCGCGGTGGCGCGGATGCTCACGGACCGGGAGTGGGGCTTCGAGCACTGACCCCCCGGGGGTCATCGGGGCCGCTTTGCTGGACGCCCGGGAGGCCCGGTACTCTGATGCAGCCTGGAGACGTCGCATAGCCAGGTCTAGTGCGCGACCCTGCTAAGGTCGTGAAGGGGCAACCCTTCCGTGGGTTCAAATCCCACCGTCTCCGCTTCCACGAGGGCCCGGTCCACGCGACCGGGCCCTCGTCGCGTGTCTCGTGGTGCGCGTCACTCCCGCTTGCGGTGAAGTTGGCGTCCTGGCTAGAGTCGATACCAATCCACCCCGTTGTCCGGCTCCGCCGCACGACGGGGCTTTTCTTTCCCCGGGGGCATCGTGAAGAAGCGAGTCGTCGTCTTCCTGGACTGGCAGAACGTGTACATGCGCGCCCGGGAGAGCTTCCACTCGCGGGACTCGCCTGTCGCTGACGGGCAGGTGGACCCTGTCGACCTCGGTCACGTCCTCATGCGCGACCACGCACGGCGTCACCCCGAGGACGAGTTCGACCTCACCGAGATCCGCATCTACCGAGGGCGCCCGACCCAGCAGCATGACCCGAAGGGCTACGCGGCCTTCCGGCGCCAAGAGGCCGCGTGGCGGTCCAACTCGAAGATTCGTTGCACGTTCACGGACCTGCGCTACCCCCAGGACTGGGGCGAGGAGTCGTGTACGGACAAGCCGCGCGAAAAGGGCATCGACGTGTCTCTCGCCGTGGACCTTGTCACGATGTGCATGGAGGACAGGTACGACGTCGCGATCGTCATGTCGGCCGACTACGACCTGAAGCCCGCGATCTCGTTCGTCGGTCGGCGCACGGTGTCTCGAGGCGCGCCCGAGGTCGAGGTCGCCGCCTGGAAGGGCGACAGGGGGAGTAAGCCCTTGCGAATCCGCCTGGACGGACAGCCGCTCTACTGCATCTGGTTGGACCGCCAGTCGTACTGGGGTGTGACTGACGACCGGGACTACAACAGGCCCGCGGACGCGCCATCGAAGCGGGGACCACGCCCCGGACCCTACGTACCGCGCCTCTAGCCGGTCGTACCCGCCCGGTTTGTCCGGGCCACCGCCGCCGCCGCGTCGCCCGCCGTTCACCGGCCGTTCGTGCCCGCCCGCGAACCTGCGCACGACCCTCCGGACCTGCGAAAGGCCCTCCGTCGTGCGACTGACCTGGCGACCCCCGGCGACCGCCGCCGCCGTCACCCTCCTGCTCACCTCCGCGCTCGGCACCGCGGCGCCGGCGCTCGCGGCGGGCGGCGCGCCCGCGGCGGCCCCCGTCCTGGGCACCGTCGCGATCAACGAGGTCGACGTCGCGCAGGACTGGGTCGAACTCGTGAACACCGGCTCCGCGCCGGTCGACGTCTCCGGCTACGTGCTGAAGGACGACAAGGACGACCGCACGCTCGCGCTGCCCGCGGGCACGGTGCTGGCGCCCGGCGGGTACCTGGCGGTGGACACGGACACGGACGGGGACCCCGCCGCGTTCGGGCTCGGCAAGGCCGACACCGCCCGGCTGTACGCCGCGGACGGGACCACGCTGCTCGACGAGCACGCCTGGACCCAGGAGCCGGCGACCAGCTGGGGCCGGTGCGCCGACGGCCTGGGTGCGTTCACCACGACCGCCTCGGCCACGAAGGGCGCCGCGAACGACTGCGCCCCGCCCGCCGCCGGGGGCGCGCTGGTGATCAACGAGGTGGAGTCCAACGGCGACGACACCGACTGGATCGAGCTGATGAACACCGGCGGGTCGGCCCTCGACCTGTCCGGCTACGTCATCAAGGACGACGACGACGGCCGCACCGACCGGATCGCCGCGGGCACCGTCGTCGAGCCGGGGGCGCTCCTCGTGCTCGAGGGCGAGACCGCCACCGACCCCGACTTCGGCTTCGGCCTGGGCGGCGCCGACGCCGCGCGGATCTTCCTGCCGGACGGCGTGACCGAGGTCGCGTCGTACGCCTGGACGGCGCACGCCGTCGGCACCACCTACGGGCGCTGCCCGGACGGCACGGGTGCGTTCACCACGACCAGCGTCCCGACCAAGGGCGCGCCGAACGACTGCCGCGTCCCGGTGCGGATCAACGAGGTCGAGTCCAGCGGCGGCACGCCGGGCGACTGGGTCGAGCTCGTGAACACCGGCGTGGCCGACGTCGACCTGTCCGGCTACCTGTTCGCCGACGCGGACGACACCCACCGGTACCTGGTCCCGACCGGCACCACGCTCGCCGCCGGCGGCTACCTCGTGCTCGACGAGGCGGCGTTCGGCTTCGGCCTTGGCGGCGCGGACAGCGCGCGGCTGCTGACGCCGGACGGCGTCACGGTCGTCGACGCGTCCTCCTGGTCCGCGCACGCCGGCACCACGTACGGCCGCTGCCCCGACGGCACGGGCGAGTTCGCCACCACCGCCGCGCCCACCCCGGGCGCGCGCAACGAGTGCGCCGGGATCATCACCCCCGAGACCTGGCCCGGGGGCGCCGACGTGCGCACGCTCGACGCCGAGGGCATGTTCGCGGGCGACCTGAGCGGCCTCGACTACGAGCCGTCCGGCACGCGCGCCCCCGGCACCCTGTGGGCGGTGCAGAACGGCGACGGCCTGCTCTACCGGATCGTCCCGGACGGGCAGGGCGGGTGGGCCCCGGACGCCACGCAGGGCTGGGGCGCCGGCAAGGTGCTCGCCTACCCCGCGGGCACCGGCCTGCCGGGCTCGGTGGTCGACGCCGAGGGCGTCACCCTGGTCGGCGACGACAGCGCGAACGGGATCTACGTGTCGTCCGAGCGCGACGGCGGCGCCGCGAGCAGCGTCAGCCGGCCCTCGGTGCTGCGCTACGACGCGACCGGCGCGGGCGGCACGCTCACCGCCACCCGCGAGTGGGACCTGGCGGCGGACTTCCCGGGGCTCGGCGCCAACGCGGGGCTCGAGGGCATCACCTGGGTCCCCGACACGTTCCTCGTCGCGCGGGGCTTCGTCGACGCCACGACCGGTGCCGCCTACCAGCCGTCCCGGTACCCGGGGCACGGCACCGGCCTGTTCCTCGTCGGCGTCGAGGGCACCGCGGCGGTCTACGCCTACGCCCTCGCCGACGACGGTGGGTCGACCCGGGTCGCGACCGTCGAGACCGACCTCGCGCTCGTCGCGGACGTGCAGTTCGACGCCGACCGCGCCGCGCTGTGGGTCGTCTGCGACGAGGCCTGCGAGGGCCGGACGGCGCTGCACGAGATCGGCGCCGACGGCGCGTTCGCCGCCACGCACGTGTTCGACCGGCCCGCAGGCTCGGGGAACGTCGCGAACGAGGGCTTCGCGCTCGCGCCCCAGGCGGAGTGCACCGACGGCACGGTGCCGACGTTCTACGCGGACGACGCGGCGACCGACGGGCACTCGCTGCGCGGCGGGACGCTCGACTGCGACCCGTCCGACCCGTCCGACCCGGGGACGGATCCCGGGACGGACCCCGGGACGGACCCGGGGACCGACCCCGGGACGGACCCGGGGACCGATCCGGGGACGGGGCCTGGCACCGACCCCGGCACCGGTCCGGGGACGGGCCCCGGCGCCGGGACGACGCCGACCGCCCCCGGCACGGCCGCGCCCGCCGCCCC
>NZ_JAKRMS010000134.1 GCF_022346185.1 Cellulomonas sp. ACRRI | reverse complement strand
CGGGGACGTCGCCCACGACCAGGTCGCGGAGTCCGTCGGCGCGGAGCTGGTCCAGGGTGCGGGGGTCGCCCAGGGCCTTGGCGGTGCGGGCCGCGTGGTGCAGGACCCCGTCGACCCGGGTGGCGTCCTCGGCGGCCAGGACCACCCACATCGCGGCCATCCCGTGCGGGCGTCGCCGGGGCCGGGTGACGCGGCGGGTGCACCGGGCGCGGGTGTTGCGGCCGGCCTCCCCCTTAGGGTCGGCGATCCGGACCTCGCGGGCGACGCGTTGCTCGAGCTGCCGGCGGGAGCACTGGGCCGCGTCGGGCAGGACCGCGTCCTCCACGGCGTGCGCGGCCTCGTAGGGCAGGTCGATCAGCCCGCTCGCGAGGACCTCGGCCTTGCCGGCGTCGATGTGCCCCGTCTCCAAGGCTTCGCGGGTGGCGGCGAGCATCCCGTCGAGGGTCAGTGCCCGGTGCACCGCCTTGTTCGCGGTCATCAGCGACCACCCGAGGCGCATGGCGAGCTCGTCCCCGGCGACGCACCCCTGGGTGGGTGGGGCACCGGCCAGCGGTGACCACTGCGGGCTCATCTCGGGCCGGTTCGCGAGTTCCGCGACGGCGTCGAGCATCGCGGCGTGCTGGTGGGCCTCCATCCGGGCCCGGGCCGCGACCACCTCCACGAGGATCGCCGGGGCGAGAACGGTCAGGTCCAGCGCGCGCAGCCAGGCGTCGAGCACCGGCCCGGGTGGGCAGGTGGCGATCGCCTCGACCTGCCGTTGCTCGCCCGTCCTGGGCGCCCCGCCGAACGCCACCACGGGGTCCGGGCCGTAGTCGGTCAGGCACGTCCCGTCGGCGGCGTAGACCGGCAGCACCGGGCCGGCGACCACGTCGCCTCCGGGGTGTTCCTGCAGGTCAGCCATGCAAGAACGCTACCGGCCACCACCGACACCACCCCCGGCCGAGGCACCCGCTCTGGGGACCACGCACGCCCCGCGCGCTGTGGAGGACTCGGCGCACGCTCACCGAGCCGCCGTCGTCCTCGGAGCGCGCCTCGCGGGCGGGACGGGGAGGTCGCGCACCCCCGTGGACCGCCGCGCACGGTCAGTCGCGGGCGTCGCCGCCCACGGATCCCGTGGGCGCGCTCGGCGGCTCCGGAGCCCTGGGCGCCTCCGGTCGCGCCAGCACGGCCGAGGCCGGCGGCGTCACCTCCGCCGCCGACCCCGGGATCGCGATGGCCGACACGACCGCACCGGCGGCCATCAGCCCCGCGCACGCCAGCATCGCCACCGGGTGCGCGTCGGTCAGCACGTCCGGGTCGGACAGCCCCGCTCCGACCCCGGCGACCAGCGGCAGGACGGCGACCGCCAGCAGGCCGGCGACCCTGGCGACCGCGTTGTTCGTCGCCGACGCCACCCCTGCCAGGTGGTCGGGCGCGGCGGCGAGCGCGGTCGCCGTCAGCGGCGCGACGGTCAGCACCAGCCCGACGCCGACCAGCAGCACCCCGGGCAGCACGTCGAGCAGGTAGGCCGCGTCAGCGCCGATGCCCCCGAGCAGCACCGCCCCGGCGCCGGCCAGCAGCGGCCCGACCGTCATCGGGATGCGCGGGCCGATCCGCGCCCCGAGCGCCCCGCCCTGGGCGGACAGCAGGAGCATGAGCAGGGTCACCGGCAGGGAGGCGATCCCGGCGGCCAGCGGCGACCATCCGGTCACGACCTGGAGCGTGACCGGGAGGAAGAAGAAGATGCCGGTCAGCGCGGCGTACACCAGCAGCGTCGCGAGGTTGACGGCGGCGAACGGCCGCCACCGGAACAGCCGCAGCGGCAGTGCGGGGTGGTCGGAGCGCGCCTCCGCGACCAGGAACCCGGCCAGCGCCAGCACCCCGGCGGCGCTGACGGCGGCGACGGGCCCGGTCAGCCCGCCCTCCTCGGACCACGCCGTGAGCGACCAGGTGAGCGCCCCGAGGCCGAGGCCAGCGAGCACGGTGCCGAGCACGTCGAGCCGCCCGGACGCCTCCGGGTCGGCGGACTCGGGCACGAACCGCAGCGCCACGGTCACGACCAGCGCGGCGAGCGGGATGTTGATGCCGAACACCCACCGCCAGCCGACCTGCTCGACGATCCAGCCGCCGAGGAAGGGCGCGACCGCCCCGGCCGCGCCGCTCAGACCGGACCAGGCGCCGATGGCCCTGGCGCGGTCGCCGGCCACGAACGTCGCCTGCAGGATCGCCAGCGACCCGGGGGTGAGCAGCGCGCCGCCCACGCCCTGGAGCGCACGGGCCGCGACGAGGAGCCCGACCGTCGGGGCGAGCGCGCACAGCACGGACGCCGCGGCGAAGGCCACCGTGCCGATGACGAACACCCGCCGCCGGCCGAACCGGTCGCCCAGGGACCCGCCGAGCAGCAGCAGCGCCGCGAGGGTGAGCGCGTAGCCGTTGACGGTCCACTGCAGCCCGGCGGTGGTCGCGCCGAGGTCCGCCGCGATGGCCGGCAGGGCGATGCCGACCACCGTGCCGTCCAGGAAGACGAGGGCCGAGCCGAGCACCGTCGCGAGCAGCGTGCCGCGGCCCGCGGCGGAGCGCAGGACGAGCCCCGCGGGTGCGGGACCGGGCGCGGCGTCGGCGGCGTCGACGGGCACGGGACCTCCTGGCGGCTGGGCGACGGGCACCGGCGCCGGAGCCCGGTCCGGTGCCTGCCGTGCCCTGCGACAGTACGGCCGGGGGCCGGGACCGGACACCCCCCCCGGCACGGGCTTGACACCCCTACCCGGCGTGTCGTTCGGTCAGCGCGCACGCGCCGCGTCAGGCACAGTAGGCGGGTGGGTGACGTCAGGGACCTCCGTTCGGCGCCGGGAGCGAGGCGCGCCGACGCGCGCGCCGAGCACGACGAGCTGGTCCTGGACGCCCGTCGGTCGGCCCCGCGCGCGGCGCGGCACTGGATCATGCACCGGGTGGCCGCGTCGGGTGTCTCGGGGTCGGCGAACCAGGTGATCGAGCTGCTGACCGGCGAGGTGGTGGCCAACGCCGTCGTGCACGGGCCGGAGCACGGCCGGGTGCGCGTGGCGGTGCGGATCGACCACCGGGGCGTGCGTGTCGCCGTGACGGACGAGAGCCCCGCCCGCCCGCAGGTGCAGCACCCGGCGCCGACCGCGGTGAGCGGTCGCGGCATGGCGCTGGTCGAGGCGCTGTCGCGCACCTGGGGCGTGGACGAGCACGGCGCCGACGGCAAGACCGTGTGGTTCCTGGTCGACCCCGAGGCCGACTGACGCCGACGGTCAGCGCGGGCGGTCCCCGAGCGCCAGGTCCACCACCAGCGCCCGGTGGTCCGACATCCCCGTGTCGACGGCGACCGGCTCGCTCGACGGCACCACCGGCCCGTCGAGCAGCACGTGGTCGATCTGCCGGTCCGGCACCCCGACCGGGAACGTGTCGACGCGGCCGACCGAGCGCCAGCCGGAGACGCGCGCCGGCGTCGCGCCCTCGAGGTTGAGGTCGCCGGTGACCGCGATCGGCCGGGGCAGGGCCCGGCACGCGCGCACCAGGTGCCGCAGCTGCATCACGTTCCACGCCGTGATGAACGTGAGGTGCGTGGCGACGACGGTGAGCGGTCCGTCGGGCGTCTCGACCACGGCGGCGAGCGCCGCGCGCTGCTCGTCCTGCACGAGCGACGGCCGCCGGTTGCCGCGGTGCACCATCGGCACCCGGCGGCGCAGCGTCGGGAGCGTCAGCACGCGCCACGCGCTGACCGGGTGCCGGCTGAGCAGCGCGATGCCGTAGGCGGCGATCGCCGGCTGGTCCTCGCCGGTCGCGGCGGTCCACGTCCCCGGGTGGCCGTGCAGCGTCGCGACGAACCGGTGGGCCTGCGCGCCCATCGCCTCGGCGGCGACCGCGGTGAGGTCGGCCTGGTGCGACCGCGGCTGGTCGCGGTCGACCTCCTGGAGCGCCAGGACGTCGGCGTCCAGCCCGCGGACGGCCCCGGCGAACCGGTCGAGGTCCACCTTGCCGTCCGTCAGGCTCCGCCCGTGCAGGATGTTGAACGTCGCGAGTCGCACGCCCGCGATTCTTCCCGTCGTCCTGCGGACGCGCGCGTCGTCGTGCAGACTCCGGGGGCATGACCTCCGACGCCGCCACCGCTGCCGTCGCGGGTGCCGAGGTGGGCCCCGGTGCCGCGGACCCGCCCGACCCGCGCACCGCCCTGCAGGACGCCCTGCGGATGGCGGCGGTCGCGCTGGAGGAGGCCGGCGTCCCGTTCGCCCTGGTCGGCGGGTACGCCGCCTGGGCCCGCGGCGCGCCGGAGCCCGACCACGACGCCGACTTCGCGATCTCCGAGGACGACGTCCCGCAGGCCAAGGCGGCGCTCGCGGCGGCCGGCCTGGACGTCCAGGACCCCGCGGAGAACTGGCTGTTCAAGGCGTTCCACCACGGGGCGCTGGTCGACATCCTGTTCCGGATGGTCGGCGAGCCGATCACCCACGAGATGCTCGCCCGGTCCGACGTGATGGAGGTGCTGGCCGTCCGGATGCCGGTGCTGGACGCGACGGACATCATCTCCGCGAAGATGCGGGTGCTCGGCGAGCACTACTGCGACTTCACGCGGATGATCGCGATCGTCCGGGCGCTGCGGGAGCAGGTCGACTGGGACCGGGTGCGGCGGGAGACGGCGGCGACCCCGTACGGGCGGGCCTTCCTGCTGCTGGTGCACGAGCTGGGGATCTCCCCGGTGGGGCCGGCGCCGCGCTGAGCCGGGCGGCCGCCGAGGTCCCGCGCGGGCCCGGCGCGACTCGCCCGCCCGGTCGGTGCAAGGACCGGCCCCGACGCGACACAGTGGTGGCACAGGCGTGCGCCGTCGCGCGCGCCCCGCCACCGACGCGAGGGGAACGCGTGCACAGCGCTCGACAGCCTGCCGCCGGGACGGACGCCGCGGGGTCCGACGTGCCCGCCGACGCTCCCGCGGGCCCCGACGTGCCCGCTGAGTCCGGTGCGGCCGGCGCCGCGCGCGACGAGCCCTGGTTCGAGGACCTGTTCGCCCGGCACGCGCCCGCGGTGCACCGGTATCTGCTGCGCCGGGGGGCGGGTGACGACGCCGAGGACCTCGCCGCCGACGTGCTGACCGTCGCCTGGCGACGGCGCGCCGAGGTGCCCGAGGGCCACGAGCTGCCGTGGCTCTACCGCACCGCGGGGTTCGTGCTCGCGAACCACCGGCGCAAGGGCCGCCCGGTCCCGGTCGAGACGGTGCCCGAGGAGCCCGACCCCGACGACCCCGCGGTCCGGGCGGTGCGCGACGAGCGGGTGCGCGAGGCGCTGGCCCGGCTCGGCGCCCGCGACCGGCAGGTGCTGCTGCTCACCGCCTGGGAGGGGCTGTCGGGCGACGACCTCGCGCTCGTGCTCGGGGTGTCCCGCGGCGGGGCGGACGCCGCGCTGTCCCGTGCGCGGTCCCGGCTCCGCGAGGTGTGGGCGGCGGACTGACCGCACCTCGCGCACCGGTGTCGCCGGGGCGTGTGCAAGGCCCGGCGGCCCGGGGACACAGAGGGGGTGGACGCGCCCGCTCCGCACCTGAGACGGGCGCACGACCCCGAGGAGGCCACCGTGGACGAGCACCGCGACCAGCACCCGGCCGCCGACGGCGGCTCGCCGGGCGGGCCCGACGACGCGCGCACCGGCCGGCCCGGCGGCGCCACGCCCGGCGGCGCCGCGCCCGGCGGCGCCGCGCGCACGGACCAGCCCGGCCGCACGGCGCCCGACGACGAGGCGCTCGCGCGGCTCCGGGCCGCCGACCCGGCCGCGGGCTCCCGGCTCGACGCGGACGCGCTGCGGGCCGAGGTGGCCCGCCGGGTCGCCGCCGAGGAGGCCACCGGGGCTCCCGACGGGGTCGAGGCCGACGCAGGCGCCGCGGTCGTCCCCCTCGAGCCCCGCCGCCGCTCGCGGTGGCTCCAGGTCGCCGCGGTGGCCGCGGCCGCGGCCGTCGTGGCCGGGGCGGGTGGCTACGCCCTGGGCACCGAGGGCGGTG
Source organism: Cellulomonas sp. ACRRI (assembly GCF_022346185.1). GTDB lineage: Bacteria > Actinomycetota > Actinomycetes > Actinomycetales > Cellulomonadaceae > Cellulomonas. The sequence goes on along the minus strand of NZ_JAKRMS010000134.1, from coordinate 5,614 downwards.
CCGACGCGGTCACCGCCGGGGCCCCGATCACCCTGTCCGTCCCCGGCGCCGCGGCGGAGGGCGCGATGAAGATGGACGCAGCGGGGTCGACCGCGGACATGAGGATCGCGCCGTGGTTCGGCGGCCGCGCGGTGTTCACCGCCTCGGGCCTCGCCGACGACGCCGGGTCGGGGCACGCGTGGGCGTTCGACGCCGCGTCGGTGTTCTCGGCCGAGACCGCCGCGCGCGTCGCCGGCGTCCTGGGCGTCCCCGGGGACCCGGTCCTGCAGTACGGCGCGTGGACCGTCGGGTCGCAGGACGGCTCGGGCCCGAGCCTGTCGCTGCAGCCGGACGGCACGGCCGGGCTCAGCTACTTCGACCCGACGCGCGACCCGTGGTCCTGCACCGCGTCCGCCCCCGACCAGCCCGGCGGGGGCGCGACGTCGGACGGCGCGGCGGGCACGGCCGCCGAGGGCGGCGCGGCGGTGGAGGTCGCCCCGACCCCGGAGCCCGCGACCCTCGACCCGGCGCTGGTGGACCCGGCGCTGCCGTCGGTCGTCGGCCCGTCCTGCGACCCGGCGGCCGGCCCCGCCCCGACCGGTGACGCCGCCACCTCCGCCGCGCGGGACCTGATCGGCGCGCTCGGTGTGGACCCGGACGGCTTCCAGTACGAGGTCGTCGACACCGGCGACGCCCGCTCGTCGGCGGTGACGGCCTACCAGGTGCTCGACGGGCAGCAGACCGGGCTGACCTGGTCGGTGACGCTGGTCGCCGACGGCGTGCAGTCGCTGTACGGCTCGCTGGCGCCGCTGGTCGACCTGGGGGAGTACCCGGTCGTGGGCGCGGCGACGGCCGTCGAGCGGCTGAACGACCCGCGGTTCGGCGCCGGCTTCGGCGGCGTGATGCCGCTGGCCCGCGCCGAGGTCGCCGACGACGCCGCCGCGTCCTCGTCGTCCGCGTCCGCCGACCCGACGGTCCCCCCGACCGCCCGGCCCGGCGCCGCGATCCCGTGGGCGGTCCAGCAGGTGACGATCACCGGCGCGCGGCTCGGCGTCAGCCAGGTGACCGGCGCCGACGGCTCGGCGCTCCTGGTGCCCGCCTACGAGCTGTCCGACGCCGGCGGCTCGACGTGGAGCGTCGTCGCGGTGGACGAGGGCTCGCTCGATCTCGCCGGGTGACCGGTGACGCGCCCGGCCGCGGAGGGCGGCCGGGCGCGCAGGGGGCGACAGCCCTGACGCGGGCGGGGAGCCGGAGGGTGGCTCCCCGCCCGCGTGCGTGCCTGCGGTTGCCGACCGGCGCCCGGCACGGGACCGTCGGTGGATGGGACGACGACACGACAGCACCGGTCACCGCACGCACCACCGCGCCGGCCCCGGGCCCGTCCCGGGCGACCCGACCGTGGCCCTGGCGCCGCCCGGGACGCCATCCCGGCGCCGGGGCACCGCCGCCGGCCTCCTCCTGCGCAGCGCGGTGCTCGGCGTCGCCGCGGGCAGCCGGGCGTCGCTGGCGCTCGCGGCCCCGACGCTGGCCGACCCGGCGAGCGGCCGGGTCAAGCGGCTCGGCGCGCGGCTGGGTGTCGTCGCGGAGCTGACCGGCGACAAGCTGCCCAGCGCCCCGAGCCGGCTGGACCCGCCCGGCCCGCAGAGCCGCGCGGTGGCGGCGGCGCTCGGCGGCGTCGTCCTGGCCCGGCAGCGCGGCCGGTCGGTGGTGCTGCCCGCGGCGACCGCGGCGCTGTTCTCGGCCGCCGGCACCTGGGGCGGGGCGGCCTGGCGCGCCTGGGCGGCCGAGCGGGGGCCGGACTGGCGCGGCGCGTTCGCCGAGGACGCGGTGGCCCTGACCCTGGCCACCCTGGCGTCGCACACCCGCCGCTGACCCGCGCGCACCGCGACGTCGCCCGCGAGGGAGCAGCCCTCCGCGAGGGGGTGGCCGACGCGTCGAGCGAGTAGTCGGCGGCTACCCCCTCGACGCGTCGGCCACCCCCTCGCCGCCTCCGCCGGGCCGCGCCGGGCCGCGCCGGGCCGGCTGCCGCGGTTCGGTCGTCGCCGGCGCGCGCGGCGCGTCTGCACCGTGCACGGTCACAGTTGCGTAACAGAGGCGACGCCGCCCTGTGCCGGGCTGCCGCCTGGACCGTACTGTGACCGTGCACAGCGAGGTGAGGGAGCAGGAGCGGGATGACGGAGTTCGGCTGGCCGACGCGGGGGATCTCCTACGGCGGCGACTACAACCCGGAGCAGTGGCCGCGCCACGTCTGGGACGAGGACGTCGCCCTGATGCGCGAGGCGGGGGTCAACCTGGTCAGCGTCGGCATCTTCTCCTGGGCGCTGCTCGAGCCGCGCGAGGGCGAGTACGACTTCGGCTGGCTGGACGACGTGCTCGACCTGCTGCACGCGAACGGCATCGCGGTCGACCTCGGCACCCCCACCGCCGCCCCGCCCGCCTGGTTCTACGCGACGTACCCCCAGGCGCGCGTCGTCACCCGCGAGGGGGTCGCGCTCGGCCCGGGCTCGCGCGGCATGGTCTCGCCGTCCTCGCCCGAGTACCGCGCGGCGGCGGCCCGGATCGCGGGCGCGCTCGCGCACCGGTACGCGGACCACCCCGCCGTGGTGCTGTGGCACGTGCACAACGAGTACGGCGCGCCGGTCGGCGAGGACTTCTCCCCGGCGTCCGTCGCGGCGTTCCGGGGCTGGCTCCGGGAGCGCTACGGCACTCTCGACGGCCTGAACGCCGCCTGGGGCACCGCGTTCTGGGGCCAGGTCTACGGCGACTGGGAGCACGTCGGCGCACCGGGCGCGACCGCGTCGACCCCGAACCCGGCGCAGCGGCTCGACTTCGCGCGGTTCACCGACGAGCAGCTGCGCGCGTGCTTCCGCGCCGAGCGGGATGCGATCCGCGCCCACGCCGCCCAGCCGGTGACCACGAACTTCATGGCCCACCAGTCGTACAACACCGACCTGTGGCGCTGGGCGCGCGAGGTCGACGTGGTGTCCGACGACCACTACCTGTGGTCCCCGGACGAGGACGCGCACGTCGGCCTGGCGCTGTCGGCGGACCTGACCCGGTCCGTCGCGCGCGGCAAGCCGTGGATCCTGATGGAGCACTCGACGTCGGCGGTGAACTGGCAGGGCCACAACATCGCCAAGCGCCCCGGGGAGATGCACCGCAACGCGCTGACCCACCTGGGGCGCGGTGCCGACGGCATCCTGTTCTTCCAGTGGCGGGCCTCGCGCTCCGGCGCGGAGAAGTTCCACTCGGCGATGCTGCCGCACGCCGGCACCGGGTCCCGGGTGTTCCGCGAGGTCGTCGACCTGGGCGCGAAGCTGGGCCGGCTCGCCGAGGTCCGGGGCTCCCGGGTGCTGGCGGACGTCGCGGTGCTCTACGACTGGGAGTCGCTCTGGGCCCAGGACCTGGAGTGGCGGCCGTCGGACGAGCTCGGGTTCCGCGAGCGGGTCCGCGCGTACTACGAGCGGCTGTGGCGCGACGGCGTGACCGTCGACTTCGCGCACCCCGAGGACGACCTGTCTAGGTACCGCCTCGTCGTCGCCCCGTCGTCGTACCTGGTGACCCAGGCGGCCGGCAAGAACCTGGCGGACTACGTGGCCCAGGGCGGCACCCTGCTGGTGTCCTGCTTCGCCGGCGTCGTGGACGAGCACGACGCGGTGCACGAGGGCGGCTTCGGCGCCCCGCTGCGCGCCGCGCTCGGCCTCACCGTCGAGGAGTTCCTGCCGGTCCGGCCCCAGCACGAGGTCGCGGTCGAGCTGGCCGGGACGACGATCCCGACCGCCGCGTGGAGCGAGCACCTGGCCCTGGACGGCGCCGAGGTGCGCGGCACCTACCGGGGCGGGCCCGCCGACGGGATGCCCGCCATCACGCGGCACGCGCACGGCGCGGGCGCGGGCTGGTACGTGAGCACGCGGCTGGGCGTGGACGCGCTGGCCCCGGTGCTCGCCGAGGTCTACGCGGACGCCGGCGTCGTGCCCCCGGGGCTGCCCGAGGGGCTCGAGGTCACGGTCCGGCGCGGCGACGCCCACGACTACGTGGTCGCGGTCAACCACCGCGACGAGCCGGTCACCCTCGGGGTGCCGGGCACGGAGCTGCTCTCCGGCACCGACGCCGGGGAGTCGTACGAGGTCGGCGCGGGGGAGGTGGCGGTGCTGCGCACCGCCCGCCCGCAGGGGGGTGGTCGCTGACCGCACGACCGAGGCTGCGCGCCGCCCCGCCGGGTCCCTCCGGCGGACGGGGCGGTGCGGCAGCCGGCACCGCGGGGACGCACCGAGCGCCCCGCACCCACCACGGGTCGCAAGGACGCGATCGACGCGCACGCGGCGGCCCTCCCGGAAAGGACGACACATGCGCAGGCACTTCGCAGCCGGCGTCGCCGCAGTGGCGACCGTGGCTCTCCTGGCCGCGTGCAGCGGCGACCCCGCCCCCGCGACCACGGCGGACGGCAGCGCCCCCGCCGAGGGCTCGGGCGGCGAGCTGGTGATCTGGTCGGACGCCGAGCGCGCCGAGGCGATCAAGAACGCCGCGGCCGACTTCGAGGCCGACTCCGGCGCCACCGTCACGGTCGTGCAGAAGAACTTCGAGGACCTGCGGGCGGACTTCCTCGCCCAGGTCCCGACGGGCGAGGGCCCGGACATCACCGTCGGCGCGCACGACTGGCTCGGCGAGTTCGTCGAGTCCGGCGTCGTCGACACGATCAGCCTCGGCTCGCGCGCCGACGACTTCGAGCAGGTCACGCTCGACGCCTTCACCTACGACGGCCAGCTGTACGCGCTGCCGTACGCGCAGGAGTCGGTCGCGCTGATCCAGAACACCGCGCTCGTCGGCGACACGGCCCCGCAGACGTTCGACGAGATGATCCGGATGGCCACGGACGCCGGGTTCGGCGACCGGCCCTTCATCCTCTACACGAACGGTGCCGAGGGGGACATGTACACGTCGTACGCGTTCCAGACGTCGTTCGGCGCCCCGGTGTTCGTCCAGGAGGAGGACGGGTCGTACACCTCCGAGGTCGGCATGGGCGGCGACGCCGGCCTGGCCTACGCCCGGTGGATCCACGACAACGGCTCCGCCGGCACCGGCTACTTCACCGACACCGTCGACTACGACATCGGCAACGAGCTGTTCGCGACCGGCCAGAGCCCGTTCATCATCCAGGGCCCCTGGACCATCCCGACGTACCAGGACGCGGGTGTCGAGGTCGCGGTGAGCCCGATCCCGTCCGCCGGGGGTGGCACCGCGGCGCCGTTCGTCGGCGTGCAGGGCTTCTACCTGTCGGCGCAGTCGTCGAACGCGCTGCTCGCGAACGACTTCCTCGCCAACTACGTCGCCACCGACGAGGCGCAGCATGCGCTGTACGACGCGGACCCGCGCATCCCGGCGCTGACCGCCGTGGCCGAGCAGGTCAGCGACGACCCGGTCATCGCAGGCTTCCTCGCCTCGGCGCAGAACGGCGTGCCGATGCCGAACATCCCCGAGATGGGCGCCGTCTGGGACTTCTGGAACGCGGCGCAGATCGCGCTGATCACCGGCCAGGACCCGGACAGCACCTGGACCTCGATGGTCACCAGCGTCGAGTCGGCGATCGGCTGACCACCCGGGTGCGGGCGGGGCGTGCGCGCCCCGCCCGCACCAC
>NZ_JAKRMS010000133.1 GCF_022346185.1 Cellulomonas sp. ACRRI | reverse complement strand
CGACCCGTCCGACCCGGCCTCGGGGGCTCCGCCCGCGGCGTGCCGTCGCCGCGCTCGCCGCCCTCGGCGTGCTCTCCGCGTGCACCGGAGGGGCGACCGACGGCGCCACCCCCGACGCGGTCCCGTCGGCGGTGGCGCTGCGGTCGGCCGTGACGGTGCCCGACGCCCCGGCCACGGTCGTGCCGGACGGGACCGCGGCGGGGACGGCGCTCGCGGTGAGCGCCGCGCTGTTCGCCGAGGCGCCCGTGGCGGTGCTGGTCGCCGACGAGGCCCCGGCGGTCGTCGCCCCCGCCGCCACCGCGGCCGTGGGGCTCGGCTCGCCGGTGCTGGTCGCGGGCGCCGGCGTGGCCGACGAGCTGGACCGCCTCGGCACCACCGACGTCGTCGTGGTCGACGACGACCCGGACGGGCGCGCCGCGCTGGCCGCCGACCTGCCGGACGGGCTGCGCACCTACGGCGTCGACGCCGCGGACCCCGCGCTGGCCGACCTCGGGCTCGACGTGGGGGAGGAGCAGGAGGTCGACGACGGCGGGCTGGTCGCCGCGGTCGCGGCGCTCGCCGGTCCGGAGCCGGCGCTCCTGCTGGGCGCGGCGCGGGCCGACGACGGCGCGGCCCCGACGGCGTCCCCGTCCGGCACCCCGGGCGCCGGGCCGACCGACGCGGGTCGCGAGCCGGAGACCGCGAGGCCGGCCGGCTCGCCCGACGCCTCCCCGGGGCAGCGCGACGTCCTGGGCCTTCCGACCACCACGATCGAGCGCCCGGCGGCCGTCGACGCCGCCGCCCTGCTCGTGGACACGCACGCCGCCCCCGCGGGCACCGCCGTCGCCGCCGCGTCCGCCCGCGCCGCGGGTCTGCCCGTCGTCGACGTGCCCGGGGCGGACCCCCGCGCCACCTCCGCCGCCGTGCGGGCGCTCACGGGCGTGGAGACGGTCGTCGCGGTCGGCTCGTCGTTCGGCGACGCCGCCCGGCTGGGCCCGCGGGTCGCCAGCGCCGCGACCGGCGTCGAGCTGCGCGGCGGCGGCCAGCTGGTGTTCCCGGACCCCGCGGCGGCCCCGGGCGTCGACGGCAAGCGGTACGTCGCGCTCTACGGCACCCCCGGCACCCCCGCGCTCGGCGTGCTGGGGGAGCAGGACGTGCCGGCCACGATCGCCCGGGCCGAGCAGACCGCCGCCCCCTACCGGGCGCTGACCGCGGACACCGTCGTGCCGACGCTCGAGATCATCGCCACCATCGCGTCGGCCGCCCCCGAGCCGGACGGCTCGTACTCCCGGGGCCGGTCCGTGGACGAGCTGCGCCCGCTGGTCGAGGCGGCCCAGGAGGCGGGGCAGGCGGTCGTCATCGACCTGCAGCCCGGCCGCACGGACTTCCTCACCCAGGCGCAGCGGTACGCCGAGCTGCTGGAGTACCCGCACGTCGGGCTGGCGCTCGACCCCGAGTGGCGGCTCGCGCCCGACCAGGTGCACCTGCGGCAGATCGGCTCCGTCGGCATCGACGAGGTGAACGCCACCGCCGACTGGCTCGCCACCTTCACGCGCGACCGCGCGCTGCCGCAGAAGATGTTCCTGCTGCACCAGTTCTCGCTGCGGATGATCACCGACCGCGAGCGGCTGCACACCGGCCACGACGAGCTCGCGATGATCATCCACGCCGACGGGCAGGGCTCCCAGCCCGCCAAGGCCGGGACCTGGGCGACGCTGCACCAGGGCGCCCCGGACGTGCACTGGGGCTGGAAGAACTTCTACGACGAGGACACACCGATGCTCGACCCGGCGCAGACCTACGCGGTGCAGCCGGTGCCGGACCTGGTGACCTACCAGTAGTCAGCCGCGGGCGCCGGGCAGCGCCCGGTAGCGGTGCACGGGCAGCAGCCCGGCCGGGGGACTGCCGGCGAACGTCACGGTGGCGCTGCGCAGCCGGCCCCCGCGGTCGTGCCGGCGCTCGATCGCGATCGCGCCGCTGTCCAGCGCCGCGACCAGGGGCAGCACGGTCCCGTCGACGAACCCGGCCACCCCCTCGGAGACGTCGCGCTCCGCGAGCGGCACGCCGCCCGTGGCGAGGGTGGCCCAGCCGTCGTCGCCGACCGCCAGCGACACCGTCCAGCCCGGGCCCGCCAGTTCGAGCGCGAGCAGCCGGGTGGGCGGCGCGAGCCGCTGACGACCGAGGCGCACGTGGGCGTGACCGGGGTGCTCGAGGCGCGCGGCGAGCGCGTCGGCGACCTCGTCCCCGACGCGCCGCCCCGCCATGCCGTCTCCCGCGCCGGTCAGGCCACCGCGGCCGAGGCGGCCTCGGTGCGCTCGTACACCCGCTGGTGCCCGGTGATCGCCGCGAGCCGGAACGGGCCGCGCGTCAGCCGCTCGACGTCGTGGTCACCGCCGTCGACGGGGTTCACCGGCGCGACGATCCGCGCGTACTCGGCGTGCGACACCCGGTCGCGCTCGTCGAGGAGCCGGCGGTGCGCGGCGGTGCGCAGCCGCGCACGGTAGCCGGGCTGGACCACGCCGGTGAAGAACTCGCCGACGGCGCCCGAGCCGTAGGAGAAGAACCCGATCCGGGCACCGGCCAGGTCCTCGGCGGCGTGGTCGAGCAGCGACACGAGGCCGATGTACATCGACGCGGTGTAGGAGTTCCCGATCTCGCGGTTGTACCGCAGGGTGTCGGCGATCTGCGCGTCCATCACCTCGGCGTCCCGCGGGGCGCCGACCAGGCGGGTCAGGTGCGCGTGCGCCTTGACCGCCATCTTGGTGAACGGCTGGTGGTAGACGAACGCGTCGATGTCTCCGAACTCGGCGCCGCCCTGGGCGCGGAAGTCCTGCCAGGCGCCCGTGAGGGAGTCGGTGTAGGCGCGCAGCGACAGCCGGCCGTCGACGACCGCGGTCGTGCGGTAGTTCGGGCGCCAGAAGTCCATGACGTCGGTGGTGTGCAGGCCGGAGACCGGTTCGATCGCGACCAGCCGCGGGTTCGCCGTGACCAGCATCGCGACCGCGCCGCAGCCCTGGGTCGGCTCGCCGGACGAGCCGACGTCGTACCGGGCCACGTCGGAGCAGATCACGAGGACCTTCTGCTCGGGGTTCCGGGCGACGAGCGCGAGGGCCATCTGCAGCGCCGAGGTGCCGGAGTAGCAGGCCTGCTTGAGCTCGACGACGCGCGCGGCGGGGTTCAGCCCGAGCAGCCGGTGCACGTACACGCCGGCCGACTTCGACTGGTCGATGCCGCTCTCCGTCGCGAGCAGCACCGTGCGGATCGCGGCGCGCTCGTCGTCGGCGAGGTCCGCCACCAGGGGGAGCGCGGCGGCCGCGGCCAGCGTCACGACGTCCTCGTCCGGGGCGCACACGCTCATCCGGTCCTGGCCGAGGCCCACCGTGTACTTCGCGGGCTCCACGCCGTGCACGGGCGCCAGGTCCGCCAGGTCGAGGTACCGGCCCGCGGTCGCGAACGCCAGGTCGTCGATGCCGAGCTGCATGTCGGGGTGGGATCCTCTCGGGCTGGACGTCCGCGGGCGGTGACCCGGCGTGGTGACGGGCCCTGCGGTGCGGCCCGCCGTCGTCGGCGGTCACGCGAGGCCCGGACGACTGTAGCCCTGCGTGCGAGCACCGACCAGCGAGCGTCGGGACTCTTCACCTGCTCCTCACCGAACGCCGACGGTGCCCGGAATCATCCCGTTCGTGAACGTGGTCACGATCACGCCGAGGTCAGCCCTTCGCGGGCGCGCCCCGCTCGAGGGTGAGGTGGGCGGCCATCAGCTCGCCCGGGTTGGTCTGCGCCGCCATCAGCGACAGCTCGCCGCACAGCACGGTCGCCGCGCACAGCACCGCGAGCCGGCGGGCGTTGTCGCCGGGCTCGCGCTGCTCGCGGCAGCCCAGCCGGGTCAGGTTCTCCTCGACGAAGTCGAGGCCCTTGCCGTTGCCGACGCTGCCGACGATGAGGTTCGGCAGCGTGCAGGAGAAGTACAGGTCGCCGTCGCGCACCTCGGCGTGGGTCAGCCCCTGCGAGCCCTCGACGATGTTCGCCGCGTCCTGGCCCGTCGCCAGGTAGAAGGCCAGCAGCATGTTCGCGTAGTGCGCGTTCGCCGACCGCAGGCCGCCCGCGAGCATCGTGCCGATCAGGTTCTTGCGGATGTTCAGCTGGACGATCGCCTCGGGCGTGGTGTGCAGGAACCGCTCGACGTGCCGGCGCGGCAGCACGATCTCCGTGACGACGTTCTTGCCGCGCCCGAGGATGCCGTTGACCGCGGTGGCCTTCTTGTCCGAGCAGAAGTTGCCGGAGATCGAGCCGTACCGGACGCCCGGGACGGTCGCGAGCACGTGGTCCATGAGCGTGTCGGCCGCGTTGGTCACCATGTTGTGCCCCGACGCGTCGCCGGTGGTGAGCTCGAACCGCACGAACAGCAGGTTCGCGGCGATCTGCACGTGCAGGTCGATCAGGCGGGCGAACCGGCTGGTGGTGGCGACCACCGCCGCGAGCTCCTCGCGCCGGGCGGACAGGTGCTGCCAGGCGGCGAGCGCGGCCTCGGCGTCGTCGGCCTCCAGCAGCACCGACCGGGACATCCGCTCGTCGACCAGCGTGGCCTTGATCCCGCCCTCGACCATCGTCGACAGCCGGGCGCCGCGGCGGACGCTCGGCCACAGGGGCGACTCGTACGTCGCCAGCGGCACCTCGGTCTCGCCGGACATCACGTTGCCGCTGATCCGCAGGGGTCCGACCCAGCGCAGGGGGATCGGCGCGGACGTGTCGGCGGCGGGCATGGGGACCTCCGGGGATCGGGTGCGGGCGCGCGGCCGGGCGCGGTGGTGCGCGCGGTGCGGCGCGACGGCCAGCGTAGACGCCGGGCGCACGCCGGTCCGCGCGGACGTACGGTGCACCCATGACGCGACCGCTCCGCATCGGAGTCCAGATCCAGCCCCAGCACGCCGACTACGCGCAGATCCGGGACGCGGTCCGCCGCGCCGAGGACCTGGGCGTGGACGTGATCTTCAACTGGGACCACTTCTTCCCGCTCTACGGCGACCCGGACGGCAAGCACTTCGAGTGCTGGACCATGCTCGGCGCCTGGGCGGAGCAGACCAGCCGGGTGCAGATCGGCGCCCTGGTGACCTGCAACTCGTACCGGAACCCCGAGCTGCTGGCGGACATGGCCCGCACGGTCGACCACATCAGCGGCGGCCGCCTGATCCTCGGCGTCGGCGCCGGCTGGTTCGAGAAGGACTACGACCAGTTCGGCTACGAGTTCGGCACCCCGGGCACCCGGATCGCCGAGCTGGCCTCGGCCCTGCCGCGGATCAAGGCCCGGCTCGCGGCGGGCAACCCGGCGCCGACCCGCGACATCCCGATCCTCATCGGCGGTGGCGGCGAGCGGAAGACGCTGCGCGTCGTGGCCGAGCATGCCGACGTGTGGCACTCGTTCGGCGACCTGGACACGCTGACCCGCAAGAGCGCGATCCTCGACGAGCACGGCGCGGCCGTCGGCCGGGACACCGCGTCGCTGGTCGAGCGCAGCGTCGGGGTGAGCGCGCCGCCCGCCGAGGTGGCCGCGCCGCTGGTCGAGGCGGGCGTGACCCTGTTCACGGTCGGCGTCGGCGGCCCGGACTACGACCTGTCCCTGGTCGAGCAGTGGGTGGCCTGGCGCGACGCGCAGGCCTGACCGCGGCCGCGAGGTCGTCGGTTCCGCCCGAGGTCGTCGGTTCCGCACCGCCCGCAGCGGACGGAACCGACGACCTCGGCGGGTGCGACGCGGGTGGGTGCCGGCCGCGGGCCCTAACCTTGTCGGCGTGAGCGAGACCAGCGACCTGACCCCCGTGGCCCAGGACTACCTGAAGGTCGTCTGGACCGCGCGCGAGTGGTCGACGGCGCCGGTGACCACGAAGATGCTCGCCGAGCGGCTCGGCGTCGGGGCGTCGACGGTGTCGGAGACCGTGCGCCGGCTCGCCGACCAGGGCCTGGTGGAGCACGCGCCGTACGCGGCCATCACGCTCACGGACGAGGGCGTCCGGCACGCGGTGCAGGTCGTCCGCCGGCACCGGCTGATCGAGACGTTCCTGGTCAGCGAGCTCGGCTACGCCTGGGACGAGGTGCACGACGAGGCCGAGGTGCTGGAGCACGCCGTCTCGGACCTCATGGTCGAGCGGATCGACGCCCGCCTGGGCCACCCGACCCGCGACCCGCACGGCGACCCCATCCCGGCGCCCGACGGCACCGTGCCGACGCCCGCCGCGGACATGCTCTGGGAGCTCACCTCGGGGTCGGGCCGGATCGCCCGCATCTCCGACGCCGACCCCGGCCTGCTGCGCTACCTCGCCTCGGTGGGCGTGGTGCTGGACGCCCGGGTCGAGGTCGTCGAACGCCGCGACTTCGCCGGGATGACCGCGGTGCGGGTGCTGCCTGTCGCCGGCGGGTCGGCCGCGGACGCGGCGGCCGAGGCCGTGGGCGCCGCCGCTGAGCCCCGACCGGTCGAGCTCGGCGAGGTCGCCGCGCGCGCGATCTGGGTGCTGCTCGACACCCCCTGACGCGCGCCGCCGCCACCCGGGACGGACCCGACCGGCCGGTAGGCTGGCGGCACCGGACTCCTCGCCGACGCGGTCTGCCGGGACGGGCCGCCGCACCCGGCGCTCTTGCCGCCGGGTTCCACGCGGTCCACCGACGACGACCGCGGGGAGCCGCACATGCACACGAGCACGCCGGGCACCGGGCCCGCCGTCGACACCGACGTGGTCCTGGACCCGCACCTGGTCCGCCGCCGCGCCCGGCTGCCGCTGCTGGCCCTGGCGCTCGGCGGGTTCGCGATCGGCACCACCGAGTTCGCGACGATGGGCCTGCTGCCGCTCATCGCCGAGGACCTCGACGGCACGATCCCCGAGGCCGGCCACGCGATCACCGCGTACGCGCTGGGCGTCGTCGTCGGGGCGCCGCTGCTGACCACGATGGCGGCCCGGATGGACCGCCGGCGGCTCCTGCTGATCCTCATGGCGGCGTTCACCGTCGGCAACGTGCTCTCGGCGCTCGCGCCCTCGCTGGGCTGGCTGGTGGCGGCGCGGTTCGTCGCGGGCCTCCCGCACGGCGCGTTCTTCGGCGTCGGCGCGGTCATGGGCGCGCACGTCGCCGGGCCGGGGCGGCGCGGGCAGGCGGTCGCCACGATGATGGCCGGCCTGACGATCGCGAACGTCGTGGGCGTCCCGCTGTCGACGGTCCTGGGCCAGGTGTTCGGCTGGCGGGTGGCGTTCGTCGCCGTGGGCGTGCTCGGCGCGCTGACCCTGCTGGCGCTGCTGCGGTTCCTGCCCGGCCTGCCGGTGCGCGACGGCGCGACGGTGCGCGCGGAGCTCGGGGCGCTGCGCAACGGGCGGCTGTGGGTGGCGTGCGCGGCGGGCTCGATCGGGTTCGGCGGCATGTTCGCCGTGTACTCCTACGTGTCGCCGCTGCTGACCGAGGTCACCGGCATCGCCGAGGCGACGGTGCCCGTGGTGCTCGCGCTGTTCGGCGTCGGGATGACGGCCGGGACGCTCCTCGGTGGCCGCCTGGCGGACCGGTCGGTGGCCCGGACCGTGCTGCTCGGGTTCGCGGCGACGATCGTCGCGCTCGTGCTGATCGCGGTGCTCGCGCAGTGGGTCGTGCCCGGCGTGCTGGCGATCGTGCTCCTGGGGGTGACGACGCAGGTGCTCGGGCTGTCGCTGCAGGCGTGGCTGATGGACCTGTCGCCGTCGGCGCCGTCGCTCGGTGCGGCGCTGTGCCACTCCGCGCTCAACGCCGGGAACGCGTTCGGCGCGTGGGTCGGCGGGCTCGTGATCGCGGGCGGGCTCGGCTACGTCGCGCCGGCCTGGGTCGGGGCGGGGCTGACCGTGGTCGGCCTGGCCATCTCGGCGGCGACCCTGGGCGGGGCGCGGGCCGGGCGCCGGACCGCCTGAGCGGCCGGGGCGCTCGCCCCGGCGTCCGGAGGACGTGCGCGCGTCGATAGACTTCCCCGGTGACGTCGCCCGCCAGCACCCAGCCCGACCCCGCCTCCGCCCCGGCCACCGCCGGCGGCCAGGACGTGCCGTTCCGGTACACCGCCGAGCTCGCCCAGCAGATCGAGCTCCGGTGGCAGGACGAGTGGGTCGAGCGGGGCACGTTCTTCGCGGCCAACCCGGTCGGCAGCGCGCTGACCGACGGCGACGGCGCGAACGCCCGCGAGGGCGCGCGGCCGTTCTTCGTGATGGACATGTTCCCGTACCCGTCGGGCGCGGGCCTGCACGTCGGCCACCCGCTGGGCTACATCGCGACCGACGTCGTCGCGCGGTTCCGTCGGATGCAGGGCGACAACGTGCTGCACGCCCTGGGCTACGACGCGTTCGGCCTGCCCGCCGAGCAGTACGCGGTGCAGACGGGCCAGCACCCGCGCACGACCACCGAGGCGAACATCGAGATCATGGCGCGCCAGCTCAAGCGCCTGGGCGTGGCGCACGACCCGCGCCGGTCGTTCGCGACGATCGACCCGGACTACGTGCGCTGGACGCAGTGGATCTTCCTGCAGATCTTCGAGTCCTGGTACGACGAGGACGCCGTGCGTCCCGACGGCGGCACGGGCGCGGCGCGGCCGGTGTCGACGCTGGTCGAGGCGTACGAGTCGGGCGCCCGCGCCGTGCCGGACGGGATCGACGGGGTGCCCGACGGCGCCGCGTGGGCCGACCTGGACGCCGTGCAGCGCCGCCGCGTGGTCGACGCGCAGCGCCTGGCCTACGTCTCCGAGACGCCGGTGAACTGGTGCCCGGGCCTGGGCACCGTGCTGGCCAACGAGGAGGTCACCTCCGACGGCCGGTCCGAGCGCGGCAACTTCCCGGTGTTCCAGCGCACGCTGCGGCAGTGGAACATGCGGATCACCGCGTACGCCGACCGCCTGGCCGACGACCTGGCGCTGATCGACTGGCCGGAGAAGGTCACCGCGATGCAGCGGAACTGGATCGGCCGGTCCGAGGGCGCGCACGTCGACTTCGAGGTCACCGACGCCGACGAGCCGCTGACCGTCTTCACCACCCGCCCCGACACGCTGTTCGGCGCGACCTACGTCGTCCTGGCGCCCGAGCACCCGCTGGTCGACGCGATCGTCGCCGACTCCGAGCCGGCCTGGGACGAGGACGTGCCGGAGGCGTGGCGCGGGGGCGCCGCGAGCCCGGCCGAGGCCGTCGCCGCCTACCGCCGCGAGGCCGCCGCCAAGACCGCCGTCGAGCGCCAGGCCGACGCCGGCCGCAAGACCGGCGTGTTCACCGGCGGCTACGCGCTGAACCCGGTGAACGGCGCCCAGCTGCCCGTGTTCATCGCCGACTACGTCCTCATGGGCTACGGCACCGGCGCGATCATGGCCGTCCCCGGCGGCGACACCCGCGACTTCGCGTTCGCCGAGGCGTTCGGCCTGCCCGTCGTGCACACCGTGCAGCCGCCGGAGGGCCACGAGGGCGCCTGGACCGGCGACGGCGCGATCATCAACTCGTCGAACGACGAGATCAGCCTGGACGGCCTGTCCGTCGCCGAGGCGAAGACGCGGATCGTCGACTGGCTGGCCGAGCGCGGCGCCGGGTCCCGCACCACGACCTACCGGCTGCGCGACTGGCTGTTCAGCCGCCAGCGGTACTGGGGCGAGCCGTTCCCGATCGTCTACGACGAGAACGACCTGCCCATCGCCATCCCGGAGCAGTCGCTGCCCGTCGACCTGCCGGACGTGCCGGACTACGCCCCGCGCACCTTCGACCCCGACGACGCCGACTCCTCGCCCGAGGCGCCGCTGAGCCGCAACGACGACTGGGTGCACGTCACGCTCGACCTGGGCGACGGCCCGAAGGTGTACCGCCGCGACACCAACACCATGCCGAACTGGGCCGGGTCGTGCTGGTACTACCTGCACTACCTGGACCCGCAGCACGCGACCGGCCAGGTCGTCGACCCCGCGCTCGAGCGGTACTGGATGGGCCCGGGCCACAACCCCGGGGACACCCACGGCGCCGGCGGCGTGGACCTGTACGTCGGCGGCGTCGAGCACGCCGTGCTGCACCTGCTGTACGCGCGGTTCTGGCACAAGGTGCTCTACGACCTGGGCCACGTCTCCAGCCGCGAGCCCTTCTACAAGCTGTTCAACCAGGGCTACATCCAGGCGTACGCCTACACCGACGCGCGGGGTGTGTACGTCCCGGCCGCCGAGGTGGTCGAGGACGAGTCCGTCGAGTCCGGCTTCACCTGGAACGGCGAGGAGGTGTTCCGCGAGTACGGCAAGATCGGCAAGTCGCTGAAGAACGCCGTCTCCCCGGACGAGATGTACGCCGAGTACGGCGCGGACACCCTGCGCGTCTACGAGATGTCGATGGGCCCGCTCGACCTGTCCCGCCCGTGGGAGACCCGAGCCGTCGTCGGCGCGCAGCGGTTCCTGCAGCGCGTGTGGCGCAACGTCGTGTCCGAGGAGACCGGCGAGGTCACCGTGGTCGACGAGGAGCCGACGGTCGAGACGCTGCGCGTGCTGCACCGGACCATCGCCGAGGTCGGCGAGGACATGCAGGGCATGCGGATCAACACCGCGATCGCCAAGCTCATCGTCCTGAACAACCACCTGACCTCGCTGCCCGCCGTGCCGCGGACGGTCGCCGAGCAGCTGGTGCTCATGACCGCGCCCGTGGCCCCGCACCTGGCGGAGGAGCTGTGGTCCCGCCTGGGCCACGAGCGCTCGCTCGCGCACGAGCCCTTCCCGGCGGTCGACCCGCAGTACCTGGTGCAGGAGTCCGTGACCTGCGTGTTCCAGGTGCAGGGCAAGGTCCGCGGGCGGGCCGAGGTCGCGCCCGACGCCGACGAGGCCACGCTGCGCGAGCTCGCGCTGGCCGACCCGGGCGTCCAGCGGGCGATGGCCGGGCGTGACGTGCGCACGGTGATCGTCCGGGCGCCGAAGCTCGTCAACGTGGTGCCGGCCTGACGCTGCCCGGAGGTGCCGACGCCCCGCCCGCCGCGCACGACGCGGGGGCGGGGAGCGGCGCCGCGCGCGGCGGAGCGCTGCGGGTCGCGGTGGCCCCGGCCGCGTGGGCCGAGCGCGTCGCACGCCGGCTTTGGCGCGGTCCGCGGGCGGGGGGCGAGCCCGAGCCGGCGACGCCCGCCCCGCCCCGGGTGGTCGTCGTCACCGACTCGACGTCCTGCCTGACGGCGGCCGACGCCGCCGAGTGGGGGATCGACGTCGTCCCGCTCGACGTGGCGGCCGACGGCGAGCGGTTCCGCGACGGCGTCGACCTGACCCCGGCCGGGTTGGTCGCGGCGCTCGACGCAGGGCGCCGCGTCACGACCTCCCAGCCGCCGCCCGCCGCGTTCGCCGCCGCCTACGAGGCCGCCGCCGCCCGCGGGGCCGCCGAGGTGGTGTCCGTGCACCTGTCCGGCGAGCTGTCCGGCACCGTGCGCGCCGCCGGCCTGGCCGCGCAGCTCGCGCCCCTGCCGGTGCACGTCGTCGACTCGCGGAGCGCCGGGCTCGGGCTCGGCTTCGCCGCCCTGGCCGCCGCGGAGGCGGCGCGCGGCACCGTCTGGGGGCCCGCCGACGGCGCGTCCGTGGCGGGGGCCGCCGAGCAGGTCGGGCGGTCGACCGCGGCGTGGTTCGTGGTGGACTCGCTGGACCACCTGCGTCGCGGCGGGCGGCTGTCCGCCGCCGCGGCCGCGTTCGGGACGGTGCTCGGGCTGCGGCCGGTGCTCGTGCTGCGCGACGGGCGGATCGAGGTCGCCGAGCGGGTGCGGACCCGGCGGGCGGCGGCTGGGAGGTCGTGACGCGGCGCCCTGCGTCGAGCGCCGCGACCAACCCGGCCGGGGTCAGGTCGACGCCGTCGCGGAAC
>NZ_JAKRMS010000132.1 GCF_022346185.1 Cellulomonas sp. ACRRI | reverse complement strand
GGTGCGCGGCGCCGGGGCCCCCGACCGGGTCGCCGGGGCGGAGGCCGACCGCGACGCGGCGGCGGGGCGGGTCGCCGGGGTGCCGCCCGAGCGGGACGCGGGTGCGGGCGACCGCGGGATGCTCGCGGTGCGGGGCGCCGCCTTCGTGGGCGCCGGCGTGCGGGGAGCGGTGCCCCGCCGGTCGCCGCCGCGGGTCGCGTCGTCGTCGGCGCCGGTGCGGGGCGCGGCGGGACGACGAGGGGCGGGCATGGTCCCGATTGTGCCCCGCACCGCGCCCGCGACCTCGCAGGCGACGCGGCCGTGTCCGCACGGTCACACGATCCGCACAAGCGCGGGCGGTGCCGGGGCGGGCCCGGACGCGCCGGAGGCCGGCGACCCCGTGCGGGGTCACCGGCCTCCGGTCGAGAGCCTGGGGGCTCAGGCCTTCCAGCGGGGGAAGGCCGACAGGCCGGCGTAGCGGCCGGCGTCGTCCAGCTCCTCCTCGATGCGGAGCAGCTGGTTGTACTTGTTGATGCGCTCGCCACGGGCCGGGGCGCCGGTCTTGATCTGGCCGGCGTTGGTCGCGACGGACAGGTCGGCGATCGTGACGTCCTCGGTCTCGCCGGAGCGGTGCGAGGTCATCGTGGTGAAGCCGTTGCGCTGCGCCAGGGTGACGGCGTCCAGCGTCTCGGTCAGGGTGCCGATCTGGTTCAGCTTGACCAGCAGCGAGTTCGCGGCCTTGAGCTCGATGCCCTTGGCCAGGCGCTCCGGGTTGGTGACGAACAGGTCGTCGCCGACGATCTGCACCTTGTCGCCGACCTTGCCGACGAGCTCGGACCAGGTGCCCCACTCGTCCTCGGACAGCGGGTCCTCGATGGACACCAGCGGGTAGTCCGACACGAGCTGCTCGTAGAACGCGATCATCTCGGCCGGCGCGAGGGCCTTGCCCTCGAACTGGTAGGCGCCGTCCTTGAAGAACTCGGTGGCGGCGACGTCGAGGGCCAGCGCGACGTCCTTGCCCGGCACGAAGCCGGCCTTCTCGATCGCGACGAGGATGAGGTCCAGGGCGGCGCGGTTCGACTCGAGGTTCGGCGCGAAGCCGCCCTCGTCGCCGAGACCGGTCGACAGGCCCTTGCTCTTCAGCACGGACTTCAGGGAGTGGTAGACCTCGGCGCCGGTGCGCAGGGCCTCGCGGAAGGTCGGCGCGCCGATCGGGGCGACCATGAACTCCTGGATGTCGACGTTGGAGTCGGCGTGCGACCCACCGTTGAGGATGTTCATCATCGGGACGGGCAGCACGTGGGCGTTCGGGCCGCCGACGTAGCGGAACAGCGGCAGGTCGGCCGAGTCGGCCGCGGCCTTCGCGACGGCGAGCGAGACGCCGAGGATCGCGTTGGCGCCGAGCTTGCCCTTGTTCGGGGTGCCGTCGAGCTCGATGAGGGCCTGGTCGACCAGGCGCTGCTCGGTGGCCTCGAAGCCGATGAGCTCCGGGGCGATCTCGTCGATGACCGCGTTGACCGCGTCCTCGACGCCCTTGCCCAGGTAGCGCGACTTGTCGCCGTCACGGCGCTCGACGGCCTCGAAGGCCCCGGTCGAGGCACCCGAGGGCACACCGGCCCGGGCGATGGTGCCGTCGTCGAGCGCGACCTCGACCTCGACAGTGGGGTTGCCGCGCGAGTCGAGGATCTCGCGGGCGCCGACGGCCTCGATGCTGGCCATGGTGCTCCTTCGTCAAACGGGTCGGTTTGCGACCTCAGCCTAGTGCGCGCCGTCCGGTGCGGCGGTGGGACCTTCGGCGACCGGACGGTGAACGCCTGTCAGAGCGCGGCGACGATGCGCTCGACCTGGTCCTTCGCGTCGCCGAACAGCATCGCCGTGTTCTCGCGGAAGAACAGCGGGTTCTGCACGCCGGCGTAGCCGGTGGCCATCGACCGCTTGAACACGACGACCTGCTTGGCCTTCCACACCTCGAGGACGGGCATGCCGGCGATCGGCGAGCCCGGGTCCTCCAGCGCGGCGGGGTTCACGGTGTCGTTGGCACCGATGACCAGGACGACGTCGGTCGAGGCCAGGTCGTCGTTGATCTCGTCCATCTCCAGGACGATGTCGTACGGCACCTTGGCCTCGGCGAGCAGCACGTTCATGTGCCCGGGCAGCCGCCCGGCGACGGGGTGCACGCCGAACCGGACCTCGACGCCCGCGGCGCGCAGCCGCGCGACCAGGTCGGCGACCGGGTACTGCGCCTTGGCGACCGCCATGCCGTAGCCCGGGGTGATGACGACGCTGGACGCGGACTTGAGCATCTCCGCGACCTCGGCCGCCTGGACCTCGCGGTGCTCCCCGACCTCGGACGAGCCCGACGAGACGACGGTCCCGCCCTCGGTGCCGAAGCCACCGAGGATGACGCTGACGAACGACCGGTTCATCGCGCGGCACATGATGTACGACAGGATCGCGCCGGAGGAGCCGACGAGGGCGCCGGTGACGATCAGCAGGTCGTTGTCCAGCATGAAGCCGGCGGCCGCCGCGGCCCACCCGGAGTACGAGTTGAGCATCGACACGACGACGGGCATGTCGCCGCCGCCGATCGCGGCCACGAGGTGCCAGCCGAGCGCGAGCGCGACGACGGTCATGAGCAGCAGCGGCACCAGCGACGGCGACGCCAGGAACCAGCCCAGAGCGCCGGCGGACGCGACCAGGGCGCCGAGGTTCAGCCAGTTGCGTCCCGGCAGCGTGAGCGGCGCGGACGACATCTTCGCCGACAGCTTGAGGTAGGCCACGATCGAGCCGGTGAACGTCACGGCGCCGATGAGCACGCCGAGGAACACCTCGACCAGGTGCACCGCGTCGGCGTGCGTCTCGGTCAGGTAGGAGTTGAACCCCACCAGCACGGCCGCGGCACCGACGAACGAGTGCAGCATCGCGATCATCTCGGGCATCTGCGTCATCTCGACGGAGCGGGCCCGCCAGGTGCCGACGGCGATGCCGATGATGAGCACCAGCGCGATGAGCAGCAGGGTGACGAGCGGGCTGCGCTCGGAGACGTCGACGCTGAGCAGGACGGTGGCGACCAGCGCGAGCGCCATGCCGACCATGCCGAGCAGGTTGCCGCGGCGGGCGGTCTCCTGCTTCGACAGCCCGGCGAGGCTGAGGACGAACAGGACGGCGGCGACGAGGTACACGCCCTGGGCTGCGGAGGTGAGCATCTCAGGCCTCCTCCTTCCGGAACATCCCGATCATCCGGTAGGCCACCAGGAAGCCACCGAAGATGTTGATGGCGGCGACCGCCGCCGCGGCGAACGCGAGCGCGGAGACGACCCAGCTGTCGCTGCCGATCTGCAGCAGCGCGCCGACCAGGATGATCCCGGAGATGGCGTTGGTCTGGGCCATCAGCGGCGTGTGCAGCGAGTGGCTGACGTTCGAGATGACGTAGTAGCCGACGAACACCGCGAGCACGAACACCGTGAAGTGCCCGGCGAACGCGGCGGGCGAGAACGTGATCGCCAGGGCGAGCAGCACGGCGCCGAGCGCGAGGCCGGTCATCTGCCGCTGCCCGCGGCGGCGGGCGACCTCGCGGGCGGTGCGGGCCTGCTCGGCCGGGTCGACCACGACCGCGGGGGCGGGCTCCGCCGCCGGCGCCGCGGACACCTGCACGGGCGGCGGCGGCCAGAGCACCTCCCCCGCCCGGGTCACGGCCATGCCGCGCTGCACCGGGTCGTCGAGGTCGAGGACCAGCGCCCCGTCCTTGCCCGGGGTGAGCAGGGTGAGCAGGTTGACGACGTTGGTGCCGAACAGCTGCGAGGTGTGCCGCGCCATCCGGCTGGTCAGGTCCGTGTAGCCGAGGATCGTCACGCCGTTCGCGGTGACCACCTTCTCCCCCGGCACGGTGAGCTCGCAGTTGCCGCCGCCGGACGCGGCCAGGTCGACGATCACCGAGCCGGGCCGCATGGCCGCGACCATCTCGGCGCTGATCGTGCGCGGCGCGGTGCCGCGGACCAGGGCCGTGGTGATGACGATGTCGGCCTTCGCCGTCTCCGCGGCGTACATCTCGGCGGTCAGCCGCTCCTGCTCGGCGGTGAGCGCGCGGGCGTAGCCGTCGGCGCTCACCTCCTGCTGGGCCGCGGCGGCCTGCACGAACGACGCGCCCATCGACTCGATCTGCTCGCCGACCTCGGGCCGCACGTCGTACGCGCGCACCTGGGCGCCGAGGCTGCCGGCGGCGCCGATCGCCGCGAGCCCCGCGACACCCGCGCCGATGACGAACACGGTGGCGGGCGGGGTCTTGCCCGCGGCCGTCACCTGGCCGGTGAACATGCCGCCGAACTCCTCGGCGGCCTCGATGACCGCGCGGTAGCCCGCGACGTTCGACATCGTGCTGAGCACGTCGAGCGCCTGGGCCCGGGACACGCGGGGCACGGCGTCGAGGGCCAGGGCGGTGACGCCGCGGGCGGCCAGCGCCTCGACCCGCTCGGGGTGCGCGGCGGGCGCCAGCATCGAGACCAGCGTCGCGCCCGGCGTCAGGGCCGCGACCTGGGCGTCGGCCGGGGCGTTCACCGTCGTCACCACGTCGCTCGCCCACACCTCGGCGGCGGCGCCGAGCGCGGCGCCCGCCTCGGCGTACGCGGCGTCGGGGAAGCTCGCGGCCTCGCCGGCGCCGTGCTCGACGACCACCTCGTAGCCCAGCTTCGCGAGCCGGCCCACGGTGGCGGGCGTGGCGGCCACGAGCCGCTCGCCCGGCCGGGCCTCCTTCGGGACGCCGATGCGCATCGACCCCTCCTCGTCCGGTGTCGCGGTGCGCCCGCCGTCGCCGGCAGGGGGCACCGGGCCGCGGGTGCACCCCGAGCCTCGCCCATCCTGGTGCCCGGGGCTCGCCGGGGGCCCGGACCTTCGGCCCGGCGCGCCGTGGTCAGCCGCGCTCCGCCGCCCGCAGGTCCCGCTCCCAGGCCGCGGTCGCCCGCCGGAGCTCGCCCTCGGCGTCGAGCCCGGCGGCGCGGGCCTCCTGGACGAGCGCGAGCAGCCGGGCGCCGAGGTCGGCCGCGCCGATGCCGGTCGCCCCCGGTGCGGGCGCGGCCTCCGCCAGCCCGGAGCGCTCCGCCCGCGCGGCGATCTTCTGCGCCCGGGCGAGCGCGCCCATCGCGAGCGGCACGCCGTCGAGCACCGACTCGCGCTGCTTCTCCTCGCGCTTGATGGCGTCCCACTGCCGGTTCACGCCGTCGGCGTCCGCCACCCGGGCGTCGCCGAACACGTGCGGGTGCCGCCGGACCAGCTTCGCGACCAGGTCGGCCGCGACGTCGTCGACGTCGAACGGCTCGGCCGGGTCCTCCTGGGCGATCCGCGCGTGGAACACCACCTGCAGCAGCAGGTCGCCGAGCTCCTCGCGCAGGTGCCCCCGGTCCCCGCCCTCGACCGCCTCCGCGACCTCGTAGGCCTCCTCGAGCACGTACGGCACCAGCGACGCGTGGGTCTGCTCGGCGTCCCACGGGCACCCGCCCGGGGACCGCAGCCGGTCCATCACCGCGACGAGCCGCCGCAGCGGGTCCGCGACGGCGGTGGGATCGGCGGGGTCGGCCCTTCTCACGGCGCGGTGGTCGCCGCGGTGCCGTCGGCGGAGACGATCCAGGGGTAGGTCGTGGTGCCGATGGTGCCCAGCTCGTCCGCGCTGCCGAACCGCGGGTTGACCGTGAAGTCGATCGACCCGAGGTCCTCCTGCAGGGAGGCGAGCAGCGTGTCCGCGTCGTCTGCGCCCTGCATCGCCTGGATCTCGAGCAGGTACCGCATGACGGTCACCGACGTCGGGGAGAACTCCTGGCCGGCCTCGCCGCCCGCGGCCGCGACCTGCTGGTCGAGGGCGTCCGCCGCCTGCTCGTCGGAGACGGCCACGCCCGCGTCGGCGGCCGCCGCCGCGACCGTCGGCTCCTGGACGAGCACGCCGAGGATCGCGGAGGACGTGACGCCCTGCAGCACGGGGCCGAGCTCTCGGGTCGCCGTCTCGACGTCGGAGGTCGGGATCGACCGGCCGTCGACCACCGCCGCCGCGCCGGGCCGCCCGCCGCCGCACGCGGCCAGCACGCCCGCCACCGCCAGCACCCCGACGGCGGACACCGTCCGCCGGACCGTCTTCCGCGTCACCGCACACCTGGCCTCTCGTCGCTCTCCGTCGCCCGACCCGGCCCATCGTAGGGGCCGGTCCTGGGCGCGGGGCCAGGACCGGCCCCGACGCGGGGGCCGGGCTCAGCGCGCCGCCGTGCCCACCCCCGCCGCCGCGGACACGTCGCCGAGCACGACCGCGTCGATCAGCTGCCGCGCCCAGGACATGATCGCCTCGCCGTGCAGCGGCTTGCCGCCGATCCGCGCGGTCGTCGGGAACGGCACCAGCACGGTGCGCAGCGCGGGCTTGAGCACCGAGCCGGGGTACAGCCGCTTGAGCCGCAGCTGCGCCGACTCGGGCAGGTCGACCGGCGCGAACCGCACGAACTTGCCCTGCGCGGTGATGTCGGTGAGCCCGGCCGTGCGGGCGTGCAGCCGGAACCGGGCGACCGCGAACAGGTTGGTCACGGCCTCGGGGATCGGGCCGTACCGGTCGACGAGCTCGGCGGAGATCTCCTCGAGCGTCGTCTCGTCCGCCGCGGCGGCGAGCTTGCGGTACGCCTCCAGGCGCAGCCGCTCGTGCGCGATGTAGTCGTGCGGGATGTGCGCGTCGACGGGCAGCTCGACGGTGACGTCCGGCAGCTCCTCGGGCTGGTCGCCGCGGTAGGACGCGACCGCCTCGCCGACCATGCGGATGTACAGGTCGAAGCCCACGCCTTCGATGTGCCCGGACTGCTCGCCGCCGAGCATGTTGCCGGCGCCGCGGATCTCCAGGTCCTTCATCGCGACCGCCATGCCCGCGCCGAGGTCGGTGTTCGCGGCGATCGTCTGCAGCCGGTCGTGGGCCGTCTCGGTGAGCGGCTTCTCCGGCGGGTACAGGAAGTACGCGTACGCCCGCTCGCGGCCTCGGCCGACGCGCCCGCGCAGCTGGTGCAGCTGGGACAGGCCGAGCCGGTCGGCACGCTCCAGGATCAGCGTGTTCGCGTTGGAGATGTCCAGGCCGGTCTCGACGATCGTCGTGCACACCAGGACGTCGAACCGCTTCTCCCAGAAGTCGACGATCACCTGCTCCAGCTGGTGCTCGTTCATCTTGCCGTGGGCGACCGCGATCCGGGCCTCGGGCACGAGCTCGTTGAGCCGGGCCGCGGTGCGCTCGATCGACTCGACCTTGTTGTGCACGTAGAACACCTGGCCCTCGCGCAGCAGCTCGCGGCGGATGGCGGCGGAGATCTGCTTCTCCTCCCAGGCGCCGACGAAGGTCAGCACCGGGTGCCGCTCCTCCGGCGGGGTCGCCAGGGTGGACATCTCCCGAATGCCGGTCACCGCCATCTCGAGCGTGCGCGGGATCGGGGTCGCCGACATCGCGAGCACGTCGACGTTGGTGCGCAGCGCCTTGAGCGTCTCCTTGTGCTCGACGCCGAACCGCTGCTCCTCGTCGATGATGACCAGGCCGAGGTCCTTGAACCGCACCTCGCCCGTGATGAGCCGGTGGGTGCCGATGACGACGTCGACGCTGCCGTCGCGCAGGCCGTCGACCACGGCCTCGGACTCGGCCTTGGTGTTGAACCGCGACAGCGCCTTCACGGTCACCGGGAACCCGGCGTAGCGCTCGGTGAACGTGTCCAGGTGCTGCTGCACGAGCAGGGTGGTCGGCACGAGGACGGCGACCTGCTTGCCGTCCTGCACCGCCTTGAACGCCGCGCGCACCGCGATCTCGGTCTTGCCGTAGCCGACGTCGCCGCAGACCAGCCGGTCCATGGGGATCGGCTTCTCCATGTCCCGCTTGACCTCGTCGATCGTCGCCAGCTGGTCGGGCGTCTCGACGTAGGCGAACGCGTCCTCCAGCTCGCGCTGCCACGGGGTGTCCGGGCCGAACGCGTGGCCGCTGGTGGCCATCCGGGCGGAGTACAGCCGGATGAGCTCGCCGGCGATCTCCTTGACCGCCTTGCGGGCCCGGCCCTTGGTCTTGGCCCAGTCGGAGCCGCCCATCTTGTTCAGGCTGGGCGCCTCGCCGCCGACGTACTTGGTCACCTGGTCGAGCTGGTCGGTCGGCACGAACAGCCGGTCGCCCGGCTGGCCGCGCTTGGACGACGCGTACTCGATGACCATGTACTCGCGGGTCGCGGCGGCGGCGCCCGACCCGACGGTCCGGGAGATCAGCTCCACGAACCGGCCGACGCCGTGCTGCTCGTGCACCACGAAGTCGCCCGGGCGCAGCTGCAGCGGGTCGACCACGTTGCGGCGCCGGCTGGGCATCTTGCGCATGTCGCGGGTCGACGCGCCGGGGCGGCCGGTGAGGTCGGACTCGGAGAACACCGCGAGCCGCAGGTCCTCCGAGACGAAGCCCGGGCCGACCTGCGCGGGCATCACGAGGACGACGCCGCCCTCGAGCTCACCCTCGAGCGCCGGGACCAGGCGGGCGGGCACGTCGGCGGCGCGCAGCTGCTCGGCCATGCGCTGCGCGGGCCCGTGACCCTCGGTGGCGAGCAGGAGGCGCCAGCCGTCCTGCTGCAGCCGGCGCACGTCGGCGACCGCCCGGTCGACCTCCCCGCGGTACCGCTCGACGTCCCGGGCCGCGACCACGACGGTCTCGACGCCGTCCTCGGTGCGGCGGACGTCGTCGGCGGCCACGGTGCCGTCCGCCGCGTCGACGGCGTCCGCGTCGAGCGTGAACGGGCTCAGCGTCCACCAGCCGAGGCCGCGCACGGCCGCGAGCGCCCGCACCTCGGCGAACGACGCGAACGAGGCGGCGGACAGGTCGAGCGGCGTCGCGGCGCCGGCGGCGGCGGAGGTCCACGCGGCCTGCAGGAACTCCTCGGTCGTGGCGACGAGGTCGTGCGCGCGCCGGCGCACCCGCTCGGGGTCGGCGAGGACGAGCAGGGCGTCGTCGGGCACCAGGTCGAGCACCGGGACCATGTCGCCCACGAGCGCCGGGGCCAGGGACTCCATGCCCTCGACGGCGATGCCCTGGGCGAGCTTGTCGAGCATGTCGACCGCGCCGGGCAGCCGCTCGACCAGGGACGCCGCGCGCTCGCGCACCTCCTCGGTCAGCAGGATCTCCCGGCACGGCGGCGCCCACAGGCCGTGGCTCGCGACCTCGAGGCTGCGCTGGTCGGCGACGGAGAACCAGCGGATCTCCTCGACGTCCTCGCCCCAGAACTCGATGCGCAGCGGGTGGTCCTCGGTCGGCGGGAACACGTCGAGGATGCCGCCGCGCACCGCGAACTCGCCGCGTCGTTCGACCATGTCGACCCGGCTGTAGGCGGCGGCGACCAGCCGCTCGGCGACGTCGGACAGGTCGGCCCGCTGGCCCACGTCCAGGGAGACGGGCTCCAACTCGCCGAGCCCGGCCACGACGGGCTGGAGCAGCGCGCGCACGGGCATGACGAGGACGCGGATCGGCCCGGCGTGGCCGGGCTCGGGGTCCGGGTGCGCGAGCCGGCGGAACACGGCCAGCCGGCGGGCGACGGTGTCGCTGCGGGGCGAGAGCCGCTCGTGCGGCAGCGTCTCCCAGGACGGGAGCACGGCCACGTCGTCGTCCGGCAGGTAGCAGCGCAGGGCGGCGGCCGTCTCGTCCGCGTCGCGGCCGGTGGCGGTGACGACGACCAGCGGGCGGCCGGGGCGCTTCCCGGCGGAGGCGGCTCCGTCGGCGGGGGCGCCGCCGCGGGCACCGGCCAGCGCGGCCAGCAGGGGCGGGCGGATGCCCGCGGGCCCGACGACGTCGACCTCGCCGCGGGACGGGACGAGGGAGACGGCGCGCGCGACGGCGGGGTCGGTGAGGAGGACGGGCAGCAGTCCGGCGACGTTCATGGGTTCCTTCCGGGGTGCCGGCGGCGGGGCGCGGTCAGCACGAGAACCCCGGATCCAGCGGATCCGGGGTCGTAGGCGTCCACTGTACGAGCGACCACCGACACACTCACCCGGACGGTCGCACCCCCCTTGACACGATCTGCACCGTTTGTCCTAATTTGCACCGCAACGACAGGCCTGCCGCGGGGCTCCCGCGCAGCCGCGACCAGCCCCGGCCGACGACTGCCACCCCGGGAGGGCGAAGTGACGGGTACCGCGCCCAGCGGCGACCGCCTGCCCGTGCTGTGGAGCCTCAACGGCCTGCGGGCCGCCGGCGCGCTGCTGGTGATGCTCTACCACGTGAACTCCTGGAACCTGCAGGTGCTGCGCGGTTCCAGCGCGTTCTACACCGGCGTCGGGCTGTTCTTCGTGCTCTCGGGATTCGTGCTCACCTGGACCGCGCAGCCCGGCACCACGCTCGGGGCGTTCTACACCCGCCGGCTCGCCCGGATCCTGCCGAACCACCTCACCGCGCTCGCGATCGGGCTCGCGGTGACCGTGCTGGTCGTCGGGAGCCGGGTCGACCCCGGCACGCTGCTGTCCGGCGCGCTGCTCGTCCAGGCCTGGTCGCCCGACCGCGACGTCGTGTTCGCCGTCAACGGCGTCGCCTGGTCGCTGTCCTGCGAGATCGCCTTCTACGCCGCGTTCCCGGCGCTGCTCTGGGCGCTGCGCCGGATGACCGCGCGCACGCGCGTCGTCGTCGCCGGGGCCGCGCTCGCCGCCCCGGTCGCCGTCGCGCTGGCCTGGCCGACGCTCATCCCGGTGCTGTTCCACCTGCCGCCCGCCCGGCTGCCGGAGTTCCTGCTCGGCATGGTGGCGGCGCTGGCCGTGCGCGAGGGCTGGCGGCCGCGGGTGCCGGCCGGGGTGCTGCTCGCCGTGCTCGCCGCCTGCGTCCTCGGCGCGGCCGCGGTGGACGTGCACCCGACCGCGCTGACCGCCGTGCTCGCGGCCGTCTTCGCCCCGCTCGCCGCGGGGTGCGCCTGGGGGGACATCGACGGGCGGAACCGGTGGGCGCTGCACCCGGCGGTGAAGCTCGGCGGGGCGCTGTCGTTCTCCTTCTACCTGCTGCACGAGCTGGTCATCAAGGTCGTCGTCGCGACGCCCGTGCGCGGGCCCGCGGCGATCGGGCTGGTGCTGGTCGCGTCCGCCGCGCTGGCGTTCCTGCTCTGGCGGGGCGTCGAGCTCCCCGCCCGCGCGCGGATCCTCGCGACGCTGCCGGCACCCGCGCCGCGGCTCGGCGCCGCCCCGCCGCCGCACGCGCCGGGCGGCCGGCGGGCGCGGCACAGCCGGCCGTGGGACGTGGCGTGGTCGTTCCCGCTCGAGTCGGCGGGGGTGCCGGCGGCGGGCGCGGGCACCGCGGCGCCGGCCGGCGCGGGGACCGCAGCGCCGGCTGGCGTGGGCACCGCAGCGGCGGCTGGCGTGGGCGCCGCAGCGCCGGCGGGCGTGGACGTCGGCACCGCAGCGCCGGCGGGCGTGGCCACCGCGGCGTCGGCTGGCGTGGCCACCGCAGCGCCGGCGGGCGTGGCCACCGCGGCGTCGGCTGGCGTGGGCACCGCAGCGCCGGCGGGCGTGGCCACCGCGGCGTCGGCTGGCGTGGGCACCGCAGCGCCGGCGGGCGTGGACGTGGGCGTCGCCACCCCAGCGTCGGTCGCCGTCGACACCGCGGCGCCGGCGGGCCGGGGCGCCGCAGCGTCGGCCGCCGCGGGCACCGTTCCCCTCGCACTCGGCCCCGCCCCGGTGCACGCCGTGATCGGGCCCGGACCGGCCGCCGCCGCGGGCGGCACCTCCGCGGCCGGCACGATGGGGACCGCCGCTCTCGTCGCAGCCGCCGCCGTGGCGACGTCGGGCCGCGCGGCGCCGGAGCACCCGGGCCCGCGGCCGGAGGACGTCTGGGCGCCCCGCGCGACCCCCGGTTCCGCCCCCGCGCCCCGCGGCGC